>NZ_JALAMR010000043.1:0-533 GCF_026790125.1 Bacillus sp. N12A5 | reverse complement strand
AAGACGATGTATTCGTTCATTTCTCTGCTATTCAAGGCGAAGGCTTCAAAACTTTAGAAGAAGGCCAAGCTGTTTCTTTCGAAATCGTTGAAGGTAACCGCGGACCACAAGCTGCTAACGTAACTAAAGAAGCGTAAGCATAAATTGATATGCAAAACTGCAGGTGAAAACCTGCAGTTTTTATTTCGATAAAAAAGCTGTTTTGCTTAAGCAAAACAGCTTTTTTCATTAGTTTGCAATATCCCGTTTCATGAAGGTTCCGAAAGCAAGCAACAGGAAGATAATAAAGTAAATCACCAGCATAATAACGGAGAAAGTCATTGTCATCCCTTCTACTAACGGTGTCCCCTCTACATATTGCATTAAACTGACATTGGCAAATAAAATATACTTTGCCCAATCAAACTTCATCGCAATAAATGCAGTGGCTGTCGTACCCGTTACCAATAAAAAGATGGAAAAGCCTACTGCAAGTGAGCTGTTTCTAAAAACAGCCGACAGCATAAATGCCATCGTTGCGATCATTAAAGCAG
>NZ_JALAMR010000042.1:0-613 GCF_026790125.1 Bacillus sp. N12A5 | reverse complement strand
ATCAAAAAAATACGGCCGCCAAACTGCCGTCAATGACGTGTCGATCACCTTATCATCGGGGCGGATTTATGGTTTGGTCGGGCCGAACGGCAGCGGCAAATCAACGACCTTAAAAATGATGGCTGGCCTTCTCTTTCCGACTTCAGGATTCGTTAGAGCGGATGAAAAGCCGGTAACGAGAGATATGGTCCTTCAAACGGCTTATCTCACAGAGCTTGATATGTTTTATCCGCATTTTACTGTTAAAGATATGGTGAACTTTTACCAATCGCAATTTCCTGATTTTCAAACAGAACAGGCCTATAAGCTGTTGAATGAAATGCAGCTTGATCCGGGAAAAAAGATCAAAAAGCTATCAAAAGGAAATCGGGGAAGGCTGAAAATCGTCCTTGCTTTGGCAAGAAGGGCATCCGTCATCTTGCTGGATGAACCCTTTTCCGGGCTTGATCCGATGGTCAGGGATTCCATCGTAAACAGCCTGGTGTCTTACATTGATTTTGAGCAGCAGGTTGTGGTGATCGCAACGCACGAGATTGATGAAATTGAAACCCTGCTTGACGAAGTAATCATACTCGCAAATGGAGAAAAAGTTGCGCAGCGTGATGTGGAAGAT
>NZ_JALAMR010000041.1:0-756 GCF_026790125.1 Bacillus sp. N12A5 | reverse complement strand
AGCTCGCCTTCCATCAAGAGAACAGATGGCATGTTGTAGCTGATCGTCTGCCGGTCAAGCTGATTCAATACATACATCCGTTTCTGCGCGGATGACAATGGGTACATATCCTGTTTGTCAGCCGGTTTAAGCACGTGATGGCCGCCTGAAACTGCCGATGCCTCCATATAAGCCGCCAGCTGGCGAACAGTCGGCTTCTCGAACAGCGCTTTAAGCGGTACGGTTTTCTCCAATTCGGCCTGAATGTTGGCGATGAGCATCATCCCTTTTAATGAATGGCCGCCTAAATCAAAGAAATTGTCATCAATGCCGATCGCTTCTATGCCAAGCGTTTTCTGCCAAATGCGGCATAGGCTCTCTTCAAGCGCTGTTTCCGGCGCGGCTGAGGCCTTGCGTCCGGATTGTGCCGCGTTCGGCTTCGGCAATGCGTTTCTGTCGGTTTTCCCGTTTGCCGTCAGCGGAATCTCGTCAACCTGCACAAAGAAAGCAGGAATCATATGAGACGGCAGTGTTTGGGAAAGCTGGTTCCGGAGCTCTGCTGTTTCAATGGCTTGATCCGCCGTATAATACGCGCAAAGCTCTTGAAGCCCGCCCTCGGAAACTGCTAGCACAACCGCTTCTTGAATGCCGCTGAGGCTGAGCATGACCGTTTCAATTTCTTTGGGCTCAATGCGGTAGCCGCGGATTTTCACCTGATCATCGGGATTCTGCTTGGTGTGGCGGGGGCGATCTTAGCTTTGGTGAAACCTATGGCCA
>NZ_JALAMR010000040.1:0-1258 GCF_026790125.1 Bacillus sp. N12A5 | reverse complement strand
AAAAACACCTTCAAGTTTGAAAACGGATGATTGTTATCCGAAATTAGACTTGGAGGTGTTTTTTCTATGGGGACAAGAGTGAGTTATCCGGTTGAAGTGAAACAGAAGGCTGTAGAAATGAGATTGGCAGGCGTGCCTATGAAAGAGATCATGCAGAAATTGAATATTAAGAATAAGACACAGGTTCAGACATGGGTTAGATGGCATAAGGCTGGGGAAACACATCGATTTGAACAGCCTGTTGGAAAGCAATACACTTACGGAAAAGGTCCGGAGTATTCTTCCGAATTAGAGAAACTGCAGGCAGAGAATCGTTATCTGAGACAGCAGAATGAAGTTTTAAAAAAGTACAACGAATTGGAAAGGAAGTTGATAGCGAAACGTCAGTCGAACTTGTAGAATTATTGTACGGCACAATGACAGTACAGGATATCTGTATTCATTTAGGTATCTCTCGAGCGTCTTATTATCGTTGGAAGAAGAATCTGATGAGGGATCATCCCAAGCGCCACTTGGAAAAACAAATCGGCACGTTGTGCCGAGAGCACAAGTATCGATATGGGTATCGAAAAATCACAGCCATACTAAAAAAGAGAATGCGTATTAACCATAAAACTGTTCAACGCATTATGCAGAAAAATCAATGGCAGTGCCGGGTTAAGGTGAAAAAGCGCAAGAAGAATGGGCAGCCATATGCCGTGGTCGATAATATATTGGATCGGAACTTTCAGTCTGATCGCCCTCTTGAAAAACTAGTAACGGACATCACATATTTGCCTTATGGACAGAAACAATTGTACCTTTCCAGTATATTAGATTTATACAATGGAGAAGTGATTGCTTTTACGATTGGCGATAAGCAGGACACAGACTTTGTCTTAGACACACTTGATCAGCTGCCAACACTGCCTGAGAACTGCGTGTTACATAGTGACCAAGGTTCTGTATATACATCTTACGAGTATCAAAAAGCTGTTAACACAAAAGGCATTACCATGAGCATGTCCCGCAAAGGGACGCCCGCTGATAATGCCTCCATCGAATCGTTTCATTCCTCACTAAAGTCTGAAACGTTCTATCTTAACAGCATTGATCGAACTACGACCGCCATCGCAGAACGCACTGTCACAGAATACATTCATTATTATAACAATATTCGTATTCAAACGAAACTAAACAACCAATCACCGATAAACTATCGGCAATTGGCTGTTTAAAAGGTGTTTTGATCCCTGTCTCAAAAACGGGGGTCAGTCCC
>NZ_JALAMR010000039.1:621-857 GCF_026790125.1 Bacillus sp. N12A5 | reverse complement strand
AATTGGATAATAATATTGGTTTTTCTTTTAGATGTTTTTCGCTTTTACTGGTTTTCATCAAAAAAATCCTTCCTTCGTTCAACAAAGAATGCTTGAGGGATTTTTTTTATTTATGCTGCCTTCCCAATATAATCCCACTTCTATTTTTATTTTGTTTCTTTGTTCAACGCCCAACATATAATATTCACTGAAGTGTTTGAAATCCTGTTTTTGAACAAAAGTTAAACATCTATCTT
>NZ_JALAMR010000039.1:0-532 GCF_026790125.1 Bacillus sp. N12A5 | reverse complement strand
TGATTTTCCCCTTCTCATCAAGCTTCTTACTTTGAATTCCTTTGACTAATTTTGAAAATGTTGTTGACTATTCAGTTGAACTGTATTACGTTATTATTAAGTTGAACTATACAGTTGAACTGAAGAGAGGGTGAAGACATGAAACATAAATTATTACCGTTGTCTGAAACCATGCATTATATTTTATTAGCTTTGCGTGAGCCGCTCCATGGCTATGCCGTAATGCAGAAGATAGAAAAGATAAGTAACGGTACTGTTATTTTAGCAGCTGGTACATTATACGGTGCGATTGAAAACTTGAATAAGCATGGTTGGATTGAACCTGTTGGAGAATCAGGCCGGAGAAAAGTTTATATGATCACTGAAGAAGGAAGCGCCATTTTGAAAATGGAACAAAACAGGTTATTGCATATTTTATCCCTGTACGAAGGAAGTGAATCAAATGAAGAAATGTAGGATGTTTTTTGATATTGAAAAAGAGGAGCAATGGCTGAACGAGCAATTACAGAAAGGCTATCGTTGTACAAATATT
>NZ_JALAMR010000038.1:819-1017 GCF_026790125.1 Bacillus sp. N12A5 | reverse complement strand
TCTCTTGATGGAAGGCGAGCTTGATATTTCACGCCTGCGCGACTCACTGAATCAGCTTGTGAACCGCCATGAGTCATTGCGCACATCATTTATGGAAGCAAACGGTGAGCCTGTTCAGCGCATTGCGGAGGAGGCGGCGATAGACCTTCATGTGTTTGAAGCGGAAGAAGACAAAGCGGACCAAAGGATCAAGGAATT
>NZ_JALAMR010000038.1:0-664 GCF_026790125.1 Bacillus sp. N12A5 | reverse complement strand
AAGGCGAGCTGCTTCCGGAGCCGGCGCTTCATTATAAAGATTTCGCCGTTTGGCAAAATGAAGCTGAGCAAAAGGAACGAATGAAGGAGCATGAGGCGTATTGGCTGTCGGTTCTTTCAGGCGATTTGCCTGAGCTTGATCTGCCGCTCGATTACGCCCGTCCGCCTGTGCAAAGCTTTAAAGGGGATACGGTCCGATTCCGTACTGGAAGCGAGACGGCAAAAGCGGTAGAAAAGCTGCTCGCAGAAACCGGAACGACTCTGCACATGGTGCTTCACGCGGTTTTCCACGTCTTTTTAAGCAAAATTTCCGGACAGCGGGATATCGTCATTGGCTCCGTCACTGCCGGCCGGACGAATGCCGATGTCCAAGATATGCCGGGAATGTTCGTCAATACGCTTGCCTTAAGAATGGAAGCGGAAGAACAGCAAACCTTTGCAGAACTTCTGGAAAAAGCGAAGCAGACAAACCTGTCAGCGCTTGAACATCAGGAATATCCATTTGAGGACTTGGTCAATCAGCTTGATCTACCGCGGGATATGAGCCGAAATCCATTGTTTAACGTGATGGTGACGACAGAAAACCCTGATAAAGAACAGCTTGCATTGCAGAATTTAAGCATTTCTCCTTATGAGTCCCATCAAGGAACGTCCAAGTTTGATCT
>NZ_JALAMR010000037.1:996-2023 GCF_026790125.1 Bacillus sp. N12A5 | reverse complement strand
AGCAGAAGAAGCGTAATAGTGTTAATCCGTCTCAATAAAAGACCCATGAACCCTTCAATATAAGGGGTTCATGGGTTCTTTTTTTTTGATTTGCTTTTACTCCAGTTACTAAAAATGCTGGAAACAAAGGTCGGTGGACACCTTAGGTAAATCCTGTTTTCACAAAGTTTGTTGTTTAAAAAGCGGTTATTGCTTTGTTTGTAAAGTGACATATAATGGAAGTTGATTATGCTTCATACAAGCTGCTTTAAATATAATGTCGTTGGGAAGGAGATTGATATGATAATTAAGATGAATTTAATATGAAAGATTTCAATAAACCAAATGAACCTTTCGTTGTTTCAGGCAGAATTATACCTACGTTTAAAAACAATATTTGGAAATATACAGAGGGATTATTTTCTGAACCTTATGTCAAGAAATATGAAGATGGTGAAATTGATGTTAGTTATATTGAAGAAGAGGGAAAAATTGTTTTTTTACAATATGATGAAAACAACTGCATCGGTCGGATTAAGATTCGTTCTAATTGGAATGGATATGCACTAATAGAGGACATTGCTGTTGCCAAAGATTATAGAAAGAAAGGTGTTGGAACAGCATTATTAAATAAAGCTATTGAGTGGGCAAAGGAGAATAACTTTAGCGGTCTTATGTTAGAAACACAAGATATTAATGTTACAGCTTGTCGTTTTTATGCCAAAAACCGCTTTGTAATAGGGGGAGTTGATACTATGCTTTATTCCAACTTCCCAACGGCAAAGGAAATTGCGATTTTTTGGTACTGTCAATTTTAAGGGATAATATCTCAGCAATCTCGGAGATGGTCATTTGATGTTTCGTCTTTTAATGCTTCTTTCATGTCCGTTACATGAAGGAGGAAGGATAAAAAGTGGAAAGAAATAAACTGTTTATCTATGCTAAAGAACGAAGAGGGATTATATGTTTATTTTTGGAAATATTTACTCCTTTTGATTCAAAAAATATTTTCTGGACAGGCATAAAATTTGAAGTATCAATTGATTAT
>NZ_JALAMR010000037.1:747-983 GCF_026790125.1 Bacillus sp. N12A5 | reverse complement strand
GCTTTTTATTGCAAGAACGCAAAGTTTCCAAATATGTTTCTTTCGGGCTGAGCCTGCTTATTTTATCCACTGTCCCTTATTTGGTTTTTAAACAAGTATCAGCCATCTATACACTTCTTATCATGATTATCGCTGTACTTGGCATTGGGGCAATTGTGACTGGATTGATTGCGGCTGAAGATAAATACAAGGTACTGAAGAAAGAAGCTCTGGTTTTTGACCAACATCACCATAAA
>NZ_JALAMR010000037.1:0-742 GCF_026790125.1 Bacillus sp. N12A5 | reverse complement strand
TGTTTGTTCCATTGTAGCAGGGGGAATTCCTTTTTTTCTGGAAAGAAAACACATCGTCTCAGGCTTTATCCAGCTTGTGTTGTTTAGATAGCTATTGGTGTCTACATTTTAATTCGTACCTTGCCGATAATGGAGGCTTATCAAATCATGGCGAAAAATGAAGAGTATGTAAATAGGTTCGGCTTTAAGCTAAGTAAAAAAGTAAGAAAAAGAGTGGATGATTTTTAACAAAAGAGCCAAAAATGAAGTGCACCCCAACTTGTAGACACAGTCTAAAAGTTGAAGGTGGTTTTCTTTTTGGATAAATTTACAAGTGGGGAAGCGATTAACGCGCTTACGCTATAATTGCATTATTTTTCTATTAACATTGAATACTTTCGATACACTTTATAGAAACTGATGGCAAATAAAACAACCATTAGGGCGGGAAGCGACCTCAAAAGAGCGAATGGAGTTTCAAATAAAAATGCTTTCCAAAACCATGCACCTTTCATACTCCAAAGACCTTCAGTTAAATATAAACCTGAATCCTTATAGATCATATAAGAAAAAAACAAACACATGAAACCTAACCCAGAAGAATAATTCATCAATCTTTTATAATAATTACTCTTTGATTGGCGATCCGAGAAGATTTCATTTTGACCATCATCTTCTTTTTGCCAATATCGAATTCCACTAAGCCAGGGGCCATTTATATAAATCCAACCGAAGTCTTCATATATCCCTTTGTAATCTTTAA
>NZ_JALAMR010000036.1:0-1073 GCF_026790125.1 Bacillus sp. N12A5 | reverse complement strand
GCAAGCACCTTATCAGCAGCATTATCCTGTATCCCCGGCCCAGCGGAGAATGTATATCCTCAATCAGCTTGGACAAGCAAACACAAGCTACAACGTCCCCGCTGTACTTTTGCTGGAGGGAGAAGTAGATAAAGACCGGCTTGAAAACGCGATTCAGCAATTAATCAACCGGCACGAAATCCTCCGTACATCGTTTGACATGATCGACGGAGAAGTTGTACAAACTGTTCATAAAAACGTATCGTTCCAGCTGGAGGCTGCCAAGGGACGGGAAGAAGACGCGGAGGAAATGATCAAAGCGTTCATTCAGCCGTTTGAACTAAACCGCGCACCGCTCGTCCGTTCGAAGCTTGTCCAGCTAGAGGAAGAACGCCACCTGCTGCTCATTGATATGCACCATATCATCACTGACGGCAGTTCAACAGGCATTCTGATCGGTGATCTCGCCAAAATATATCAAGGCGCTGATCTTGAGCTGCCGCAGATTCACTATAAAGATTTCGCTGTTTGGCACAAAGAACATGCTGATCATCAAAAAGATGAAGCATACTGGCTCGACACCTTTAAAGGCGAGCTTCCGATTCTTGATCTTCCGGCGGATTTCGAGCGTCCTGCTGAACGGAGCTTTGCCGGAGAGCGCGTGATGTTTGGCCTTGATAAGCAAATTACGGATCAAATCAAATCACTCTTGGCAGAAACAGACACCACAATGTATATGTTTCTGCTGGCGGCGTTCAATGTGCTCCTTTCTAAGTACGCGTCACAGGACGATATCATTGTCGGCTCACCGACGGCGGGAAGAACACATCCTGATCTGCAAGGAGTGCCGGGGATGTTTGTCAATACGGTCGCAGTAAGAACGGCGCCTGCGGAAGATAAAACCTTTGCGCAATTCCTTGAAGAGGTCAAAACAGCCAGCCTTCAAGCATTCGAGCACCAGAGCTATCCGCTTGAGGAGCTCATTGAAAAACTTCCGCTTACAAGGGACACAAGCCGAAGCCCGCTGTTCAGCGTGATGTTCAATATGCAGAACATGGAGATTCCTTCATTGAGATTAGGAGATTTGAAGATTT
>NZ_JALAMR010000035.1:0-1348 GCF_026790125.1 Bacillus sp. N12A5 | reverse complement strand
CGCTTTGTATTCTCCGCTTCCTGATTCGATGTCCGGCTCAGGCAGGGCTTTGCGGTCTACTTTGCCGTTTGCGGTAACCGGAAGCCCGCTCAGCGTCATCCAGAAGGCCGGGATCATGTAGTCCGGCAGGGTTTCCTTCAGTGCAGATTTCAGCGCTTCTATGTCAGCTGTTTCCGGTGTGACATACGCCGCGATCGCTGTATTGCCGCCTTTATCCTTGACGGCTGTCACCGCCGCATCCTGCACCTCAGAAAGCTGGGCGAGCTGGACTTCGATTTCTGACAGCTCGATCCGGTAGCCGCGGACTTTGACCTGCTGGTCGATTCGGCCGATGTATTCGATGCCGCCGTTCACCCATTTCACCAAATCGCCGGTGCGGTACATGCGTTCACCCGGCACAAACGGATCAGCGACAAACCGCTTCGCGGTTTCGTCTTCCTGGTTCAGATAGCCGCGCGCCAATCCGCGCCCCGCCACGCAAAGCTCTCCGGCTACACCTTCCGGCTGAACCTGCTGGCCCTCGCCGAGAATGTACACTCTCGTATTGGCGATCGCCTGCCCAATGGAAAGCGAGCCTTCCTCCGGATTGATTTCTGTGCTTGTGGCAACGACCGTGTTTTCTGTCGGCCCGTAGTTGTTGATGAGTTTGTACGGCTTTTTCACGGCGCGCTTCAGCTTGTCTCCGCCTGTCAAGAGAACACGGAGTGATGTGTTCTCAAGCTCCATGAACTGTTCTGCCAGCTGCGTCGGCAGGAACGTGATCGTCACGCCGTTTGTTTCGAAATAGTCGTTCAGGCGGACGATATCGAGGCGGATCGCTTCATCAATGACGTGAAGCTCGGCGCCGATGGTCCAGGTCGGGAACATCTCCCAAATGGAGGCGTCGAATCCAAAGCCCGCATACTTCGCACTGCGGTCCTCCGCTGTCATATTAAACGCGTCATGATGCCAGAAGCACAGGTTTACAAGCGCATGGTGCTCAACCATGACACCCTTCGGCTGTCCGGTTGTTCCAGACGTATAAATCATGTACGCCAAGTTCTCCGCAGTTACAGCCGTCTCTGGATTTTCCTCATCGTTTTCATCAAGCGGCAGGCTTAGAATCGTGCGATCCCCGTCGAGAAGAATGACGTCTCCTGAGAAGCTATCCGGCACTGAAATGCCTTCCTGCTTCAAGAGAAGCTTCGCGCCGCTGTCCTGTAAAATATAGTCAATCCGCTGATCCGGATAGTCAGGATCAATCGGCACAAACGCCGCTCCGGCTTTCAAGACGCCGAGCACCGCGGCGGACATTTCAAGTGACGGCTTCGTGAGAACGCCAACGCGGTCATCCGGGCTGATGCCGCAG
>NZ_JALAMR010000034.1:0-1348 GCF_026790125.1 Bacillus sp. N12A5 | reverse complement strand
CGCTTTGTATTCTCCGCTTCCCGCTTCGATGTCCGGCTCAGGCAAGGCTTTTCGGTCCACCTTTCCGTTTGCGGTAACCGGAAGCTCGTTCAGCGTCATCCAGAAGGCCGGGATCATGTAGTCCGGCAGGGTTTCCTTCAGTGCAGATTTCAGCGCTTCTATGTCAGCTGTTTCCGGTGTGACATACGCCGCGATCGCTGTATTTCCGCCTTTATCCTTGACGGCTGTCACCGCCGCATCCTGCACCTCAGAAAGCTGGGCGAGCTGAACTTCGATTTCTGACAGCTCGATCCGGTAGCCGCGGACTTTGACCTGCTGGTCGATTCGGCCGATGTACTCGATGCCGCCGTTCACCCATTTCACCAAATCGCCGGTGCGGTACATGCGTTCACCCGGCACAAACGGATCAGCGACAAACCGCTTCGCGGTTTCGTCTTCCCGGTTCAGATAGCCGCGCGCCAATCCGCGCCCTGCCACGCAAAGCTCTCCGGCTACACCTTCCGGCTGAACCTGCTGGCCCTCGCCGAGAATGTACACTCTCGTATTGGCGATCGCCTGCCCAATGGAAAGCGAGCCTTCCTCCGGATTGATTTCTGTGCTTGTGGCAACGACCGTGTTTTCTGTCGGCCCGTAGTTGTTGATGAGTTTGTACGGCTTTTTCACGGCGCGCTTCAGCTTGTCTCCGCCTGTCAAGAGAACACGGAGTGATGTGTTCTCAAGCTCCATGAACTGTTCTGCCAGCTGCGTCGGCAGGAACGTGATCGTCACGCCGTTCGTTTCGAAATAGTCGTTCAGGCGGACGATATCCAGGCGGATCGCTTCATCAATGACGTGAAGCTCGGCGCCGATGGTCCAGGTCGGGAACATCTCCCAAATGGAGGCATCGAATCCAAAGCCCGCATACTTCGCACTGCGGTCCTCCGCTCTCATATTAAACGCGTCATGATGCCAGAAGCACAGGTTCACAAGCGCATGGTGCTCGACCATAACACCCTTCGGCTGTCCGGTCGTTCCAGATGTGTAAATCATGTACGCGAGGTTCTCTGCGTCTGCATCCGTCTCTGGATTTTCCTCGTCGTTTTCATCAAGCGGCAGGCTTAGAATCGTGCGGCTTCCGTCGAGAAGAATGACATCTCCCGTAAAGCTGTCCGGCACTGAAATCCCCTCTTGCTTCAAGAGAAGCTTCGCGCCGCTGTCCTGTAAAATATAGTCAATCCGCTGATCAGGATAGTCAGGATCAATCGGCACAAACGCCGCTCCGGCTTTCAAGACGCCGAGCACCGCAGCGGACATTTCAAGCGACGGCTTCGTGAGAACGCCAATGCGCTCATCCGGGCTGATGCCGCAG
>NZ_JALAMR010000033.1:1032-1441 GCF_026790125.1 Bacillus sp. N12A5 | reverse complement strand
AGAAACCAAAGCATGTATCACAAGATACCGGCATAGATTGTATTAAAGTACCTTATTTGCATAGCGCATCAAACATGATAGAGGAGGTCCTTATGGATATATTAAAGAAAATTGAACAGTACAGAGAGGAAGAGCAGCGGCTGAAATGGGAAGGAACATTCGCCGATTATTTGGAGATTATTAAAGAAAATCCAATGGTTGCGCAATCTGCTCATTCTCGTGTTTTTAATATGATAAAAGACAGCGGGATAGAGGAGATTGACGGACGGAAGAAGTACAGCTTTTTTGACCGCGAGCTGTTTGGGCTTGAGGAATCCTTGGAGCGACTCGTGGAAGAGTATTTTCATCCGGCCGCGAAACGGCTTGATGTCAGAAAGCGGATTCTTTTGCTAATGGGACCTGTGAGCGG
>NZ_JALAMR010000033.1:628-1019 GCF_026790125.1 Bacillus sp. N12A5 | reverse complement strand
TGACGGATAATGGCGCTGTATATGCGATTAAAGGCTGCCCGATGCACGAGGACCCTCTACATTTAATCCCCCATCATTTGCGTGATGACTTTTACAGAGAATACGGCATAAGAATAGAAGGAAGTCTTTCTCCTTTAAATGTCATGAGGCTAGAGGAAGAGTACGGCGGAAGAATTGAGGATGTGAAGGTGGAGCGGATCTTCTTCTCGGAAGATAAACGTACGGGAATTGGAACATTCAGCCCGTCTGATCCGAAATCTCAGGATATTGCCGATCTGACGGGAAGCATTGATTTCTCAACCATTGCCGAATACGGTTCAGAATCAGATCCGCGCGCTTACCGGTTTGACGGAGAGCTGAATAAAGCGAACCGCGGGATGATGGAGTTTCA
>NZ_JALAMR010000033.1:354-592 GCF_026790125.1 Bacillus sp. N12A5 | reverse complement strand
CAGGAAGGGAATTTCAAGGCCGGGCGATTTGCGTTAATTTCTGCTGATGAACTGATCGTGGCTCACACGAATGAAACGGAGTATCGCTCATTTATTTCTAATAAGAAGAATGAAGCCCTGCACTCAAGAATCATTGTGATGCCGGTCCCTTATAATTTAAAAGTGTCTGAGGAAGAGAGAATTTATGAAAAAATGATTGCAGAAAGCGATGTGTCGGATGTTCATATTGCCCCGCATA
>NZ_JALAMR010000033.1:0-177 GCF_026790125.1 Bacillus sp. N12A5 | reverse complement strand
TCTCTCGATGTTCTTCGTTCCCTAAAAGAAGGTCTTGATCAGCATCCTTCGATTTCTAGCGAGGACAGGGAGCGATACTTGAATTTTATTTCTGCCGCCCGCAAGGAATATGACGACATTGCGAAAAAGGAAGTTCAAAAAGCGTTTGTGTATTCGTATGAAGAATCAGCAAAAACG
>NZ_JALAMR010000032.1:2655-3396 GCF_026790125.1 Bacillus sp. N12A5 | reverse complement strand
GTGGCTGTTCAGACGGGCAGGAAGCTGGTTCATACCCGCTGTCATAACCGGCATCATTAAGAGTGACATACCGAATGCACGGATTGAGTAGATCAGCATGATGTGTGTATATGGTGTATCAATCGTTAATTGCGTGTATTGATATGTCGTCACCACTGTAACAAGAAGCCCGATAATTGCAAGCGGTCTCGGACCGAATTTATCAAACAAAATACCTGAGATCGGTGACATGATCAGCATGACAATCGCACCCGGAAGCAGAAGCAGACCGGATTGAAGCGCCGTAAAGCCGACCAGATTTTGGAGATAAATCGGTAACAGGAACATACCAGTGTACAATGCTACTGTAATAATAATATTAATGACACTTGAAAGTGAGAAAATGTCGTATTTAAACACTCTGAAATCAAGCATCGGATCATCATGGCGCAATTGCTGAATTACAAAAGCAACAATTGCAATGACGCCGATTATAACTGTAGACAGTACAATCGGGTCGGTCCAGCCGTCAGAACCCGCTTCACTGACTCCGTATAACAAGGATGCGAATCCGACAATCGAGAGGATCGCTCCAAGTGTGTCGAGTTTGATTTTTTGCGGCTCCACCAGATTCTTAAAGATGAAGAAAGCCACGATGATAACAATTGCGCCGATCGGCACAAGTCCGT
Organism: Bacillus sp. N12A5; assembly: GCF_026790125.1. Taxonomy (NCBI): domain Bacteria; kingdom Bacillati; phylum Bacillota; class Bacilli; order Caryophanales; family Bacillaceae; genus Bacillus; species Bacillus sp. N12A5. Next base: position 2,728 of record NZ_JALAMR010000032.1, on the reverse strand, counting down.
AAAACATGATGCGCCATGTGTAATGCTCAATAATCCACCCAGAAAGAGTCGGACCGACCGCTGGAGCAAACAT
>NZ_JALAMR010000032.1:1958-2490 GCF_026790125.1 Bacillus sp. N12A5 | reverse complement strand
GACGAGAAAGAGACTCCGTTGGCCGAACCGTGTAATTAGGAAGGCAGATAACGGAATCAATACGCCGTTAACAAGCATGTAACCTGTTGTCAGCCACTGAATCGTCGTTGCACTCACACCAAATTCAGTCATTAAGTGCGGCATTGCGACGTTAAGCAATGTTTGGTTTAGTATTGCCAAAAATAAACCCGCCATTAGCACAATCAGCAATGTCATGGGGCTTTTTGTATTTTTTTCTTTGCCTGTAGCCATCTAAGACAACCTCCTTTCATGGTTTGATGACTGATCTGTTTTACTCAGAAATCTTAACAGATGCATTCATACCAGGAAGCACCTTATCAGATGGGTTTTTGATTGAAATTTTAACAGGAACTTTTTGCGTTACTTTTGTGTAGTTTCCGCTTGAATTTGTAGATGGAAGCATATCAAAAGTTGAGTTAGTCGCATAGCCGATTTCTTCTACAGTACCGTCAAAAGTTGTATCAGGATCTCCGTCAACTACTACATCGACACTATTTCCTACTTCAACATC
>NZ_JALAMR010000032.1:935-1887 GCF_026790125.1 Bacillus sp. N12A5 | reverse complement strand
TTTGTCCGTTTTTCACTTCGTTTTTCACAATTGTTCCATCCATGATGGATTTCACATCAACAGTTTGTTCACCTTTGATTTTTGCAACTGTGTCGCCTTTTTTCACTGTTTTTCCTTCTTCAAGATCCCAGTCGGATACTTTACCTGCTGCTGGAGCTGAGATAGCTGCCATATCGCCGGCTACTTTTGCTTCATCTGTTTTCACATAGTTTGTGCTTTGATAATAGTAGTAAGCACCTCCGCCTATAATTGCAAGAACAACAATCAAACCGATAATGTTGGTCAGAATTAAACGTCCTCTGTTCATTTTGTTTTCTCCTTTCGTTTCATCCTCTATCATTTTGTGGAAAGCTGGTGAAAATATGTGAGAAGTTTTTAATTACCGCTTTTTTCTGAACAGCCCTCAGCAAGCTTTGTTAAGCTTCCGGCGAGCTTGCGCAAATACTGCAGCTGGGAGGTATCAAGCTTTTGGTACAAGCCAGCACCCATTTTTGCATATTGCACAGCGGCTTTTTCAATCAGTTCTTCCCCCTCTTCGGTTAACTGAATNNTCATATCGATTCATCAATTGGCGCTTATACAGAATATCTGTCATTCGCGTCACAGAAGCAGGCTTAAGATCAAGCGACATCGCCAGCTTGCTTAACGGGGTGCTTCCGCTTTGATGAATTTTAAACATCAGCAGATATTGAAGGACTGTAATATCAAAAGGCTCAAGCACAATCTCCAATATCTTCTTCTGTTTTTTATAAATTGCCCGAGACGTATCGAAGAGCTGTTCAAAAGTGAGCAAAGCACGTTCTGATTCAGTCAACTCCTTTTCACCTCATTCCTCAATAATAGTTCACAAGATAAAATATTAATAAATGAAAGGAGATTTGTCAAAGGAAAAATTTCTTTTTCTCCAGTATTTTTTTCGCAACCGTTTTCTTGCTTTTATTAAATAAAAAAA
>NZ_JALAMR010000032.1:386-924 GCF_026790125.1 Bacillus sp. N12A5 | reverse complement strand
ATTTCTGAAAAAGTTCTTCAGCGCCTGAAAAACATCTGACTTTTGTTTTAAAATATAGTACTTAAATTTCTCGTCTTTCACATTTTTGTATGCAGACATGAGTGTTGAATGCCTGTTGTATTGATTGACCTCGCCGTAGCAGAAAAGATTCGCTTTCTTCATAATATCATTGACCAGCTTTACGCAGCGCGCGTTATCAGACGTCAAATTGTCACCGTCAGAAAAATGAAACGGGTAAATGTTATAGCGGGCGGGATCGTACTTTTCATCTATCAGTTCAAGCGACTTTCGGTATACGGAAGAACAGATTGTTCCGCCGCTCTCACCCTTTGAGAAGAAGTCCTCCTCCGAGACGACTTTTGCTTCTGTATGATGGGCAATAAATTCAATTTCTACAGTCTCATATTTCGTCCGCAAAAAACGGGTCATCCAGAAAAAGAAGCTTCTGGCCATGTATTTTTCCCAAACACCCATACTGCCGCTTGTATCCATCATTGCTAAAACGACGGCTTTTGATTCGGGTTTTGTGATGTCATTC
>NZ_JALAMR010000032.1:0-145 GCF_026790125.1 Bacillus sp. N12A5 | reverse complement strand
CCCTGTTTTTTGTCTGAACCATCCCGGGCCACAACATCTCCAACCTGGCTGTCGCCGTCCCCTTGCCCTACGTGTTTATTTTTATCATAATTATAACGGATTTTATACTCATCCAGTGAACGGATTGGGATCTTCACTACATCTT
>NZ_JALAMR010000031.1:687-876 GCF_026790125.1 Bacillus sp. N12A5 | reverse complement strand
GCGATCCAGGTTGACCAAGGAGATACTGAGCTTTCACGCGGACAGGAGCTTGAGCAGAAATCAGAGGATATGACAGCGAAAACGCTGCCGCAGCAGATTGTTGAACTGCTGCCGGGAAACCCGTTTTTAGATTTTACAGGAGCTAGACCAACTTCAACGATTGCAGTGGTTATTTTTGCGGCTTTCCTC
>NZ_JALAMR010000031.1:0-653 GCF_026790125.1 Bacillus sp. N12A5 | reverse complement strand
TAAACAGCCGGAACAGGCAGAAACATTTAAAAAACTGGTTGATGCCGTTTATGCCATTGTCATGCGCGTTGTCACCCTTATCTTGAGACTGACGCCTTACGGGGTGCTCGCCATTATGACAAAAACGATCGCGACGAGTGATATTGACAGCATTCTAAAACTGGGAATGTTTGTGATTGCGTCTTATGCCGCGTTAATCACAATGTTTATTATTCATCTGCTGCTGCTGACGCTCAGCGGCTTGAATCCGATTGTTTATTTGAAAAAAGCAGTGCCTGTACTTGTATTTGCATTTACATCACGGTCAAGCGCGGGTGCTTTGCCGCTGAATATTAAAACACAGAGAAGCATGGGTGTGCCGGAAGGAATCGCAAACTTTGCCGGTTCATTCGGTCTTTCGATCGGCCAAAATGGATGCGCCGGCATTTATCCTGCGATGCTGGCGATGATGATTGCCCCGACGATCGGCCAAAACCCGTTTGACCCGGTGTTTATCATCACAGTTATCGCAGTCGTTGCCATCAGCTCTTTTGGTGTTGCCGGAGTTGGCGGCGGAGCGACTTTCGCGGCGCTTCTTGTTTTATCATCATTAAATATGCCTGTTGCGCTCGCCGGTTTATTAATCTCAATCGAACCGTTAATTGACATGGGGC
>NZ_JALAMR010000030.1:1028-1503 GCF_026790125.1 Bacillus sp. N12A5 | reverse complement strand
TGCCGTTTTTGCCGATGTGTTCTCAGCTGTTCAGAAGCATGCAGTCGAGGCGGAGCGCTACGATTACGTGCCGCTCTATGAGATTCAAAAACGCTCAGCCCTTGATGGCAATCTCTTGAACCATCTGGTCGCGTTTGAAAATTATCCGCTTGACCAAGAGCTTGAAAACGGCAGCATGGAAGAACGCCTCGGATTTTCTATCAAGGTAGAAAGCGCATTTGAGCAAACGAGCTTCGATTTCAATCTGATTGTGTATCCGGGCAAAACGTGGACCGTCAAAATCAAATATAACGGAGCAGCCTTTGAATCCGCTTTTATCGAACGGGCTGCGGAGCACCTTACCTGCATGATGGAAGCGGCTGTCGCTCAGCCGGACGCTTTTGTCCGTGAGTACGGGCTCGTGGGAGACGCAGAGCAGCAGCAAATTGTTGAGGTGTTTAACCAGACGAAAGCCGAACTTCCTGAAGGAATGCCC
>NZ_JALAMR010000030.1:679-1012 GCF_026790125.1 Bacillus sp. N12A5 | reverse complement strand
AACCGTCTGGCGAGAAAGCTTGTTGAACAAGGTCTTCAAAAAGGGGAAGCTGCCGCGATTATGAACGACCGATCGGCAGAAACTGTTGTCGGCATGCTGGCTGTGTTAAAAGCAGGCGCCGCCTATGTGCCGCTTGATCCCGCGCTTCCTGAAGACCGTCTTCGTTTCATGGCGGAGGACAGCTCGATTCGAATGGTCTTGGCCGGAAAGTCTTATACAGAGCATGCCCATCAGCTGCAAGTGCCGGTCCTTACATTGGAAAGCGTGTTTGAAGAGAGTGAAGCGGCTGACAATCTCAACCTGCCATCCGCTCCGTCTGATTTGGCATACATC
>NZ_JALAMR010000030.1:233-625 GCF_026790125.1 Bacillus sp. N12A5 | reverse complement strand
TCCTCTTCATGAAGAGGACCGCATGGCACAAACGGGAGCCGTCAGCTTTGACGCCGGAACGTTTGAGGTATTCGGGGCGCTGCTGAATGGCGCAGCGCTTTATCCAGTCAAAAAAGAGACGCTGCTTGATGCGAAACAATTTGCAGCATTCTTGCGTGAACAGAGGATCACGACCATGTGGCTGACATCACCTTTATTCAACCAGCTTGCCGCAAAGGATGCCGGCATGTTCGGCACACTGCGCCATTTAATCATCGGCGGAGACGCGCTCGTGCCGCATATTGTCAGCAAAGTGAAACAGGCATCGCCGTCGCTTTCATTGTGGAACGGATACGGCCCGACAGAAAACACGACGTTTTCAACAAGTTTTCTGATCGACCGTGAGTATAGCG
>NZ_JALAMR010000030.1:0-196 GCF_026790125.1 Bacillus sp. N12A5 | reverse complement strand
ACTGCCTACATCATGGATGAGCAGCAGCGCCTGCAGCCAATTGGCGCACCCGGTGAGCTGTGTGTCGGCGGAATCGGTGTAGCGCGAGGATATGTGAACCTCCCTGAGCTGACGGAGAAGCAATTTCTCGAAGACCCGTTCAGGCCGGGTGAAAGGATTTATCGCACGGGTGACTTAGCGAGGTGGCTGCCTGACG
>NZ_JALAMR010000029.1:178-514 GCF_026790125.1 Bacillus sp. N12A5 | reverse complement strand
AAAAAACAACTGCTAAATGAAACTTTTTTCGGAAAATACCATATTAATTTTTCAATTTGATATTTATTCACGGGAATTCATCTGCTTTCTCGATACGTGATCATACGTTTGCCTTAGCTATTTATTCTTTATGGGAAGGAAAATGTAATAGGAATTGACAACCTTATTGGATATGAGTAAGGTAAAAGTTAATCAATATTACAAATGACAACGTTTATCAACTAAAGAGAGCGTATGATTTTTATGCCTGATATTGCTTGCATGCTCTAATACATAGATAGGAGTATGGTCACCAATGAAAAAGTGGCTTATAGGCAGTTTTGTTTTTATTTTGCT
>NZ_JALAMR010000029.1:0-136 GCF_026790125.1 Bacillus sp. N12A5 | reverse complement strand
TTGCTGAGTCTGACAAGGCAATATGGAATTATATTGCTGAAAAGGGAGAAGAGGCAGGGCTGGATATTCAACTGATTCCTTTTTCGGATTATGCAGAGTCTGATATCGCGCTTGCGAACAAAGAAATTGATGCGAA
>NZ_JALAMR010000028.1:0-15564 GCF_026790125.1 Bacillus sp. N12A5 | reverse complement strand
CGGAAGTTAAGCTCTTCAGCGCCGATGGTAGTCGGGGGTTTCCCCCTGTGAGAGTAGGACGCCGCCAAGCAAGGGTAAACCCAGCTCATTGAGCTGGGTTTTTTGTTTGTCAAAATTCAAGAAGAAATTGTAAAGCATATTTCGGGAATTTGTTTTCAGTCACTAATAAAAACTGCTGTATGAGCACGTAATCATCGCTTATATGCTGCGTTAACAACTCATACCACCATTCCGTCTCATATCTCGCGATCATCCCTATGTTGTACAAAATTAGATAATGCACTGTCATTTCAGGAAGTCTTAGAAATTGTTCCCTTTGTGAAGGAATATAATATTGGTTCTTTCCCATATCATACAACAGGCTGATTGATGTCCATGGCTTCATGTCTTTCGGTGAAAGATCAAACAATAGCTCGTGTTCATTTTTCTTTACAAAAGACCATTGAAAATGGTGAGACATATATTCGGCAAATCTTGAATCAGACATTTTATAATTGATTACCACATCCTCTGGCACAGAAATCCTATCCCTTTCCTTCTTAACTTTTGTCATAAAACGTTCTTTCTGCTGAAAATAAAAAGTATTACTCAGTTCTGGAATAGCCATTAATAATTTTTTCATGGTGTACCGTTCATCTACTATGTCGGATTGTCCGAATAAGTGTTTCATGAAATGGATGCACAGGCCGTTCCGTTGTATTTTTACTTCGTCATCGCTAAAACAATAATTCTGTTTCTTTCGCTTTCTTGTTGTTACCCCATGTGCCAGTACCGATGTATGGCTTGGATAATGAGGATCACGTGTAATGAGACATGCTTTAATAAGCTGTGCCATTCCGTAAAATAATAGAATCGGCTTGATCTCCAAGGGGGAATATGAGGCTTGTTTATAAAACGATTCGGCATGCTTTAAGAAGTAAATAAACCGTTCACTGTTTTTAAAAGAGTTTTTTTTCGCTTCGTCGATGCCGTTTAACGTATAAACCTTTTCTAGAAATTTCTGGGTTGATTCAACGGAGTAAAACAGCGCTAAGTCTTTCCACTCATGATATGTCATATGTATTTCTTAATCCTTTCCGTTATCTAAATATTTCAACTCTTTCCCGCTTCCTTGACATGCTCTTGGCTAGTTGATAATCTACATATAATATTTTGCCGAAAAGAGGGGGATTTACTAATGTGGGAAAGTAAATTTTCAAAAGAAGGCTTAACGTTCGACGATGTGCTGCTTGTACCAGCAAAGTCAGAGGTACTTCCGCGTGACGTGGATTTATCTGTAGAACTTACAAAAACGTTAAAGCTGAATATTCCTGTCATCAGCGCAGGTATGGACACTGTAACAGAATCAGCAATGGCGATTGCAATGGCTAGACAGGGCGGCTTGGGCATCATTCATAAAAATATGTCCATTGAACAGCAGGCTGAACAAGTTGATAAAGTAAAGCGTTCTGAGCGCGGCGTTATCACAAATCCCTTCTTTTTAACTCCTGATCACCAAGTATTTGATGCGGAGCATTTGATGGGGAAATACAGAATTTCCGGTGTTCCGATTGTAAATAACGAAGAAGACCAAAAGCTTGTCGGGATTATTACAAACCGTGATCTTCGATTTATTTCTGACTACTCAATGAAAATCAGCGATGTCATGACGAAAGAAGAGCTTGTTACTGCACCTGTGGGAACGACTCTGGATGAAGCTGAAAAGATTTTGCAGAAACATAAAATTGAAAAGCTTCCACTCGTTGATGACCAGAATAAATTAAAAGGTCTTATCACAATTAAGGACATTGAAAAAGTCATTGAGTTCCCGAACTCATCTAAAGACATCCACGGCCGTCTGATCGTTGGTGCGGCAGTTGGTGTCACTGGCGATACTATGACTCGCGTCAAAAAGCTTGTTGAAGCCAATGTCGATGTGATTGTTATTGATACAGCTCACGGACATTCTCAAGGTGTTTTAAATACAGTCACAAAAATCCGTGAAACGTATCCTGAATTAAACATTATTGCTGGAAATGTGGCAACAGCTGAAGCAACAAGAGCGCTCATCGAAGCAGGTGCAGATGTTGTCAAAGTCGGGATCGGACCTGGTTCCATTTGTACTACACGTGTTGTAGCTGGTGTCGGTGTTCCGCAAATTACAGCAATTTATGATTGTGCGACTGAAGCAAGAAAACATGGCAAAACAATCATCGCAGACGGCGGAATTAAATTCTCTGGCGATATCACTAAAGCACTGGCAGCCGGCGGACATGCTGTAATGCTCGGAAGCTTGCTTGCAGGTACCTCTGAAAGCCCTGGTGAAACTGAAATCTACCAAGGCAGAAGATTTAAAGTATACCGCGGCATGGGCTCAGTTGCTGCAATGGAAAAAGGAAGTAAAGATCGTTACTTCCAAGAGGAAAACAAAAAATTCGTTCCTGAAGGAATTGAAGGACGCACGCCTTACAAAGGACCAGTTGAAGAAACTGTTTATCAGCTAGTCGGCGGTCTCCGTTCCGGTATGGGGTATTGCGGGTCCAAAGATCTACGTGCTTTAAGAGAAGAAGCTCAGTTCATTCGCATGACTGGCGCAGGACTTCGCGAAAGCCATCCGCATGACGTACAGATTACAAAAGAATCTCCGAACTATACAATTTCATAATAAATTGTTACAAATTAAAAACATTTGACAGGGTCTCTGACTCTGTCTGTTTTTTTTATACTGATTATGATAAAATTTATACTGTTGTGCATTGAAAATGTCCTTAACGGATTAATTATAGATGAAGAAAATGAAATACGGAGGTCGTACGATTGAACATCAAGAAATGTAAACAGCTATTGATGTCATTGGTTGTGTTAACACTAGCGGTCACTTGTCTGGCTCCAATGTCAAAAGCAAAAGCAGCCAGTGATCCAATTGATATCAATGCATCAGCTGCTATTATGATCGAAGCTTCTTCAGGTAAAATTCTTTACAGTAAAAATGCAGATCAGAGACTGCCAATTGCCAGCATGACAAAAATGATGACAGAGTATCTGTTATTAGAAGCAATTGATGAAGGTAAAGTGAAATGGGACCAAACCTATACGCCTGATGATTATGTGTATGAAATTTCCCAAGATAACAGCTTATCAAACGTTCCTCTTCGGAAAGACGGGAAATATACAGTAAAAGAACTATATCAAGCTACAGCAATTTATTCTGCCAATGCCGCGGCTATCGCGATTGCAGAAGTTGTTGCGGGCAGTGAAACTAAGTTTGTTCAAAAAATGAATGCAAAAGCGAAAGAACTAGGCTTAACAGATTACAAATTTGTTAACGCAACAGGTCTTGAAAACAAAGATCTTCACGGGCATCAGCCTGAGGGGACAAGCGTAAATGAAGAAAGTGAAGTTTCTGCCAAGGATATGGCGATTCTTGCGGATCACTTGATTACTGACTACCCTGAGATTCTGGAGACTTCCAGCATCGCAAAAATGAAGTTCAGAGAAGGCACCGACGATGAAATGGACATGCCAAACTGGAACTTCATGCTAAAAGGACTCGTCAGCGAGTATAAAAAGGCAACTGTAGACGGACTGAAAACAGGTTCTACTGATTCAGCGGGTTCATGCTTCACAGGAACAGCTGAACGCAATGGTATGCGTGTTATTACTGTAGTATTAAACGCAAAGGGCAACCTACATACTGGCCGTTTCGATGAAACGAAAAAAATGCTCGATTATGCATTCGACAATTTCTCCATGAAAGAAATTTATGCTGAAGGCGCTCAAGTGAAAGGCCATAAAACAATTTCAGTTGATAAGGGTAAAGAGAAAGAAGTAGGCATTGTGACGAACAAGGCGTTCTCTCTACCTGTCAAAAATGGTGAAGAAAAGAATTATAAAGCGAAGGTCACTCTGAATAAAGACAACCTGACTGCTCCTGTTAAAAAAGGAACGAAGGTCGGGAAACTGACTGCAGAATATACAGGCGATGAAAAGGATTACGGATTTCTTAACAGCAATCTGTCTGGTGTAGATCTGGTTACAAAAGAAAATGTAGAAAAAGCAAACTGGTTTGTTCTGACAATGCGCAGTATCGGCGGATTTTTCGCCGGTATTTGGGGAAGCATTGTTGATACGGTAACCGGCTGGTTTTAATCAAATGAAAGAGCTCTGATGGATATTAGGGCTCTTTCGCTTAATATACTGAAAAAACCCAATTTTTAATAAAAAATGATTTTCAAAGCGCTAAAAACCGAATAAAATGATATATATCCATATGAATTATTGGATTTCTAGGATACAATAAGGATTAGAAATCATATAACTATACCTTGATTAGGGGGACCAAGAAATGGCTCAAACAGGTACTGAACGTGTAAAACGCGGAATGGCAGAAATGCAAAAAGGCGGCGTCATCATGGACGTCATCAATGCGGAACAAGCGAAAATTGCTGAAGAGGCTGGAGCTGTCGCTGTAATGGCGCTAGAACGTGTGCCAGCTGATATTCGCGCAGCTGGAGGAGTTGCCCGTATGGCTGACCCTACAATCGTGGAAGAAGTAATGAATGCAGTATCTATCCCGGTAATGGCAAAAGCGCGTATCGGACATATTGTCGAAGCGCGTGTGCTTGAAGCAATGGGTGTTGACTATATCGATGAAAGTGAAGTTCTGACTCCGGCTGACGAAGAATTTCATTTAAATAAAAATGAATACACAGTTCCTTTCGTCTGCGGCTGCCGTGATCTCGGTGAAGCAACACGCCGTATTGCTGAAGGTGCTTCTATGCTTCGCACGAAAGGTGAGCCTGGAACAGGTAACATCGTTGAAGCTGTTCGCCATATGCGCAAAGTAAACGCTCAAGTACGCAAAGTCGTTGCGATGAGTAATGATGAACTCATGACAGAAGCGAAAAACCTAGGTGCTCCTTACGAGCTTCTTTTGCAAATTAAAAAAGACGGTAAGCTTCCTGTCGTTAACTTTGCTGCTGGCGGCGTAGCCACTCCTGCTGATGCTGCTCTCATGATGCAGCTTGGTGCAGACGGAGTATTTGTTGGTTCCGGTATTTTTAAATCGGACAACCCTGCTAAATTTGCGAAAGCAATTGTGGAAGCAACAACTCACTACACGGATTACAAATTGATCGCTGAGCTTTCTAAAGAGCTTGGTACTGCAATGAAAGGAATTGAAATTTCAAACTTACTTCCAGAACAGCGTATGCAAGAACGCGGCTGGTAAGAATATAGGAGCGCTGCTGACATGTTAACAATAGGAGTACTAGGACTTCAAGGAGCAGTAAGAGAGCATATCCATGCAATTGAAGCATGCGGCGCAGCTGGTCTTGTCGTTAAACGTCCGGAGCAGCTGAACGAAATTGACGGACTGATTTTACCCGGCGGAGAGAGCACGACGATGCGCCGTTTGATTGATACGTATCAATTCATGGAGCCGCTTCGTGAATTCGCTGCTCAGGGCAAACCGATGTTTGGAACATGCGCCGGATTAATTATATTAGCAAAAGAAATTGCTGGTTCAGATAATCCTCATTTAGGTCTTCTGAATGTGGTTGTGGAACGCAATTCATTTGGCCGGCAGGTTGACAGCTTTGAAGCTGATTTAAATATCAAAGGTTTGGACGAGCCTTTTACAGGGGTATTCATCCGTGCGCCGCATATTTTAGAAGCCGGTGATGATGTTGAAGTGCTTTCGGAGCATAATGGTCGTATTGTAGCCGCTAAACAGGGTCAGTTGTTAGGCTGCTCGTTCCATCCAGAGCTGACAGAGGATCACCGAGTGACACAGCTGTTTGTTCAAATGGTTGAGGAATACAAGAAGAAAGCACTTGTATAAAACAGTTGAAAGCTGTGGAAACTTATAGTACATTATAAGCACAAATAAAGATCGAAAAGCGTTGATAGGAACTAGTAGGAAGCCTCTCTTTCTAAGAGAGCCGATGGTTGGTGCGAATCGGTGAAAGAAGCTGTCTGAATCCATCCTTGAGCGAAATGCTGAAATAAGTAGGCATTTACGGGATAACCGTTATGTGTGAAAGTGGAAAACAAGTCTTCAGCTTGTTTTCAATCAGGGTGGCAACGCGAGAGCTCTCGTCCCTTTATGGGGATGAGGGCTCTTTTTATTTTCGACAATTCAATAAAAAGGAGTGTTTCGCATGCTTGATACGAAAATGCTTAGAGCAAATTTTCAAGAAATTAAAGCAAAGCTTGTACACAAAGGCGAAGACTTAACTGATTTTGATAAGTTTGAGGCGCTGGACGATAGACGAAGAGAGCTTATCGGCAAAGTTGAAGAGTTAAAAGGAAAACGGAATGAAGTATCTCAGCAGGTGGCTGTGCTAAAACGCGAGAAAAAAGACGCGGATCACATCATTAAAGAAATGCGTGAGGTCGGCGAGGAAATTAAAAAACTTGATGAAGAATTAAGAACAGTGGAAGCGGAGCTTGATACCATTCTCCTTTCCATTCCAAACATTCCGCATGAGTCTGTCCCTGTCGGTGAGACAGAAGACGACAACGTTGAAGTGCGTAAATGGGGTGAAAAGCCTGCATTTGCTTACGAGCCGAAGCCACACTGGGATATTGCAGATGAGTTGGGGATTCTTGATTTTGAACGTGCTGCAAAAGTAACAGGGAGCCGTTTTGTGTTCTATAAAGGCTTAGGTGCTCGTCTAGAGCGTGCGCTTTATAACTTTATGCTTGATCTGCATGTAGATGAGTATAACTACACTGAAGTGATCCCGCCTTATATGGTAAACCGCGCCAGCATGACGGGAACTGGTCAGCTTCCTAAATTTGAAGAGGATGCGTTTAAAATCAGAGAAGAAGATTACTTCTTAATTCCGACTGCGGAAGTACCGATTACAAACATGCACCGCGATGAAATCCTTTCAGGTGACAGCCTGCCGATTAACTATGCGGCATTCAGTGCCTGCTTCCGTTCTGAAGCGGGTTCAGCGGGGCGTGATACACGCGGATTAATCCGTCAGCACCAATTCAATAAAGTTGAGCTTGTGAAGTTTGTGAAGCCTGAAGATTCTTATGAAGAATTAGAAAAGCTCACAAACCAAGCAGAACGAGTTCTTCAGCTGCTTGAGCTTCCATACCGTGTCATGAGCATGTGTACGGGTGATCTAGGTTTTACGGCTGCGAAAAAATACGATATCGAAGTTTGGATTCCAAGCCAAGACACATATCGTGAAATCTCTTCTTGCAGCAACTTCGAAGCGTTCCAGGCAAGACGTGCGAACATTCGTTTCAGACGTGAGGCGAAAGGCAAGCCTGAGCATGTTCACACACTAAATGGTTCAGGTCTGGCGGTTGGAAGAACAGTTGCTGCTATCTTAGAAAATTATCAGCAAGAAGACGGAAGTGTTGTAATTCCAAAAGTTCTTCGCCCTTATATGGGAAATAGAGAAGTAATGAAACCATAAAATTGTAAAAAGGCGTGCCTGGTAGGGTGCGTCTTTTTGCCTGTTTAAACACGACATTTTTATAAAAACAAAAAAAGTTTATAAAAATGCTTGACCACAAAAGAACATTCATGATATAGTAAGTCTTGTCGATACGGAGGAATACCCAAGTCCGGCTGAAGGGATCGGTCTTGAAAACCGACAGGGGTGTCAAAGCCCGCGGGGGTTCGAATCCCTCTTCCTCCGCCATATTGATTTTAATTCTAATGAAACACAAGCATATATTGGAGATTGTTTTGTCCGTTGCATTCGGTGCAACGGATTTTTTATTATAGAAAAAAAGTGAATCTCAGTTGAGATTCACTTTTTTTGATTTTCATGAATAACTGAAGCGATTTGATCTACAATGTTCTCAATTGAGCTTTCGTCGTTCAGCAGATCATAATCCTCAATGCGAAGCTTTAGTACGGGGCAGGCGTTAAAACCGCTTATCCAGTTTTCATAGCGTGTATGCATTTCTTCCCAGTAAGAGCGGCTTGTCTGAAGCTCCATTTCACGTCCGCGTTCCTCAATCCGGTTTAAAATGTTCTCCAGATCTCCTTCTAGGTAGATCAATACATCTGGGTGTGGGAAATACGGTGTCATCACCATTGCTTCGAAAAGGCTTGTGTAGGTTTTATAATCAACCTTTGACATTGTCCCTTTGTCCGCGTGCATTTTTGCAAAAATTCCTGTGTCTTCATAAATCGAACGATCCTGCACAAAGCCTCCGCCGGCTTCAAAAATCGTTTTCTGTTCTTTGAATCGTTCAGCCAAGAAATAGATTTGCAGGTGGAAGCTCCAGCGTTCAAAATCATGATAGAACTTTTCTAAGTATGGATTATGATCGACTTCCTCCAGAGAGGTTTTAAATCCAAGCCGTTTAGCCAATGCTTTTGTTAAAGTCGATTTTCCGACACCTACTGTACCTGCTACTGTGATAATTGAATTCTTAGGGATAGGATGTTCCTTCATATGATAAGCTCCTTTACATGGGCGGCAATGCGTTCAAAGTCGCTCTTATTCAAAACGAAATCTTTTGAATCACCATCTATAGTTAACACGGTAAGTTCAGGATCTGCTTCCTGCAGCTGTCTGATGGCGACTTCATAATCTGCGATCAGCTGCTCCAAATAGGTTGTTTCAATTTTTTTCTCAAAAGGGCGCCCGCGTTTTTCAATACGGTGCAACAGAGTGGACAGACTGGCCTTTATGTAAATGATGACATTCGGCTTTGGCAGATCATCCGTTAGCAGGTGATAAATCTTTTTATATTTTTCCAGCTGATGTTGAGACAGGGTACGTTCCGCGAAAATCACATTTTTATAAATGTGATAATCAGCTATTACAGGCTGTCCCTTTTCTAAAAAGTGATCACTGGTGTCTTCAAGCTGTTTGTATCTGTGACAAAGAAAAAACATCTCAAGCTGGAAGCTCCATTCCTCTATATTGTCATAAAACTTATCGAGGTACGGGTTGTCCTCAACAATCTCATTGATCATAGGGAATCCAAGCTCTTCTGAAAGCATCGTCGCGAGGGTTGTTTTTCCTGCCCCGATAGGACCTTCTATTGCAATAAAAGGGGCTGTTTTCATCGGAATCCTCCTTATTTCTGAAAAACGTTCGTCAGTTACCGACCTTCATATTGTATCACAACCCTTGGGCGCCCCCATGAAAAAAAGACGTTTCCAAATTATCGAAACGTCTTTTTGACAATATTAAATTGATCAGACAGAAGCAGCCAGTTTTGCGGGAAGGATAGACCCAGCTTCCAATAGCTGATGCCTCTTAAATTCAGCTCTTTAATCAAATTGAATTTTGCTTGGATCGAGCGGGCGTCCTCGAACCATACCTCGTGTCTTCTGTTTTCTGCATCAGTATAGCGGAAGAAAGGGGCTTGAGCGGTTTGGTCATACTGAATTTCTGCATTGTTTTGATCGGCAATGACAAGGGCTTGCTGAGGGCTTATTGCTCTTGCCGGAGTTCCGCCAGCTGTAAATGGCAGCGTCCAGTCATACCCATATAAATTCTGGCCCATGACAATTTTATTCGCAGGCATTTCTGTCAAAGCATATTCGATGACATCCCGAACAGGACCAATTGGAGAAACAGCTTGAGGAGGTCCGCCGCTGTAGCCCCATTCATAAGTCATGAGAACAACGAAGTCGACAATTTGACCGTGTGCCCTGTAATCATGAGCTTCGTACCATCTGCCCTGCTGTGTTGCGCTTGTTTTTGGTGCGAGCGCTGTAGAAATTTCTAAGCCTTCTCGATGGAAAAGATCCCTTGCTTCACGGAGAAATTGATTATAGGCTTCTCTATCCTGAGGCCGTAAATATTCAAAGTCAAAATGAATATCATAGAAACCATATCTTCTGGCATTCTCAACTATTTCATTTAAAAGTCTTCGTTTCACAGCATCGTCATTCAAAATAATCCGGCCGAGTTCATCGCTGAATGCCTGGTTTTCTAGGTTCGTTATAATCATCATCAAAGCCGTGTTTTGATTTTCTGCAATGCTTCTTAAATTCGTTAAAGGCGGTGCGACTAAAGTTCCGTCACGCTGTGCTTGGAAACTGAATGCGCCTAGATACGTTAAGTAGGGCGACGCTTCTCTCGCCGCCTGCTGGAGATTTTCGCTGACTTGATTTCCGCGGGGCTCCAAATAAGCATTTGATTCGATATCGCGTTTAGGAACGGGAGGAATGTATAAACGGAAACCAATCTGCAGCACGGTATTTAACTGGATACGATTAACCCTGGCAAGCTCGGCTGCCGTTGTATTGAATTGTTGTGCGATGGATGTCAGGGTATCGCCTCGTTGAACATCATAAAACTGGCCAGCTATTGGAATGACAATGGTTTGTCCGACAACAAGGCTGTCGGGATTCGGTATTTCATTCGTTTCTGTGATCTCAGTTACGGTTGTTCTGTATTGTGAAGCGATAGCAGAAAGAGTGTCGCCTTGTTTCACCACATAAATTTGAATGAAAAACGCCTCCTTTCATATCGCTATCAATGTATGAAAGAAAAGCGCCGATCATGTTTATTTTTCTGTAATTTGTTCTTCCGTTGTAATTTCTGCGAAAAGAACATTCTCCATCATAGTCAAGGCAAATTCGTTATCTTCGTCGCGATTTGAGGCGATGCAATCCTTAGGAATCGTAATGCTGTATTCTCTCATGTAAGCGTCATTAGCGGTAAACAGCACACATATATTACCGGCTATGCCTGTTAAAATAATGTGCTTTACCTGCAATTCCGTAAGGAGAGTGTGGAGTGCTGTCTCGTAAAAAGCAGAATGTTTCGGTTTGATTAAAAAATAATCAGCATCTTCAGGCGCTATCTGTCTGATGATATCCTTGCTTTTTTCATTTGTGCATTCTTGCTGGATATTTTTAATATCAGCTTGCCAAAGTCCGTAATGATCATTAATGTAAATAATCGGCCAGTCATTTTGTCTCGCATGCTCCTTTAATGATAAAATGTGAGGAACAATTTTTTCTGTTTTTTTAGCGAGGCTTTCTCCCATATCAAATTCAAAATTATTGATCATGTCTACAATGAGAAGGGCTGTGTCTGTTTTAGGCAATCGACAGTCTCCTTTCCGTTTCAGTTATAGTTAATATGTAGCCTTTTTAGGCAATGAAAAAACTTTGAAAAGAGAGCTTATCCTTATGACACAAGATGAACTTTATATGAAAGAAGCAATTAAAGAAGCAAAAAAAGCCGAAGAGAAAGGTGAAGTGCCAATCGGTGCCGTGCTTGTCGTCAATGATGAAATCATAGCGCGTGCGCATAATTTAAGAGAGACGGAGCAGCGGTCTATCGCCCATGCAGAAATGCTTGTGATTGATGAAGCGTGTAAGGCGCTGGGAACGTGGAGGCTGGAAGGTGCGACTCTTTATGTGACGCTTGAACCTTGTCCGATGTGCGCTGGTGCCGTCGTGCTTTCACGCGTGGAAAAAGTGGTTTTTGGCGCATTTGATCCAAAAGGAGGCTGTTCAGGCACGCTCATGAACCTTCTTCAGGAGGAGCGCTTTAATCATCAGGCTGAAGTGGTGAGCGGTGTGCTTGAAGAAGAATGCGGCGGAATGCTCAGTGCGTTTTTCAGAAGCCTGAGAAAAAAGAAGAAAGCTGCCAGGAAAAACTTGTCTGAATAGTACGGTTGCAATTTTTAGGGGAAACAGCTATACTTAAGTGTGCATCGTAATAGATGCGACATAAAATTTGATATTTATTTTGCCGTGCTAAGCGGGGAGGTAGCGGTGCCCTGTACCTGCAATCCGCTCTAGCGGGGCCGAATCCCTTCTCGAGGTTCGTTTACTTTAAGGTCTGCCTTAAGCAAGTGGTGTTGACGTTTGGGTCCTGCGCAATGGGAATTCATGAACCATGTCAGGTCCGGAAGGAAGCAGCATTAAGTGAAACCTCTCATGTGCCGCAGGGTTGCCTGGGCTGAGCTAACTGCTTAAGTAACGCTTAGGGTAGCGAATCGACAGAAGGTGCACGGTAAATCAATCATCAAATTTTCAGACTCACCTAATATTAGGTGAGTTTTTTGTTATGTAAAAGAGCTTTTGGAATCGAAACAAGGTTCATGTATAATGGGAATGATGAATAACGGAGGAGGGCAAACCCGTGAGTTACCAAGCTTTATATCGAGTATTCAGGCCTCAGCGCTTTGAAGATGTGGTTGGACAAGAACACATTACAAAAACGCTGCAAAATGCCCTTTTGCAAAAAAAGTTTTCTCACGCCTATCTGTTTTCCGGGCCAAGGGGTACGGGAAAAACCAGTGCAGCCAAAATATTTGCCAAGGCTGTCAACTGTGAACATGCTCCTGTTGATGAGCCATGTAATGAATGTGCGGCCTGTAAAGGGATAACAAACGGGTCAATATCTGATGTCATAGAAATTGATGCCGCTTCTAATAACGGTGTTGATGAGATCCGTGACATTCGCGATAAAGTGAAGTTTGCCCCATCGGCCGTCACATATAAGGTATATATCATAGACGAGGTACATATGCTTTCTATCGGTGCCTTTAATGCGTTGCTAAAAACATTAGAAGAGCCGCCTGAGCATTGTATTTTCATCTTAGCGACAACCGAACCGCACAAAATTCCTTTAACCATTATCTCCAGATGTCAGCGTTTTGATTTTAAACGCATTACATCCCATGCGATTGTCGGACGTATGAATAAAATTGTTGATGCTGAACAGCTGCAAGTGGAAGAAGGAGCGCTTGATATCATTGCGAGTGCTGCGGACGGAGGGATGAGGGATGCCCTCAGCCTTCTGGATCAGGCCGTATCATTCAGCGGCGATGCCCTGAAAGTTGAGGATGCGCTTTTGATTACGGGAGCTGTTTCTCAATTATATATAGGGAAGCTTGCACAATCCTTGCACGATAAAAACGTTTCTGACGCACTGGAAACATTAAATGAACTGCTTCAGCAAGGGAAAGATCCAGCTAAGCTGATAGAGGATATGATTTTCTATTTCAGGGATATGCTGCTGTATAAAACAGCCCCCGGCTTAGAAGGAGTGCTTGAAAAAGTAAAAGTTGATGAGACATTCCGGGAACTAAGCGAACAAATTCCGGCACAGGCACTATATGAAATGATCGATATTCTGAACAAAAGCCATCAGGAAATGAAATGGACAAATCATCCCCGTATCTTTTTTGAGGTGGCAGTGGTGAAGATTTGCCAAACATCTCATCAATCAGCTGCCGACCTGCCGGAAGTCGATATGCTGATGAAAAAAATCCAGCAGCTTGAGCAGGAAGTGGAGCGGCTCAAAACGACGGGTATTCAAGCAACGGCGGAAAGCCCGAAAAAAGAAACACCGCGTGCGCCAAAGGGCGGTAAATCCAATTACAAAGCGCCGGTAGGCAGAATTCACGAAATTTTGAAGGAAGCGACGAGACCAGATCTTGATCAGCTCAGAAACAGCTGGGGCAAGCTTCTTGCACATCTCAAACAGCAAAACAAAGTATCGCATGCCGCTTTGCTGAATGACAGTGAACCTGTGGCTGCTGCTTCTACGGCATTTGTTTTGAAATTCAAATATGAAATTCATTGTAAAATGGTCGCCGAGGATAACAATGGAGTCCGAACGAATCTTGAGCAGATTTTAGAATCAATGCTCGGAAAAAGAATGGATTTGATTGGCGTTCCAGAAGCACAATGGGGTAAAATAAGAGAAGAATTTTTAGTAGATCATCAGCAGGAAAATGAAGGATCAAATGAACCGGCTGAAGAAGACCCGCTTATTGCCGAGGCGAAAAAGCTTGTCGGAGCGGATTTAATTGAAATAAAAGACTAACAAAAGAAAGAGAGTGAATGTTATGCGTGGCGGAATGGGAAATATGCAAAAAATGATGAAACAAATGCAAAAAATGCAAAAGGACATGGCGAAGGCTCAAGAGGAGCTTGCAGAAAAGGTTGTTGAAGGAACTGCAGGCGGCGGAATGGTTACAGTAAAAGCAAACGGCCAAAAAGAAATCCTGGATGTCATCATCAAAGAAGACGTCGTTGATCCAGAAGATATCGAAATGCTTCAAGATTTAGTGCTTGCCGCTACGAATGAAGCTTTAAAAAAGGTTGACGAGATCACAAACGAAACAATGGGTCAATTTACAAAGGGAATGAACATGCCAGGTTTATTCTAGGGGGATAAAAGAACATGCAATATCCTGAACCAATATCAAAGCTGATTGACAGCTTTATGAAATTGCCAGGGATCGGACCGAAAACAGCGGTTCGTCTGGCTTTTTTTGTTCTAGGTATGAAAGAAGATGTGGTATTAGATTTTGCGAAAGCATTAGTAAATGCGAAACGCAACCTGACATATTGTTCAGTTTGCGGGCATATTACAGATCAAGACCCTTGCTATATATGTGAAGATACACGCAGGGATAAGTCTATTATCTGTGTTGTGCAAGACCCTAAGGATGTTATCGCTATGGAGAAAATGAAGGAATATAACGGACAGTATCACGTTCTCCACGGCGCCATTTCTCCAATGGACGGCATCGGACCGGAGGATATTAAAATACCAGAATTGTTAAAACGATTACAGGATGATCGAGTGACAGAAGTGATTCTCGCAACAAACCCTAATATAGAAGGGGAAGCAACGGCGATGTATATATCAAGGCTCCTGAAGCCGTCTGGTATTAAGCTCTCCCGTATTGCCCACGGACTGCCCGTCGGCGGTGATTTGGAATATGCGGATGAGGTCACTCTTTCTAAAGCACTTGAAGGAAGACGTGAATTGTAAGGAGGAAAAAACGATCCATGGGTTTTCTTCGCAAGAAAACATTGAGAAGAGAGTTTGATGAAAAACTAACCGAGCAGCTTTTTAAGCAAAAGGAAGAGTGGAACAGGCAGAAAAGGCTGGTTGAAAAAAGCTTAGAACCATCTGCTGAAGTGTTATACGAACTAAAAGTAGCTGAAGCGAAGTATTTTTTTTACTTGAGGGAAGCGAAGCAGAGAAATTTAAAAATCAGCGGGTGGAAGTAAGTGGTCTAAACTCCTGGATCTTCTCATAAGCTTGTACTAGAACAAGCAAAGGAGATGAGAAGATTCATGGAGCCTATTTTTATTATAGGGATTATTTTAGGACTGGTTATTCTTCTTTTTTTATCAGGTTCAGCTATAAAGCCTTTAAAGTGGATTGGCATCACAGCTGTTAAGTTTGTTGCGGGAGCTTTACTGCTGGTTTGTGTAAATATGTTTGGAGGCAGTCTTGGCATTCACGTGCCGATTAATCCTGTCACAACAGCGATCAGCGGAACTTTAGGAATACCCGGAATAGCTGCGTTAGTTGTCATTAAACAATTTATTATTTAATTGATTTTATCTATTGACTTTGAAAACCAAAGGTGTTATTCTAATATACGTCGCTGATGACGAACTGCTTTTTCAGAAAAGGAAATGTTAAAAAAGTTGTTGACAACAGCGGTCAGAAATGTTATGATTATAAAGTCGCCTAAAGAGCGGCAACAAAGTTCTTTGAAAACTAAACAAGACAAAACGTACCTGTTAATTCATTTTTTATAAATCGCACAGCGATGTGCGTAGTCAGTCAAACTACTTTATCGGAGAGTTTGATCCTGGCT
>NZ_JALAMR010000027.1:0-513 GCF_026790125.1 Bacillus sp. N12A5 | reverse complement strand
AGCGCCGATGGTAGTCGGGGGGTTCCCCCTGTGAGAGTAGGACGCCGCCAAGCAGTTTTATTATTTCTACCATGTTTGTTTATGAAGCTTATACTATTCCGCAGTAGCTCAGTGGTAGAGCTATCGGCTGTTAACCGATCGGTCGTAGGTTCGAATCCTACCTGCGGAGCCATTGCTTCCATAGCTCAGCAGGTAGAGCACTTCCATGGTAAGGAAGAGGTCAGCGGTTCGAGCCCGCTTGGAAGCTTTATTAAGTGTATTATTACTAAGGTTTCTCAAAAAGGAGAAAGCTTTTTTTATTGCGATATGCGGAAGTAGTTCAGTGGTAGAACACCACCTTGCCAAGGTGGGGGTCGCGGGTTCGAATCCCGTCTTCCGCTCCATTTATCCCAACGGGATATTTTAAAATTAATTGCGCCCGTAGCTCAATTGGATAGAGCGTTTGACTACGGATCAAAAGGTTAGGGGTTCGACTCCTCTCGGGCGCGCCATTATTCTAATAGAATAGATAGG
>NZ_JALAMR010000026.1:0-21349 GCF_026790125.1 Bacillus sp. N12A5 | reverse complement strand
TACCTCACTCTTGTCCCCATAGAAAAAACACCTCCAAGTCTAATTTCGGATAACAATCATCCGTTTTCAAACTTGAAGGTGTTTTTTATTTGTCTCATCTTATGGGGTCAGTCCCCAATGATAGTGTTGAGCTTTTTTTCTTACTGTTATTTTCGAATATGTATATCTTGAATTGACTGTTTCGGTGCATGAAATCTGCTCTCGGCTTCACTTCTTGCCTCGGCAAAAGCCCGCGCCTCTACATGATCTTTGTAGACATCCAGCTGAATCAAATACAGCGGACGCACTTTAAAGCCGTGAATAATGGTTACAGCCCACAACGGGACCACAATAAAAACGCCGGGCAGATCGGGCAGCACAAACCCAAACGCAAATACGAAAAAATAAATGATTCCGTACATCATCCACTTTCTATTTCTCACCTTGATGCCAATAAATAAAAAGGCAAAAAAACTGGTAATGGCAAAAGGCATGAAAATAAACAGCATCCACCAGCTATGCAGCCATTCCCAAGCGGCACCTCTTTTTGTAATTCCCATATTTTTCTCCTCCTATTTACCTATAATAATCGATTAGGCATACTTCGTCATCTGAAAACAAAAAAACTTTTCTTTCCTTAAAATAGTGATAGACGAGGCACAGGTTTCTTGCTATATTATTAATTGATAATGATTATCATTACTAATGAACTAAAAATACATATTGGGGGGTTCTTGATGAAAAAGAACACATTGCTCGCAGGCATGCTGGTGCTTCTACTCATGTTTGTCAGTGCTTGCAGCGGCACGGCTTCTAAAGGGAGCTCAAGCGATTCTGCTTCCGAAAAAACAGAAATGAGAACATACAAATCACCAAAAGGGAACGTCAACATTCCTGAACATCCGAAACGCATCGTCACTGATTTTTATGCCGGTGAATTACTGTCTGTCGGGGCCAATGTGGTCGGCTCAGGCTCATGGTCATTTGATAATCCGTTTTTAAAATCAAAGCTGAAAAATGTGAAGGATGTTGGTGATCCAATCAGCGTTGAAAAAGTGATGGAGCTTCAGCCTGACTTAATTGTTGTCATGAATGAAGAGAATGTTGATAAATTAAAGAAAATCGCTCCGACTGTTGTCATACCTTATAACACAGCGAAAAACGTAGAAGACACAGTCAGCATGTTCGGAGATATCGCTGGAGCGAAAGACAAAGCAACATCATTTATGGCTGACTTTAACAAAAAAGCGGAAGCAGCTAAAAAGAAAATTGCCGGCGTCATCGACAAAGATCGACCTTCGGCATTTATGAAAACACAGACAAGGGCGAATTCTGGGTGTTCAATGACAATGGCGGACGCGGCGGCCAAGCAGTATACAATGCACTCGGGTTAAAAGCGCCTGAAAAAATTGAGCAAGATGTCATCAAAAAAGGAGAGATGAAACAGCTCTCTCAAGAGGTCATTCCTGAGTATGCCGCAGATTATATGTTCATTACGGATTACAACCCGAAAGGCGAAAGCAAAACACTCGACAAGCTGGAGAATTCCTCTATTTGGAAAAATCTTGACGCTGTTAAACATAATCGCGTGTTTATCAATGACTTTGACACGTTCTACCCGTACGACCCGATTTCTGTCAGCAAACAGGTGGATATCATCACCGACATGCTGATCAAACGGGCCGAAGAAAATAAAAAATAAAAAAACGGCACAGTCATGACGCTGTGCCGTTTTTTATGATTCATTTTAATGTTGACTGCACGGAGTCAGGCATATCTTCAAACTTGACTTCTTCCCCAGTCTCGACATACTTTCCTTTCGCCTTCACTTTCAAATACGCGTTCTTCCGAAGCTCTTTGCCGGCGAAAAAGGTCACTTCTTCTTTTTTCCCGGATGCATTATATCCGTCTAATGTATATTCAGTACCGCCCGGGCTAAGATGTCTGCCATCTCGATCAATCTGAACATAGACATCTTGCTGGTGAATAAACGGATTAAATCTGTCTGTAACATCGTTATGAAAAAAGAGAAGCCCGCATATTACGGCAGCCGCCGCCAAGACGGCCAGGATTGCCATTGCTTTTTTCATCTTTGCACTCCCCTTACTTGTTCATTTTTTTCAAATAGCTTGACCGCACCGCGAGGAAGAATAGAAGCTGAAAAATGAAAAACCCTCCGATGGTGAGACTGAGCGGCCCCGCGACATCGGAATAGCCTTCCACAGCCAATGTTCTCAAGGCAAACAGCGTATGCATGACCGCAATGACAAATGGAAAGAAGAAAAGAATGGCCAGTTGTATCGTCACACTTTGTGCCATTTCACGCTCACTCAGGCCGATTTTGGCCAGTGAACGGTAGCGCTCCCGGTCTTCATCTAAATCAGTGAACAGCCTGAAATATAAGAAACTTGCTGCTGCGACAAAGAATACAATTGCGATAAACAGGCCGATAAATAAACTCAGGCTCGGCAGCTGCACCGTATCATAGTAAGTCCCGGCTTTTGAAGCAAAATCAGAATGCACGTCGATATAATTGCCGTAAATCTCATTTTGCAAGGATTGGCTGATCCCAAGACTGTCTTTCCAATGATCATAGCTGTAGCCGTATAATGACGCTTTATCACCGAGTGATTTCAGCTGATCAAAGGTTTGATCGTTCACCGCGATGATGGCATTCAATGAAATCAGCGGTTTTTTGACTTCTTTTACTGTCAGTTTTTGGCCAGACGGCTTGCCTTTTTGGTTCAGCAGCTTCAGCTGATCCGGCGCTTCGTTTTTGAAATTGCGGTCATACGTGCCAGGGAAATAGACAGTCTCATCATTTTTCAGGCCGCTCAGCTTGACATGGAAGTATTTTGATACATCCGATTTGCTGATCATGTAAACAGGGGGAACAGTTTCTCCTTCCTGATAGCGAACATAGGAAACATCTATTTTGTCTTTCTTATACGTAAAGCCGTGTGTTTTCAGTTCATGGTCAATATCTTTCAAATGAGTCTGTTCTTTTGGATTGTTGCTGTAAGATAAATACTCCATTTCATAAGCGGACTCTTCCGCCCCGACGGTCGATTTGTACATCGCGAGCACGCCTGTCGCAGTAAACGCAACCGCGGAAATAATGCTGACAATAAAGAACAGGCGGGCGTTGTCTTTTAGACGATAGACAAGGTCAGAAACCCAAATGACGTTTTTCCCGCGCAGATAAAAGGTTTTCCACTTCTTCAGCGCGCGCAGAATCCATATGCTGCTTTGGCTGAAAAAGAAATATGTTCCGATGACGGTGAGCAGTAAAATGATAAACGGTTCGGCCCCGTGAACATTGCCTTTAAGAACCATGCCGTACCCGCCGCACAGACAGACAATGCCGAATAAGGACAGAAGCACGGACGGCTTAGGCTCCGGCTTAATCTTGTCAGTGCCCTTTATTAATTTGATAACCGTATTTGATCTGACAAAAAGGATCGTAAACTGCGATAAAAAGAAAAATAAGAGCAGAAATCCGCCAGCCGTAATACCTAGCGCTTTCCAAGGCATATACAAAGGCAGCGCATCCATTTCTAAAATATAAGCGCCGACCGTAAAGAACGTCTTTGAAAAAATAAATCCTCCGATAATGCCGGCTGCAATTGACATGACGCCGATGATCATATTTTCCGCAGTAATGAGCTTTCTCAGCTGCCCCGGCGTGATGCCCTGCATGAGCAGGATGCCGAATTCTTTATTTCTCGATTTCAAAAATGCGTTAACCGAATACAGAACAAATAAGAAAGAAAAAACAAAGATCATCCATTCCGCAGCGGTTAAGCCTTTTTTGGCGATGTTATTCAGGTAGCCTTCCTTTAATGCCGGATGAAACAGGAACATCGCAAAGGTAAAGAAAATCAAAACGGAAAAGGCGCTGCTTAAAAAGAATGCGAGATAGGCCCTTTTGTTTCTCGTGACGTTTTTATAAGCGAACTGAAGAAAGGTCATTTGCGTTTCCCCCCAGCATAGACAGCACATCGAGAATTTGTTCATAAAATACTTGGCGGTTCTCCCCGCGGTAAATCTCATTAAACAATTCGCCGTCTTTTATAAAGATGACGCGGCGGCAGTAGCTTGCCGCAACAGGATCGTGGGTCACCATCAAAGCCGTGACATGATCATCCTGATTCAGGCTCTGCATTGTTTCCATGACGTCTTTTGACGCTTTGGAATCAAGGTTGCCCGTCGGTTCATCGGCCAGGATGAGTGACGGCTTATGAATGACCGCTCTTGCGATGGCGGCACGCTGGCGCTGTCCTCCGGATACTTCAAACGTCCGTTTATTGAGCAGGTTTTCAATACCGAGCTTTGTCGCGATGCCTAGCAGTTTTTCTTTCATTACAGACGGTGCTTCTTTTTCAAGCGTTAACGGCAGCATGATATTTTCACCGATTGTCAGCGTGTCCAGAAGGTTGAAATCCTGAAACACAAATCCGAGCTGCTTGCGGCGGAAATGAGCGAGCTTTGTCCGCTTCAGGCGATGCGGGTTTTCTCCGTGAATCAGGATATCGCCAGAATCCGGACGGTCGATCGTTGAAATGATATTCAAAAGCGTTGTTTTTCCGGACCCGGACGGCCCCATCACCGCCGTGAACTCGCCTTCTTCAATTGAAAATGAAATTTGCTTTAAGGCTTGATAGGACACTTGTCCTTTATAGGTTTTATTTATATGTTTGACTTCAAGCATATTCGCCATGAGAATCCTCCTTATGTTTTTATTCTTGTTGATCTGGGCTGCTTTCATGTAGTGCCGGGACGTTCAACATAAAAATCCCCTTGACATAAATCCATGTTATCAAGGGGAAAAAAAGCGAGCTATGTTGTTTTCTTAACGCAGCCTTACATTTTTGTAAGAAATGAAAATTGAACTGATGTCCCTTCACCGGGAGACGAGCTGATGTCTACCGTATGATTGAGCTTACCTGTTATTTCTTTGACGAGATGGAGGCCGATTCCCGTAGATTCTTGGAAACGCCGCCCGTTTTCACCGGTGTAATAAGGGTCAAACACCCGCTTGATATCTTGGGAGGGAATCCCGACACCGTAATCTTTGACTTCAAGCACCGTCCTGTCTTTATCGCGGAAGACATTCAGCTCAAGTCTGTCACTCTTGCCCGCTGAATACTTGACCGCATTTGTGACCACTTGGCCGATCGCAAATTTGAGCCATTTGGCATCGGTGTAAATCTGATGATCATCGCAAACGTTCATTTTCGGATAAACGCGATATTGAATAAAAAATCGTTTATAACTTTGAATGACCGATTGAAGAAGTTCTGACAGGGAAACCGCTTCGATTTTAAAATCCCGTTCAAACAGGTCGAGCCTTGAAGAATAAAGAAGCGTCTCCAGCCCGAATTCAATCTGCCGGACTTCTTTTTTGATTTGTTCAAAAACGGGCTCATCCTCTTCTTGAATGATTAAATTAATGACCGACAGCGGCGTCTTTACTTGATGCACCCATTGATTCATATACGTCACCCGCGCGTCAAGCTTGGCTTCGGTCTCATGGAGCTTCTGGTGCTGCAGCCGGACCAGCTCCATCTGCTTTTCATACAGCTCTGAACAGAACACTGAAGAACCGAAATACGGGATATCCGTCCCTTCCTGCCCCGAGCTGAGCCAATGATACACGCCGCGGTCTTTGTACCAGCGGTAGGCAAGATAGCCCGCCAAAATAAGAAGCTGCACGCCCAATATGTAAAACAAGTGTGAAAAAGAATGAAGACCCGCAAACCAGTAATAAAAGAAGACAAACAGCCCTTGAAGGAGAAAAAGCAGAATCAGCACTGTATGAGAGCGGAGAAACAGCTTCATGACTGCGCCCTCAGCTGATAGCCTTCGCCCCGCACCGGTTCAATAGAAACAGGCGCATTCAGCTCCCGCAGTTTTTTTCTGAGCCGCGTGATATACACGTTAAGTGTATTATCATCGACAAAAATGTCGGTGTCCCACGTCTTTTCCATGAGACGGTCCCGACCCGTCACCTTTTCTCCCCGCTCCAGCAGCACTTCCAAAAGCTTGCTTTCTTTTTTAGAAAGCTCGCTTTTTTCATCCTGAAAACGCAGTTCAAACCGTTCCACAAAGAGCTGAACGCCGGCATATTCAACCACTTTCTCCCCCTGCTTTGCGGCGTACTCCCCGTATGCCCTGCGGATCTGGCTTTTGATTTTCGCCAGCACAATATCGTAGGAAAACGGTTTTTCGATATAATCGTCTCCCCCGTTTTCAATCGCCATCACCTGATCCATTTCCCCGCTTCTGGCTGAAATAAAAATGATCGGGCTTGTGGAGTGCTGGCGGATCTGGCGGCACCAATAATATCCGTCATATGCCGGCAAATTGATATCAAGCAGCACTACATCAGGCTTTTCCTGCAAAAAAACATCAAGAACAGCCGTGAAATCCGCGGTGACCACTGTTTGATATCCGTATTTTTCAAGGTAATTCTGCAACAGTCCACGAATGTCTTCACTGTCTTCCACAATCATGATCTTATTCAAACTGAACCACTCCCGTTTCTTACACTGCTGCCATCATCATAATCGTTTTGGGCGTATGGACGCAACACCGCACAAAAAAACCGCCATCTTGGCGGTTTCTGGTCTCTTCAGCCGACCTGCTGCTTAGCTGCTTTACCGGCTGATCCAAACTCTCTCATTTTGCTTCGCACTGTCTCTTCGACGGCTTCAATGCCGGGTGTCATATAGCCGCGCGGTTCGTACAGATCGCTGTTTTCCTGAAACATGCGGCGTGTTTCATCTGTCCAGGCTACCATACATTCCGTATTGATATTGATCTTCGCGTGGCCGAGCGTGATGGCTTTTTTGATCTGATCCTGCGGAATCCCGGATGCCCCGTGAAGAACGAGGGGAATCTCAGTCATGCGGGAGATAGCCTCCATTTCCTTAAATCCGAGATTCGGCTCACCCTGATATTTGCCGTGTACAGAGCCGAGGGCCGCGGCCAGCGCGTCGATATTGGTTTCTTTAACGATCCGCTCACATTCCGTGATATCGGCATAGCGGACCCCGCCGACCAGTCCGTCTTCCATTCCGCCGACCGTGCCGACTTCGGCTTCTACTGACACGCCGTGCTTTCCGGCATAATCGGTGACTTCTTTTGTCATCGCAATATTCTCATCAATCGGCTGATGGGAGCCGTCAATCATCACTGAGCTGAATCCGGCATCAATGGCTTGTCTGCAGCGTTCCGCACTGCTGCCGTGATCGAGATGAAGCACGACCGGAACGGTAATCGCCATGTCCTCCATTAACGCGCCGACCATGGCGGCAATCGTTTTAAATCCGCCTAAATAGTCAACCAGGCGATCGGAAGCCGCGGCAATGACCGGTGATTGCTCCTTTTGCGCCGCCTGCAAAATCGCCTTCGTCCATTGCAGGCCGTTGATATTAAACTGGCCAATTGCATATTGCTCCCGCTTTGCATCTTCAAGAAGCTCTTTCATCGATACAAAAGCCATGTTCACCCCTCCTTTATCCGTTACATGCTGAAGTATTTTGATACAACATCAACCGTTGTTTTTTTCGCTGTTTGAATGGCTTCCTCAGCACTCAGCTTATAGTATTCAGGCCGGAAGAGCTCAACCGATACAACATCAGAGAAGCCGATCTCTTTGAGGGCTGATAAGTGGGCATCTAAGTCAATCGCCCCTTGTCCCGGCCATACACGATCCTCATCCGTTAAAAAGCCGATTGGGAAATCTTCTGTATCATCGATATGATAGATAAAAATTTTCTTTCCGTCCGCCTGCTTTAAGCTCTCAATATTTGAACCCATGGCATGGAAGTGGAAACTGTCAAGGACAAGCCCGACATTGTCACGGTTAACTGTGTTTACGATGTCGTACGCCTGTTCAAACGTATTGACCGTACATTGCGGATGGCCGACAAATTCAAGCGCGATTTTTACGCCGTACGGCTCCGCGATATCTGAAAGCTCAGTCAGCACCTCTACACTGCTCTTTTTGATCTCTTCTTTTACAATCTTCTGCTCAGTCACAAGCGGAACCGCCACCACATATTTCACACCGAGGGTTTTGCATGTTTCCAACATGCCTTTAAATTCAGCGATGATCTCATTGTGGCCCTTTTCATCACGATTATTGAAGAAAACGAGTGCGTTTAAGGCAAGCGGTTTGATGTGATGGGTTTGAAAATATTCCGCAAGCTCTTCCAATGAATGGTCTTTTAAGTACTCCGGCAGCTTATCCATTGTGCGGATTTCAATATAATCATAGCCGTGCTTTTCGCATAGTTCTAAATCCTGTTTAAGATTTGAGTTTTCCAATGTTGTTGCTTCATTAAAACAAAGTTTCATGTCAGACTCCCCCATCTGCGTTTTAGATATGAAGGGAGTTCGGCAGGAAGGCTGTTCGCCATATCCCGCCGAACTCCATGCTCAGCTTATGCCAGACCTAATTCTTCTTTCATTTTCTTAAGCATAAATCGGCTTGATTCATCCGCTCTTTCGTCGACCCAAGCAAAAACGGCATTCGTCGCAATTCCGTCGAACTTCATTTCCCTTAACTTTCTGAAAATCGTATCAAAGTCAACCTCGCCTTGGCCAATGTCCAAATGCTGGTGAACCGTTACTTTCGCGTCAGGCGGATTGACGATGTAACGCAGGCCATGAGCCGCTTTATGATTAAAGGTATCTGCAAATAAGACATGTGTGAGGCGGTCGCCGGCTTCGTCAAACATGGTCTCGATATCGCCTTTGCCGTCATCATAGAAGAACGTATGCGCAGTTGAGTAGACAAGATTGATCCAATCCTTGTCAAGCGCGCGGATCATATCCATCGCACCCTTGTGCGTTTCGATAAAATCGTACGGATGGGCTTGAAGATTGAGTTTAATGCCTTCTTTTTCAAAGACTGGCAGAAGCTCATCCATGGATTTGATAAACTTTTCTTCACTTGTTAAAGGATCATATTTTGAACCGCTGAATTCACTGTTCATCAAATCCACTTCAAGCTCAACCGCAATTTCGATTGCCCTTTTCCAGTTGCGCACCGCAGCCTGGCGGCGGTCTTCATCAGGGCCTGCCCAGTGATAAAGCGGAAGGAGTGATGAAAGCTTAACGCCTGTATCCCGTAAAAGCCGCTTTAATTGTTTGATCTTTGCTGAATCGACTTTCGGATATTTATAAAATGGACAGAAATCCTCACGCGGCGACAACTCGATATATTCATAGCCAAGCTCTGCCGTTTTATAGACCATTTCCTCTAACGTTAAATCATCTCGATACATTGATGGATCTAATGCTAATTTCATGTTTTCACTCCTCTTTTTTTAGTTTTCTACTGTTGTAAAAGATTGATAGAATTCCGGTTTTTCCTTTAATTCAACCTTTTCTTTTTGTCCAGATTCCTGGGCTTTGACACACGCGTCAGTCGTAACAGCAGCAATATAGCCGTCCCATGCCGTCGGGCCGCTGACCTCGCCTTTCTTTTGAATCGAATCAATGAAGTCTTGGATTTCCACATCGTACGCGGCTACAAAGCGTCTCTGCCAATCCATCAGAATATCTGTGCTGAATTTGCCTTCTTTTCTCATGCTGATGCTTGATGGTTCAGGAAGCTTGATGATGCCGTCTTCTCCGACGATCTCACATTGAATGTCATAACCGTATTTACAGTTGACATAGATTTCAGCATTGATGACGATACCGCCTTTTGTTTCGATTAAAACGATTTGCGGATCTTTTAAATGCGGAAGGGCATTTTTCGATTTTTTCGGATAGATGACCTGAACGGACTCGTAGTCATCATTTACGAGCCAGTGCAGCACATCAATTTCATGAACAAGCGTGTCGACTACGGCCATATCCGTTGTGTAGTTGTCTCCCACAGTCGGGTTGCGGTGCGCACAGTGAATCATAAGCGGCTCGCCGATGACACGATTGTCGAGCACTTCTTTCAGCTGTACGTAACCGCTGTCATACCGGCGCATGAAGCCGACTTGAACAAGGCGTTTGCCCACTTTCATTTCTTCTTCAACGATGCGCATGCATCCCTCAGCCGTTGTCGCGAGCGGCTTTTCACAGAACACATATTTCTGGGCTTGAATGGCTTTCAGCACGCTCGATTCATGCGCAGGCCCCCAGCTTGTCACTAAGACGGCGTCTACATTTTCGTCTGCAAGCAGGCTGTCATCATTGGGATAAACCGTCGCGTTTAATTGGTATTGCTCAACAACCTTTTGTGCAGCTTCTTGATGAACATCTGTTACAGCAACGATTTCTGCGCCGGACAGTTTATTGGTGATGCGGTTAATATGTTCTTTTCCAATTGCTCCAGTTCCAATTACGCCAATACGTAAACTCATTGACAGCCACTCCTTCTATTGGTTACATCATTTTGCTTTCTGTTTCTTGCTTTACTTGGCTCCGAGGAGATCCGTAGAGTTCCTCTTGGATTTGTTCAAGCGACTTGCCAGACGTATTCGGCGCGAAGAGAAGCCCGATGATCATACTGGCCGTCACACAACCTAGGAGAATTGCAGCCATCGTTCCAATGCCGAAATTGGTCATAATCATTGGGACAAACAGACTCCAAATCCCTATTGAAATACGGACTAAGAAAAACATCAGTCCCTGTGCAGAAGCACGATACTGTGTAGGAAAGATTTCACTTGCCCATAACTGATAGTTCGCTTGCTGCCCGGCTCCGTTATTGATGCCGATTACGACAATAAACAAGAGCAGAACCGGCAGGCCTTCAACCGGCAGCAGAAACAGTGTCCATCCGATCACCGCCATAAAAGCGGCGATTCCAAATACGGTTTTTCTATATTTGTCGGCAAAGGGCATGAAGATAAAGGCGACCCCTAATCCGGTGAAGATAAACAGGCCCATTTGCAAAAGGTTTGCCATGTTGGCAGATACACCGCCGACCTGCTGATAAATGTATGGCATAAAGAAACCCATCACTCCGGCGGCTAAATTCCAAACCAAGTACACACCCATCAAAAACAGTATGTTTTTTACATACATTGGCTTGAGCAAATCAAAATACGAGGTTTTATTCAGTACGGCCGGCTTCTCTGCCTGAGCTTCTCCCGGCTGATTTTTTGACTGCCAGGCGTCTGACTCCGGAAGCCTGATCCTCAGGATGTACGTAATCAGCGCAATCACAAGCAGATGGGCAAATACGATTTTATTTCCTAAGAGGCCCAAATCACCGACCAGTACGGAGAGAAGCAGCACAACAACAGCACCCGCGGCCCAAGCGACTTGTGCCACACCGCAATGGCGGGCCCGATTTTTCTTTGGCGCATTTTCTGCAATAATGGTCCATGATGCGGTAATGTCAGCTCCTACTGATAAACCGATAATCATGTAACCGCTTAACAACATGGGGAAATTAACCCCAAACAGAACCAAACAAATCCCTAGTGCATAGACCAGCATGCTATTGGTATAAACAGCCTTCCGCCCGACTTTATCAGCCAGAAACCCGCCAAGCAGCGCGCCGACAGCAGCAGAAATCGCGTTTGCGCTTAGCGCGCCGAGCAGCCCGATTTGCGTATCGGATAGCTTTAGGTAACTGACCCATAGCGATAATCCGGCCGATCCAGCCACAATTGAACCGGCATCAATATAGTTGGCCAATGCTGCTGCAATTGTCCGTTTATTGAAGGCTGAATCACCATTGGTATTGCCCATATATTCAATCCCCATTAAGCCAGATCCAGCAACTGCTCATCGATATAGTTTCTTGCGATCAATGCATACTCAAGCGGGTTGGCTACATCGGGGTCCTGTTCAGCTTCAACGACAATCCATCCGGAATAATCATGCTTCAACAGCAGCTGATATACTTCTCTAAAATCAATGCATCCATCACCGGGAACCGTAAACATGCCTTTTAAAAATGCTTGCCGAAATGATTCCCCTCCAAGCCTGCATTGTTCCATGACATTCAGGCGGGCATCTTTAAAGTGCACATGCTTAATGCGGCCGATATGTTTTTCAAGCATTCCCATGTAGTCGCCGTCAGAAATATACGCATGGCCTGTATCATAGAGGAGGTGTACATGCGCAGGATCTGTTCCAGCCATCAGGCGGTCCACTTCTTCCGCGGTTTGGACGCCAGTGCCAAGATGATGATGATAGACCAGCTTTAAGCCATGCTGATTGGCAATTTTGCCAAGGTAATTCAGCCCTTCGCAAAGCCGTTCCCATTCATCATCCGTAAAGTGCGGCTTCTCTGTGAACACGTTTTTCTCCAAGCTTTGCACACTGTAGGTTTGTTCAGAGACAACTGCGACATCCGCGTTTACTTGCTGCAAATACTCACAATGCAGAGTAAATGCCTTTGCCGCTTTCCCAAGTCCGTCACGCAAAATAAAACTGCTGAACCATTTTCCCGCAATGCGTAAATTCCGGAGCTTCAGCTCTTTGTTCAGGATGGCAGGTTCGGGGAAAAAGCCCCCGACCTCCGTGCCTTGAAAACGTGCGACAACAATATCACTTAACAAATGCTGAAGTGTATTTCCCGCTCCAATTTCAGGCATGTCATCATTCCGCCATCCAATGGGAGCGATCCCCCACAGGATTTCATTTTTGCCCATCTATGGTGCCTCCCCTCTAATACTGCTTCGCAGATTCCAGCATGTTTTCTTTTGCTTCGTATGCCTTCTGAACGCTTTCTTGTTCAGATACCTCTGCTACGCCGACGTGCCACCAGCTGTCATAGCCATCAGTCATTGTTTTTGGCAGAACCTTCATTTCAATTAACGTTGATACGTCCTGTTTCTTCGCATCCTCTAACGCCGCTTTTAATTCTTCGACTGTGTTTGCGCGGTAGGTTTTCGCGCCGTATCCCTCAGCAACTTTCGCATAATCGACATTTAAAATCTGGTTGTCATCTGTGCGGAACTCACAGTAGTAGCTGCCGCTGCCGTGATCCATTTGCAGGTTGTTGATACATCCAAAGCCAGAGTTGTCAAAGAGCAGCACATTGATTTTCTTGTTGTATTGAATCGCCGTAATCAGTTCGGAGTGAAGCATCAAAAAGCTGCCGTCTCCGACAATGGAATACACTTCTCTGTCAGGGTGGGCCAATTTAAGCCCCAGTGTGCCGGACACTTCATAGCCCATGCAGGAATACCCGTATTCCAGGTGATACGTATTCGGAACATTAGAATGCCATAGACGCTGCAAATCTCCTGGAAGGGAGCCTGCTGAACAGATGATGACGCTGTCTTCAGGAATTGTCTCGTTGATTGTCAGCAATGCCGTTGTCTGCGGAAGCTCTGTATTCAACGCGTCAGCGTATTCATTTAGAACCTCTTGAGAAAAATGATGTTTGATTTCCGGATCAAAGTCTTCCCGTTTAAACGTCACTTTGCTGAGGCGTTCGCGTTCGGCGAGCCATTCGTCCTTCAGCTCCTTAATCGTTGAGCCGAATTCGCTCTTATAGCCTTCAAGCAAGCCGTGCAGTTTGCCAAGCGTCACTTTCGCATCTGCTACCACTTGGAACGCGTCGAGTTTATACGCCTGCATTCGGCTGACATTGATGTTCAGAAACTTCGCTTTATCAAAATCAAAAGCGGTCTTAGAGGATGTCGCAAAATCCGTATATCTTGTGCCGATACCGATAATCAAATCGGCTTGACGGGCCGCTTTATTTGCCGCAAGTGTACCTGTGATGCCCATTCCGCCGAGATTGTTGGCAAAATCTGCTTCAACGGTCGACTTTCCTGCCTGCGTTTCAACTAACGGAATGTGATACGCTTCAGAAATGGCAACCAATTCATCGCGTGCACCGGAATATTTCGCGCCTCCGCCGACGAGGATCACAGGTTTTTTGCTGGCTCTGATCAGCTCCGCCGCACCTTGAAGCTCACGCTCACTCGGCTGCATGCGATCAATATAATGAACCCGTTTGACGAAGAAACTTTCATCAAAGTCGTATGCCTCTCCTTCTACATCCTGAGAAATGCAAATCGTTGCCGGGCCAGCCTTTGCCGGATCAGTCATGACTTCAAACGCGCGCAGCAAACTGCTCATGAGCTGCTCAGGGCGCGTAATGCGGTCCCAGTATCTCGATACAGGCTTCAATGCATCGTTTGTCGTAATCGCCGCACTGTATTCTTGCTCCATTTGCTGCAGTACAGGGTCTGGCTGTCTTGTCGCAAATGTATCTGCCGGAATCAAGAGAACCGGGATATTGTTTGCCAATGCAGTGCCGGCTGCCGCCACTAAGTTGGCCGCGCCCGGTCCGACGGATGTAGAGACCGCATATATTTTTCTTCTCAGCATTTGCTTGCTGTACGCCATTGCGGCATGCGCCATTCCTTGTTCATTTTTCCCTTGAAAGACTTTCAAATGGCCAGCATCCTGCTCAAGCGCCTGCCCGATCCCTAGTACGTTTCCATGGCCGAAAATCGTGAAAATCCCTTCAACGAAAGGCTCTTCCTTTCCATCTACATGGATGTACTGCTGGTTTAAGAACTTAATCAGCGCTTGGGCTGTTGTTAAGCGAATTTTCTTCCCCACAAACGATCCCACCTTTACTCGATCTTTTTCAATTATGACTGTGCTTCAATAAGCTGTACGATTTCATCCGCAGTCGGCATCGCTTCTGACGAACTGTGCTTGCTCACCACAATGGAGGCTGAAGCGCTGCCGTATTTCAATGCCGTTTCGATGTCTTTTCCGCTGACAAGGCCATAGATAAAGGCAGACGCATAGGAGTCGCCGGCTCCAAAGGTTTTCAGCACTTTTGTCTTGTACGCTTGGGCGCGGAATACCTCGCCGGATTTGCTGTATGCGTAAGAGCCTTCAACTCCGTGCTTGATGACAACAAGATCGGCTGAATGGCCAAATAAATGATTGACGGATTCTTCATTGCTTCCGCCTGGGCGGTTTTCCATCACATCAAATTCATCGCGTGTGCCGATGACGATATCCGACTGCTCGGCAACCAAAGAGTAGTAAACGGCTGTTTCATCCGCTGACTGCCACGTATACGGGCGGTAATCCAGTTCGAACACCACTTTGACCTGATGCTTTTTCGCGTATTGAACAGCTTTTAACACCGCTTCCCGTGACGGGCTTTTGGCGAGCGCTGTCCCGGAGACAAGCAGCATTTTTGCATTGGCGATATAGTCCTCGCTTACCTCTGTAGGCTCAAGATAAAGATCCGCCACATCATCTCGATACATTAAGATGCTGCATTCTTCGGGGCTGAGGATTTCGGTAAATGCGAGGCCTGCTTTGTGGCCATCTTGATCAACAACCATCTGTGTAGTATCAACGCCTGTATTTCTCATATAGGACTCTATGAATCTTCCATGCTGGTCATCTGGAATTTTGCCGATGAAGCCTGCTTTTAAGCCAAGCTTCGCGCTGCCGATCGCGATATTCGCAGGTGAACCGCCGACGTATTTGGAAAATGTCATCGTATCTTCCATTGGGCGGTTGTATTCAACTGCGTTCAGGTCAATACATGCCCGGCCGATGGCAACAATATCAAATTCCTTCTCTTCATTGAATGTATACTTCATCGTAAACAGCCACTCCTCACTTGTTTAGCGTTCTAAAATCCACTCATGCGCCGGGTCATTATGAAACTTCCATTTCCGCGTCGGCCCTGCCATGACATTTAAATAGTAGGATGTGTATCCGTCCGGCACGCCTACCGGGTGGTATCCCGCAGGAACGATGACAACGTTTTCATTTTCTACAGTCATCGTCTCGTCAATGGAGCGGTCATCTGTGTATACGCGCTGAAACACAAAGCCCTGTCCCGGGTCTAACTCATGGTAGTACGTTTCTTCCAAGAAAGATTCCTCCGGCAAGTTGTCTTGATCATGTTTATGAGGCGGGTAGCTGGACCAGTTGCCGCTGTCTGTATAGACTTCAACTACTAATAGGCTGTTAGCTGAAGGGTCTGAATCCGGAAGAATGTTATGAACAGTACGTTTGTTTGAAAACTTCCCGCGATGCTCAATTCCGTTGTCCTCCGCTTTGATCAGCTTTGTCGGCAGCTGTTTTTCCGATGGAGAATAGCAAAGCGCAACCCTAGCGTCGCTGACCGCTGTAATCTCAAAGGAACGGTCATTTGACATATAGACACTGTCCGTTGGTTTTCGTTCAAATACGCTTTCACGCGTGCCGATATTCTCAAAAGTCGACTCATGATCGGTCACTGTAATCTTTCCCGTTACCGCCACGATACAGATTTCTTGTTTTTTCAATTCTTCTGCATAGCTGGAACCGGAAGCGAGATCTAACACTTTAAACTCTACATAAGTGAGATCAGAGTTGGATGTCGTTACTTCGTGCACCAGTTTGACCCCATTAGACACTTCATTCGACTGCGGCTTACGCAACAAATCACTCATAGTGAAGCCCTCCTCTTTCTATTGGTAGAATGAGTCCGAACAGCGCACATAGACGCCGTTCGGCTGTTCGTCGTTTAGTTGAAATCAGGTGCCGGATATCTTGCTGTAACCACTTTTTTACGCGTATAGAAGTCGACGCTGTCTTTTCCGTTCGCATGCAGCGTTCCGAAGAATGAAGACTTCCAGCCTGAGAATGGGAAGAACGCCATTGGAGCCGGCACACCCAGGTTGATGCCGAGCATTCCCGCATCAATGTTTTCACGGAAGTAGCGGATTGCGTTTGAGTTGGATGTGAACAAGCAGGCACCGTTCGCAAACTCAGACTTATTGGCAATCTCAATCGCTTCTTTCAGGTTTTTCACACGGATGACAGATAAGACCGGAGCAAAAATTTCATCTTTCCAGATCGTCATCTCTGTCGTGACATTGTCAAAGATCGTCGGGCCGACAAAGTAGCCGTCGTCAGACACATTTTCACGTCCGTCACATACGAGTCTTGCGCCTTCTTCCAGGCCTTTTTCGATATAGCTGAGCGTGCGCTTCTTGTTGTCTTCGCGAATCACCGGTCCTAAGAACACGCCGTCATCAAGGCCGTTACCGATTTTAATGTCAGCCACTTTTTCCTGCAGCTTTGCCATAAACTCATCAGCGATTCCTTCTTCAACCGTTACAACCGCACAAGCCATGCAGCGTTCACCGGCAGAACCGAAGGCTGCTCCGATGATGTTTGTGACCGTGTCTTCGAGATGCGCATCGTTCAGGACAATCGTATGGTTTTTCGCGCCAGTCAGAGATTGAACACGTTTTAAATTTTCGCTTCCTTTTTTGTAGACATATTCGCCGACCGGCTTGGATCCTACAAATGAAATCGCTTTAATTTCAGGATGCTCCAGAATGCCGTTCACAACGTCATGCGCACCGTATACGACGTTGAATACCCCTTTCGGAAGGCCCGCTTTTTCAAAAAGCTCAACCAATTTCTCTGTTAACAGCGGTGTCCGCTCAGATGGCTTTAAAATAAATGTGTTGCCGAGCGCGATCGCCATCGGGAACATCCAGCAAGGAACCATCATCGGGAAGTTGAATGGCGCGATTCCGCCTACAACTCCGATTGGGTAACGGTAGTTCGCCGCTTCAACGTCCGTTGCGATGGAAGCAAGTGAGTCACCCATCATCAGAGAAGGTGCTCCAGCCGCGAACTCCACGTTTTCAATTCCGCGTCCCACTTCTCCAAGCGCTTCTTTTGTGTTTTTTCCGTTTTCAATGGTAATCAGATGAGCAAGTTCTTCTCTATGCTGAGACAGCAGCTGCTGGAAGTTAAACAGAATTCTGGCGCGGCGCGGAACCGCCACTTTTGACCATGTTTTAAATGCCTCAGCCGCTGTTTGCGCTGCGTAATCGATATCCTCTTTTGTTGAAATCGGCACTTGGCACAGTACTTCTTTCGTCGCTGGATTCACAACGTCTTCATATTGATCTGTTTTGCTTTCAACCCATTCACCGTTGATGTAGTTTTTTAATTTTCTGATTTCTTCCATTCTTATTGCCTCCTTCATTAGTAAACACATACACTTGTATGGATGGTTCAGGATAGATTCATATCAATATCCACTTTTCAGCAAGCCAATAATTAAACGCTTTCAAAAAAACCAAAAAAATAAATGGCGGATGCATATGTTAGATACAAGCAACCATTTCATGCACATCAGGTTACTTTTTGGTCATTTCTTGGTTATATTCTAATCGCACAATACCCATAAGTCAATCATAATCACTAAATTTTTTCATTATTTTTATTATATTAATCTTCTAACGAATGAAGAGAGTAACGAGAAGTCCGTCGAATCTTGCAAAAGATGTATACCAATGTTATCATTTTTTAATCAACTATTGATCAACTTTTGGTTTTTATTATATATTTATGTTACGTAAAGATTCAAGAAGGAGTTTTTTAATATGAAACTGATGCGGATTCAGGAAATGGAGGAGTACATTTTATCGCATGGCACTGTTTCCTTAGATGAGCTTTGCCAGGTGTTCAATGTCTCTAAAAACACAGTCAGACGTGATATCAACAAGCTAACAGAAAAGGGTGCGATAGAAAAAGTATACGGCGGCGTAACATCTGTTGAAAAAACCGCATTAGTTCCTTTTGAAAATCGCACCATTCAGCACCAAGACGAAAAAACAAAAATTGCCCATTATGCTTCCCGTTTTATTGAAGATCACGATTTAATCTTCATTGATTCAGGAACGACAACAAAGTCTATTCTTGATACGCTTGATCCGGCCAAAAATGTCACCATCTTAACCAACAGTTTAGACATTATCAATGCGGCATCTGCTTTGAAGAATATCAACTTAATCATGATCGGAAACAACTATAAGAGAAAAACCCGCTCGTTTGTCGGCATGGATGATCCGGCTATGCTTGATAAGTACAATATCAACAAAGCCTTTATGTCCGCTACCGGAACCACACTGACACACGGATTGACCAATTCGGACCTGCTTGAGTACGAAATTAAAAAGAGGATTTCGGAAAAAGCAAAAGAAGTGTATCTATTGGCTGACCATTCAAAATTCGGAAAATCAACGCTTTTAACGTATGCGCCGTTTGACAGGCTGCATTGCATTGTGACCTCTCAGCCATTAGATGACGAGTACACGCAGTACTGCAATGAGCACCAAATCGGCATTCATCTGGCTTAACGTTTACAATAGTGTTGAGAGTCTTTCATCCATTTTATGCTAGGAGGCAGATCATGAAAAAAGCGAAGCTCGGAAAATCAGACTTGCAGGTATTCCCTATCGGATTAGGAACAAATGCTGTCGGAGGACATAACCTCTACCCGAACCTGAATGAAGAAACCGGAAAAGAATTGGTTCGCGAGGCGATCCGTCATGGCGTGACGATGTTAGATACCGCTTACATTTACGGGGTCGGCCGTTCCGAAGAACTAATTGGCGAGGTGCTGCGCGAATTCAACCGTGACGATGTTGTCATCGCCACAAAAGCCGCGCACAGAAAACAAGGCAATGACTTTGTCTTTGATAATTCACCAGAATTTCTTAAAAAATCTGTTGATGAAAGCCTGAAGCGTTTGAATACGGATTATATCGATTTGTTCTACATCCACTTCCCGGATGAACAGACGCCAAAGGATGAAGCCGTTAACGCGCTGAATGAGATGAAGAAGGCCGGAAAAATCCGCTCCATCGGTGTATCCAACTTCTCTTTAGAGCAATTGAAAGAAGCAAACAGAGATGGTCTGGTAGATGTATTGCAAGGCGAATACAACCTGTTAAACCGTGAAGCGGAAAAGACATTCTTCCCGTATACGAAGGAGCATAACATTTCATTTATTCCATACTTCCCGCTCGTATCAGGATTATTGGCAGGAAAGTATACAGAAGATACAACGTTCCCTGAAGGCGACCTGCGAAACGAACAGGAACACTTCAAGGGCGAGCGTTTCAAAGAGAATATCAGAAAGGTCAACAAACTGGCGCCGCTTGCTGAAAAGCATAACGTGGACATCCCTCACATCGTATTGGCTTGGTATTTGGCAAGACCGGAAATTGATATTTTAATCCCTGGCGCAAAACGTGCCGATCAGCTGATTGATAACATCAAAACAGCCGACGTGACGCTTTCTCAAGAGGATATTTCGTTTATTGATAAGCTGTTCGCATAAGAAGAAAACAGCCTTCCCCATTGGGAAGGCTGTTTTTATTTGCCTATCAATTAGGTTGATTTTGATGCAAAAACTTACAAAAAGCGCCAAGAATCCGATAAAATAAAGGTAGTTTATCTCAGAAAGAAAGTGATCAAAAAACTAACATGATATGTAAGATTGATAAAACGCTAGAATCAACCCAACAATAGAAGAAGCATACGAATCACGATTAAAACAGATTAACGGGCCGTTTCGGCGGCCTATGGAGGAAACAGAATGAAACTTAACTATGTAAAAGCCCTAGTTGCAGTAATCGTTGCTTTAGGTGTACTGCTGCCATCAACGATTTCTGATGCAAAAAGTTTTAGCGGCCGCTCGTCATCCAGCTACAGCAGCCGAAGTTCCAGCTCGTCATACAGCGGAAGCTATAAATCCAGCCCGAAATCAAGCTACAGCTCAGGATCAAGCTCTTCTAGCAAAAAATCCAAGACATCTGACGATTCATCATCTTCGATTTCGCTGAAAAAGAAATCTTCCGATAAGACAAGCTCATCAAGCTCTAAAAAATCGTCAGGCACGTTTTCCGGTGCCACATCCAAAGTAAGCGGAAAGACATACAGCGGAAAA
Source organism: Bacillus sp. N12A5 (assembly GCF_026790125.1). Taxonomy (NCBI): domain Bacteria; kingdom Bacillati; phylum Bacillota; class Bacilli; order Caryophanales; family Bacillaceae; genus Bacillus; species Bacillus sp. N12A5. Next base: position 663 of record NZ_JALAMR010000026.1, on the reverse strand, counting down.
ACGTCTAAAGCTTATGTCGGCGGACGTTATGTTTCAGTGAATCACTACTACAATGCAGGATTTTCGCCATCAGGATGGTTTGGCTATTATAGCGGATTCACTATGGGCATGTTCATGATCAGCATGATGCACCCTTGGGGTTACACCTATCATCCAGTCGGGGGCCCAGGCTATGTTTCTTATGGCGCTTCGCCCATTGCCTGGATCGTTGATATCATCGCTTTGATCATTATTTTACTCATTGTCATCGCACTGATTCGCGCATTTAAAACACCGAAGACGTACAGAAGGAGCTTTTAGATCATGAAATTAGTATTAAATGAGCAGGAAATTGTAGACGGGATTTGTGTGTATGTTTCTAATGAAGAAGATATATACCCTGAGGACGTTGAAGTAAAAGAGCTGTCTTACAACAAGCGTACAGGATTCTTCGCTGAAGCCAAATGTGGCCCGCACCACAAGCAGCTTGTGTCCGATGACATTTCAGAAGGCATTATTCAGTTCTTAGAGGAATACCACAACTTTAATCCAGACGTTACCGTCGTTGAATTGCAATTTGATAAGAAAAAAGGCTTCTCCGCCTTGGTTTTTGTCAACGAGGGTGAAGAATAGAATGTCCTCATCAAAACCTTACTGCGGGTGGGGACTGACCCCCGTTTTTGA
>NZ_JALAMR010000025.1:0-55163 GCF_026790125.1 Bacillus sp. N12A5 | reverse complement strand
ATTGAGCTGGGTTTTTTGTTTATTCTAGATCGATAAAATCAAACAAATACAAACACCGACAGCTTATATAGCCCATATACTGATTTCAAGTTTCGAAAAGATCTAAATAGTGTATACAATATCCAGTTTAAGGGAAGGCTAATTGTACGGAGGTGGGGACGATGGACGAAACAGTTAAACCTAATCATACATGTGTGATTTGTGATCAAGAGAAGAATAGAGGCATCCATCTTTATACGAAATTCATATGCTTAGATTGTGAGAGAAAAATAATTTCTACATCAACTTCCGATCCTGACTATGCCTTTTACGTAAAGAAACTAAAAAGCATTCATACACCGCCATTATATTCTTAGACCTGAAAAGGTCTTTTTTTGTACCATTTATAAGGAATGGGTTAATAAAAAGAAGGTGAAACTTGTTTAGGGATTGAACGTAGTAGATAATAATATTAAAACTGAGTATTTACACAGGAGTCGATTATCTCATGCAGAGGTTTCTTCATTTTTTGATATGGAGTTTAACAAGCGGTGCGACTTTTGTTTTCATAGGGATATTGAGCTTTTTCGCTTTAAATCAGTCACTTTTCTTATCATTTGTTTATGGGCTCGCTTCAGGAGCAGTGGTATATACAGCTGGTATTTGGAATTCGAGACGGTTATTTCTTAAAAGGCATGAACTGACAGGAAGAGAATATGCCTACATTAAGAAAAACCTCGAGGAAGCAAGGCAGAAAATCATACGGCTTCGGAAAGCTTTGTTTCAGGCAAAAAGCATTCAAATGTTTAAACAAAATGCAGAAATGCTGAGACTTGTCAGGAGGATTTATATCCTCACCAAAAAAGAGCCGAAACGGTTTTATCAGGCTGAGCGCTTTTTTTATCAAACTCTCGATTCAGTTGTTGAATTAACAGAGAAGTATGCCTTTCTCTCTTCTCACCCGAAAAAAAGCAAAGAGCTGTCGATGTCGTTAAGTGAGGCGCGTATCACACTTGCTGAGTTGACCAAGCGTTTAGAGGAAGATTTAACTCATTTAATGGGTGATGAAATTGATGACCTGCAATTTGAATTAGATGCAGCAAAGCATTCATTAAAGAAATAATGGAAGAGGGTAAGAGCGATGAGCAGAGATCAAAGCGACCTTCAAATAGATGAATTATTGGCCGACCCTTTTGGTGATATAGAAATACCCAGGGTGGAGGCTGTAAAAGCAGAGAAGCAGCAAGTACGCCTTGTCGATGTTCTTCCTGAAGAAAACAGGGAAAAAGCAATTCAGCTTGCTGGACAGATCGACCATAATAATATGCAGAGCATTGTCTTATACGGCTCACAAGCCCAATCTAAACTGCTGAATTTTTCTCATACCATGATTGATCATGTTCAAAAGAAGGATGTCGGAGAGATTGGCGAGATACTTGGAGAGCTGATGAAAAAGCTGGAGCAAGTAAACCCTGATGATCTTCAGTCAAAGAAAAAGGGTATTTTGGCACGCGTGTTTGGAAGAGTATCGAGTTCTCTTCAGGAGGTGCTGTCTAAATATCAAAAGACCAGTGTGCAGATAGACAGAATCAGTTTGAAGCTGGAGCATTCAAAAAATGCCTTAATCAGTGACAATAAACTGTTAGAGCAGTTATATGAAAAAAACAAAGAGTATTTCGCCGCACTGAATGTTTATATTGCTGCAGGGGAACTGAAGCTGGAGGAATTAAGAACAAAAACGATTCCTGAACTGAAGCAACAAGCCGAATCAAGTGAGCACAACCAAATGGCCGTGCAAGAAGTAAACGATTTAGTTCAATTTGCAGACAGGTTAGATAAAAGGGTGCACGATTTGCTGCTGAGCAGGCAAATTACCATCCAAAGTGCGCCGCAAATCAGGCTGATACAGAATACAAACCAAGCGTTAGCTGAAAAAATCCAATCATCCATTGTGACTGCAATCCCGCTTTGGAAAAACCAAGTAGCAATTGCGCTGACGCTTTTAAGGCAGCGCAATGCAGTAGATGCACAACAGAAAGTATCTGATACAACCAACGAGCTTTTACTGAAAAATGCGGAGCTTTTAAAAACCAATACAATTGAAACTGTACGGGCAAATGAACGAGGCCTTGTTGATATCGATACTTTGAAGAAGGTTCAGGAAAGCTTAATCAGCACGCTTGAAGAAACGCTGACGATACAAGAAGAGGGACGAATTAAGCGGCATCAGGCAGAACAAGAACTCATGATGATGGAAGGCGATCTGAAGCAAAAACTGCTTACAATAAAGGAAAGATAGTTACCAGTAAGTCTAGCTTTAAGTTCTGTCAGAGGCACGATATAATAAAGTGTAAGAAAACACATTCAAAGGATTGTTTTAATGAACACACCTTTATATAAAGCACTGATTCAGCATGCGAGAAGAAATTCTCATTCATTTCATGTTCCGGGACATCACAATGGAGATGTCTTTTTTGATGACGCTAAGTCGATATTCAATCCGCTACTCACCATTGATGTAACTGAACTGGCAGGATTGGACGATCTCCACCATCCTACTGGGGTGATTAAGGAAGCTCAAGAGCTTGTCAGTCAATTATATGGATCGGCGGAAAGTTTTTTGCTTGTCAATGGTACGACTGTCGGGAACTTAGCAATGATTTTATCTGTTTGTGACCCGGGGGATACAATTCTGGTCCAGAGAAACTGTCACAAGTCTGTATTTCATGGTGTTGATCTGGCTGGTGCTGAGCCGGTTTATCTCGCACCTGACGTTGATAAAGCAATGCATGTGCCTACGCATGTTCCGCCTGATACAGTTAAAGAAGCCTTGGCAGCATATCCAGATGCAAAAGGCTTGGTGCTGACCAATCCGTCATATTACGGGCATAGTGCTGACTTAACCGAAATCATTTCAGAAGCCCATCATTACGGGATTCCTGTTTTGGTGGATGAAGCGCATGGTGCACATTTTGTTTTAGGAGAGCCTTTTCCTGTCTCAGCTTTAGAGATGGGGGCAGATATTGTTGTTCAGTCGGCTCATAAAACGCTGCCGGCCATGACGATGGGTTCTTATTTGCATCTCAATAGAGGCTGCAGAGTTGATCGGAATCGGGTGGCAGAGAACCTGGCCCGTTTACAAAGCAGCAGCCCGTCTTATCCGATCATGGCTTCATTAGACATTGCCCGTGCTTATGTTCAGCATATTATAGAAGAACAAAAGCTCTCCGGCATTTTGCAGCGAATACAATCACTTAAACAAACGTTTGATTTACTTACTAATGCAGAAGCTGTCAAACCGGCCGATTCACGGTTGATATCGGATCCGTTGAAGCTCACCATTCGTTCCACACGGGGCCATTCTGGGTATACGCTGCAAAACATCTTAGAGCGTGTCAACATATTCACTGAGCTTGCTGATGAAAATCAAGTGCTGCTCGTTCTTCCCTTGGGAGGAAAACGCAGAATAAACGCTGAAATCATTAAAAGCATTGATGAAGAAATTGAAAAAACGCCTCCGGATCAGATGTTTGTTTCTGCAGAATGGGAAGCACAGCCGGTTACCGTATTGCCTTATCCAAAAAAGGTCTTGCATACGTTCAAGAAAGAATATGTGGACTTTGATGAAGCAGCAGGCCGGCTGAACGCAGAGGATATCATTCCTTATCCTCCGGGTATTCCAATGATCATGGCGGGAGAAAGAATATCGAGAGAAAGTGTGCAAAAGCTCAGCCGCTTGATCAGCATGAAAACGCATGTTCAAGGGAATATGAAAATCAAAGAGAAACAACTACTTGTTTATATAGAAGAGGAGAAGTCATGAGCGGTTTATTTATTACATTCGAAGGTCCTGAAGGTGCGGGAAAAACGACTGTTCTGCAGGAAATCAAAAACATACTGACAGCAGAAGGCCTTCAGGTTACGGCAACTCGAGAGCCAGGCGGCATAGATATTGCAGAACAAATTCGAGAGGTTATTCTGAATGAGAACAACACCTTAATGGATCCAAAAACAGAAGCTCTCTTATATGCAGCTGCAAGACGCCAGCATTTAGTCGAAAAAGTAAAACCAGCATTAGAACAGGGGCATGTTGTTCTTTGCGACAGATTCATAGACAGTTCACTCGCATACCAAGGATATGCAAGGGGACTTGGGATTGATGAGGTTCTGTCAATTAATGAATTCGCCATCGGAGATATGATGCCCCATGTAACGGTTTATTTTTCAATTGATCCAGAAGAGGGGCTGAAGCGTATTCACGCAAACGGCTCACGGGAGAAAAACAGGCTCGATTTAGAAAAATTAGACTTCCATACAAAGGTACAGGAAGGTTATCAAGAGCTGATGAAGCGATTTCCGGAAAGATTTCATTCAGTTGATGCCGGCCAGTCCAAAGACCTCGTCGTTCAGGATGTCCTAAAGGTTATCAATGAAGCGTTGAAAAAAATTCAATTGTGACCTGTTTCCCAATAGTTGATATAATAATGTAAACGAGATCATTGTTGTTTCCAATCTAAAGGAGGCCTTCACAGATGAAATTGATAGTGGCAGTTGTACAAGATCAGGACAGCAACAGACTTTTGAAAACCTTAACGGATCACAACTTTAGAGTCACAAAGCTTGCGACGACGGGAGGATTTCTTAAATCAGGCAATACAACGTTTATGATTGGTGTCGAGGATATACGCGTCGATAAAGCATTAAGTCTCATTAAAGAAAATGGGCAGAAACGCGATCAGATGATTGCCCCAGTATCTCCAATGGGCGGAAATGCCGATTCTTATGTCCCTTATCCAGTCGAAGTTGAAGTTGGCGGAGCGACAGTGTTTGTTCTTCCAGTCGATGAATTTCATCAATTTTAAGGATTTGAAACTGTGAAAATTAATAAAGATATACGTACATTTATAGATAATAAGCAGCTTCCTTCTGTGAAAACATCTGAGATCACAGCGTCGTTTAAAACATCAATGGAAAACCAAAGCAGCAAATTGAAATTTGATCAGCTGACTAGGCTGTTATCGGATATAGAAGCGTTTGGAAAAAGACTGACGAAGTCCCGGAATTTTAAAGACCTAGCGAGATTTAAGGGACTCGTGAAACGTTTTGTCAAAGAAGCTGTAGACAGCGGGCTTTCACATGAAACGGCGCAAAGCTTTGACCTGTACGGTAACAGCAGAACGCTGGGACTTGTGAAAGAAATAGATGACAAATTGATACAGCTTACGGAAGAGATGATGGATCAGGAAAAGCCGGCAATTGATTTGCTGGAGCGTATTGGCGAAATAAAAGGTTTATTGATTAACCTTTACACATAGAGAGTGATACAATGGCAATATCCTGGAAGGAAATGACCGAGCTTCAGCCCAGAGTGATGAAGCTTTTATATAATAGTATTGAGAAGGACAGATTATCACACGCATATTTATTTGAGGGAAAAAAGGGAACAGGCAAGCTTGATGCCGCGCTGCTTCTTGCGAAAAGCTTTTTTTGCTTGGAGGGTGGCGCGGAGCCTTGTGAGAGCTGCCGAAACTGTAAACGGATAGCGTCAGGGAACCATCCTGATCTCCATCTTGTTCAGCCTGATGGTTTATCGATCAAAAAGGCGCAAATTCAAGCGCTGCAGGAAGAGTTCTCTAAGACAGGGCTTGAATCGCATAAAAAGCTGTATATTATTTCGCACGCAGATCAAATGACAGCAAATGCGGCAAACAGCCTTCTGAAATTTTTAGAAGAACCAAATAAAGACACAATGGCGATCCTCATCACTGAGCAGCCCCAAAGGTTATTGGATACCATCATTTCAAGATGCCAAACCCTTCCTTTTCAGCCTTTGCAGCCCAAAGCAATTGAAGAGAGACTAATCGAACAGGATGTCTCGCCTCATATGGCGAGGCTTCTGGCCAACATGACCAACAATGTAGCAGAAGCAGTCGAATTAAGTCGAAATGATGAGTTTGCAGAGTCTAGAGCGAAAGTGATAAAATTGTATGAAGTCCTACACCAGCGGAAAGGACATGCTTTTTTCTTTATTCAAGATCAATGGATGCCCTTTTTCAAAGAAAAAACCCATCAAGAAATGGGTCTTGATATGCTCTTATTGATATATCGTGATGTGTTGTCCATCCAAATAGGAAATGAAGATAAATTGATTTATCAAGACTTATTCCAATCAATAAAACAGCATGCGCTACAATCAACACAACAAAGCGTTACGAATCAAATTCTTGCTGTTTTAGAAGCAAAGAAACGGCTTCATTCCAATGTGAATGTACAAGGATTAATGGAGCACTTGGTGTTAATGTTGCAGGAGGGATAAGCTTGTACAATGTAATTGGTGTCCGCTTTAAGAAAGCGGGTAAAATATATTACTTTGATCCGAATGGATTTCATATAGAACATGACAGCTGCGTAATTGTAGAGACTGTCAGAGGCGTTGAGTACGGCCAGGTCGTGATTGCGAATAAACAGGTGGATGAGCATGATGTTGTGCTGCCCCTGCGAAAAGTGATACGTGTGGCTGACGAACGCGATCTTCTCATCGTAGAGGAAAATAAACAGGAAGCTTTATCAGCATTTGACATCTGCCAAAAGAAAGTGGCTGAACATGGCTTGGATATGAAGCTGGTTGATGTTGAATTTACGTTTGACCGCAATAAAGTCATTTTTTACTTCACTGCTGACGGCCGAGTAGATTTTAGAGAGCTTGTAAAGGATTTGGCTTCTATCTTTAAAACAAGGATTGAGCTGCGCCAAATCGGGGTAAGGGATGAGGCAAAAATGCTCGGAGGAATCGGCCCTTGCGGAAGAATGCTTTGCTGCTCAACATTTCTCGGGGATTTTGAACCTGTTTCCATTAAAATGGCCAAGGATCAGAACTTGTCTTTAAACCCTACGAAGATTTCAGGTCTTTGCGGACGTTTAATGTGCTGTCTAAAATATGAGAACGATGAGTATGAGACGGCAAAAGAACAGCTTCCGGATATAGGAGAAATGATTACGACAGCAAACGGCCCTGCGAAGGTCGTTGGACTTAATATTCTGGAACGGGTGCTTCAGGTGGAACTGATAAACCGTGAAAAAGTGATAGAATATACTTGGGAAGAGCTCTTGGAAGAGGGCGTCGTATCCGCACAAACCACAGATTAACGAGGTGTGGAACCTTGGATAAAAAAGAGTTATTTGATACAGTCATTAACTTAGAAGAACAAATTGGCTCACTATACCGGCAGCTGGGGGATTTGAAGCAGCACATCGGTGAGATGATTGAAGAGAATCATCATTTACAGCTTGAAAATAAGCATTTGCGCAAACGGCTGGACGATACGACGCAGCAGATTGAAAAGTTCAAAGCTGATAAAAAAGAATCAAAAACACAGAAGACAGAGCAAGCTGATATAGGGGAAGGATATGATAATCTGGCACGTCTGTATCAAGAAGGATTTCATATCTGCAATGTCCACTATGGAAGTGTTCGAAAAGAAGATTGTCTTTTCTGTCTGTCATTCTTAAATAAAAAATAGGAAAAGGCTTCCGCATACGACGGGAGCCTTTTTCAAAGGTACTGAAAGGATAAGAAGATGGTTTCATTACGTGATGATGAAAGATTAGATTATTTGCTGGCAGAGGACATGAAAATCATACAAAGTCCAACGGTGTTTGCTTTTTCATTGGATGCTGTACTTCTGTCCAAATTTGCATACGTTCCGATTCAAAAAGGAAAAATCGTTGATTTATGCACGGGCAATGGCATTGTGCCGCTGCTGCTCAGTACAAGATCCAAGGCCGACATTCTTGGAGTTGAAATTCAAGAAAGACTTCATGATATGGCCGTTCGCAGTGTGGCGTATAATGAGCTGCAGGATCAAATTCAGATCATACTTGATGATCTGAAAAACATGCCGGAGAAGCTGGGGCATAATCGATATGATGTTGTTACCTGCAATCCGCCGTATTTTAAAACGCCGAAGCAAACTGAACAAAACATGAACGAGCATCTCCGAATCGCAAGACATGAAATACACTGCACACTGGAGGATGTCATTTCAGTCAGCAGCAAGCTGCTCAAACAAGGAGGAAAGGCAGCCCTTGTTCACCGGCCGGGCCGGCTTTTAGAAATTTTTGAACTGATGAAGGCTTATCAAATCGAGCCAAAGCGTGTGCAATTTGTCTACCCGAAGCAAGGAAAAGAAGCCAATACCATTTTGGTTGAGGGCATCAAAGGCGGACGCCCCGACTTGAAAATACTTCCCCCTTTGTTCGTTTATGACGAACAAAATGAATATACAAAAGAAATCAGGACCATTTTATATGGAGACAAATAATCATTTTTTCTACGTCGTGCAATGTAAGGATGGTAGCTGGTATGCCGGGTATACCAACGATCTGCAGAAACGGGTGAAAACACACAATGACGGAAAGGGCGCAAAGTATACAAAAGTAAGACGCCCGGTTGAATTGATTTTTGCAGAAGCTTTCACAACGAAGCGGGAAGCCATGCAGGCAGAATACTTTTTCAAGAAAATGACTCGAAAGAAAAAAGAGCTTTATATAGAAGAAAAGCGGAACAGCAAGGAGGCTGTATATGTTAAGGCGCCAAAAGAGCTTTGATGGCAAGTCAGACATGGGGATTCTTTATTTGGTCCCAACCCCAATCGGAAATTTAGAGGATATGACATTTCGGGCCATCGACACGCTGAAATCAGTGGATGCAATTGCCGCGGAGGATACGAGACAAACGAAGAAGCTTTGTCATGTATACGAAATTGAGACACCGCTCGTCAGTTATCACGAACATAATAAAGAAAGCAGTGGCCACAAAATTATTGAATGGCTGAAATCAGGAAAAAACATTGCTTTGGTCAGTGACGCCGGGCTGCCAACGATTTCTGATCCGGGAGCGGAAATCGTAAAGGATTTTACGGAGATTGGCGGTTATGTTGTTCCGCTGCCGGGAGCAAATGCTGCTTTAACGGCTCTAATCGCTTCAGGGATTGTACCGCAGCCATTCTTATTTTACGGTTTTCTCAACAGGCAGAAAAAAGAAAAGAAGAAGGAGCTTGAAGGCCTTAAAAAACGGCAGGAAACGATTATCTTTTATGAAGCGCCTCACAGATTGAAGGAAACCTTGTCAGCGATGGCAGAAATATTAGGAGATCGGGAAATTGCTGTAACGCGCGAACTCACGAAGAAATATGAAGAGTTTATCCGAGGCACGATATCCGAGATCATCGAATGGGCAAACGAGGATCAGATCCGCGGTGAGTTTTGCCTTGTCGTAGAAGGAAGTAAAGCTGAGGAATCAGATCAAGAAACACAATGGTGGGAAGCCCTCACGGCGAAAGAACATGTTGAGCATTACATCTCGAAAGGCGCTACATCTAAAGAGGCCATTAAAAAAGCAGCAGTTGATCGCAATGTACCAAAGCGTGAAATATACGATGCTTACCATATTCAGCAATAAAAAAAACGTTCTTGTGTCATAACAAGAACGTTTTTTGTACAAGAAATGATTATTTAAGGTTTTGAAGCTGACTTTGGATTTCGCTGATGATTTGCTCAGCGCCTTCTTTACTAAGAACCAATTTGCCGCCTGCAAGTTTAAGGTTATCATCAGAAACTTCACCAGTTACTTGGCAAGTCATGTTTGGTTTATATTTTTTAAGGATGATTTTTTCATCATCAACATAAATTTCAAGAGCATCTTTTTCTGCGATTCCAAGAGTGCGACGCAATTCGATAGGAATAACTACACGTCCTAATTCATCAACTTTACGCACAATACCAGTAGATTTCATAAACAGTCTCCTCCCAAGAGATAATTATTTGTTTAAATTATATTTTTCTTCGTCATTATTCGACAAAATCCTTACCTTCATAGCATAACAAGGTTTCCAATAATCGTCAATCATTTTGTTTACTATTGATTGTAAGAATTAGTTCTTATAGTCAGTAATGCCTCGGAAACTACTGGAATAACAGCATTTTATAAACTTTTAATATAGCTATTATCCTACTAAAAATCCTTTTAAATCAAGACTTTCGAACCAAGGTTTTTTATTTCATTTGATTATATACGACAAAATTCGACATTAATAGACTTTTTTTATTTTCATTAAAGATTTTTAATTTTAATTATTCTTTTTCAGGGTATACGTATATATTCTTGATCTTAAAGGCTAAGATGGTATCATAGATACAGGATAAAATATAAAGAATAATCATATATGATTTGCATTTATCGCCGCTCTCGTCCTTTGGGCGGGAGCTTTTTGACATTCTGATTGGGAGGTTTCAAGATGCCGCAAGAAAACAATACATTTTATATTACAACACCGATTTATTATCCGAGCGGAAAATTACATATCGGCCATGCATATACAACAGTGGCGGGAGATGCAATGGCACGTTACAAAAGATTAAAAGGGTTCGATGTTCGCTATTTAACGGGAACGGACGAGCATGGACAAAAGATCCAGCTAAAAGCTGAGCAGGAAAACATTACACCTCAGGAGTATGTGGATCGCGCAGCGGCAGATATTCAGAAACTGTGGAAGCAGCTTGAAATCTCAAACGATGACTTTATCCGTACGACAGAAAAACGGCATAAAGTGGTCATTGAAAAGGTGTTTCAAAAGCTTCTTGATAACGGAGACATCTATCTTGATGAATATGAAGGCTGGTACAGTATCCCGGATGAAACGTTCTACACGGAAACTCAGCTGGTTGATATCGAGCGGAATGAAAAGGGAGAGGTCATCGGCGGAAAAAGCCCTGACAGCGGACACCCAGTTGAATTGATCAAAGAGGAATCTTATTTCTTCCGTATGGGGAAATACGCGGATCGTCTTCTGAAATACTATGAAGAAAATCCGACATTCATCCAGCCGGAATCACGCAAAAACGAAATGATTAACAATTTTATCAAGCCTGGACTAGAGGATTTAGCTGTTTCACGGACCACTTTTGATTGGGGCGTGAAAGTGCCGGAAAATCCAAAGCACGTTGTATATGTTTGGATCGATGCGCTATTTAACTATTTAACAGCACTCGGGTATGATACAGAAAATGATGAACTTTATCAAAAATATTGGCCTGCCGATGTTCATTTAGTCGGTAAGGAAATTGTGCGTTTCCATACTATTTACTGGCCAATTATGCTGATGGCGCTGGATCTTCCGCTGCCAAAACAGGTATTCGCGCATGGCTGGCTTTTGATGAAAGACGGAAAAATGTCGAAATCAAAAGGAAATGTTGTAGATCCGGTTACATTAATTGAACGTTACGGTTTAGACGAACTTCGTTATTACCTGCTTCGCGAAGTGCCGTTCGGATCCGACGGTGTTTTCACGCCGGAAGGATTTGTTGAGCGAATTAACTATGATTTAGCGAATGATTTAGGAAACCTATTGAACCGTACAGTTGCGATGATCAATAAGTATTTTGACGGACAAATCGGTTCGTACAAAGGCGCCGTAACGGAATTTGACCAAACACTCGTGTCAGTCGCTGAAGAAACGGTGAAGGCTTACGAGAATGCAATGGAAAACATGGAATTCTCGGTAGCTCTTTCGACATTATGGCAGCTCATCAGCCGTACAAATAAATACATTGATGAGACAGCTCCATGGGTGCTTGCAAAGGACCCGGCAAAAGAAGAAGAACTGCAATCCGTTATGTATCACCTGGCTGAATCATTGCGTATTTCAGCTGTACTGCTTCAGCCGTTCTTAACAAAGACACCGAAAAAAATGTTTGAGCAGCTGGGCATTACTGATGAATCTCTAAAAGCTTGGGACAGCATTACAGCTTTCGGTCAGCTGAAAGATACAAAAGTACAGAAAGGCGAGCCGTTGTTCCCACGTCTAGAGGCAGAAGAAGAAATTGCTTACATCAAAGGGAAAATGCAAGGTTCAGCACCAGCGAAAGAAGAAACAAAAGAAGAAGAACCACAAGAGGTCGATCGTTTACCTGAAATTACGATTGATCAATTCATGGATGTAGAACTTCGCGTGGCAGAGGTCATCGAGGCAGAGCCTGTGAAAAAAGCAGACCGTTTATTGAAACTTCAGCTGGATCTTGGTTTTGAAAAACGCCAAGTCGTATCCGGTATTGCGAAGCATTATACGCCTGAAGAGCTTGTTGGGAAAAAACTCGTATGTGTAACGAATCTAAAGCCGGTTAAGCTAAGAGGAGAGCTTTCTCAAGGTATGATCCTTGCAGGGGAAGCAGACGGCGTATTAAAAGTCGTATCTATCGATCAGTCGTTACCAAAGGGAACAAGAATTAAATAATGACAAACAAAAGGTGTTTCACGTGTAACAATTCGTCGAACACCTTTTGTGTTTCGACAAGAAAGGAGTTTTTCATTTATGTTGTTTGACACACACGCACATTTAAATGCAGAACAATATGATACTGATCTGGAAGAGGTTATTGAACGGGCAAAAGCTGAAAAAGTTGAACGGATTGTCGTAGTTGGTTTTGACCGCCCGACCATTACCCGTGCGATGGAAATGATTGAGGAATATGATTTTATTTATGCAGCCATCGGCTGGCACCCTGTTGATGCGATTGACATGACAGAGGAAGATTTAGCATGGATTAAAGAGCTGTCTGCTCATGAAAAAGTGGTAGCGATAGGTGAGATGGGGCTGGATTATCATTGGGATAAATCTCCTAAAGATGTTCAAAAAGAAGTCTTCAGAAAACAAATTGCCCTGGCAAAAGAGGTCAATCTGCCTATTATCATTCACAACCGTGATGCTACGGAGGATGTCGTAACCATTTTGAAAGAGGAAGGCGCAGAAGCTGTGGGCGGCATCATGCACTGCTTTACAGGAAGTGCGGAAGTGGCAAGAGAATGCATGAAAATGAATTTTTATTTATCCTTTGGGGGACCGGTGACATTCAAAAATGCGAAGAAGCCGAAGGAAGTTGTGAAGGAAATTCCAAATGACCGTTTGCTGATTGAAACCGATTGCCCGTTCCTCACACCTCACCCTTACCGCGGGAAAAGAAATGAGCCAAGTTATGTGAAATATGTGGCAGAGCAGATCGCTGAATTAAAAGGATTGACCTTCGAAGAAGTTGCATCAATCACGACTGAAAATGCAAAAAGACTTTTCCGTATAAACTGACAAAAAACGCTAGCGGGTTTTGTAAGTGCTTGTCCCTTACAGCGTTTTTTCATAAAAGTTCTACATGCTTTCTTCTCCTCATATGATAGGTTTGTCGACAAGTCTTTCTTCCGTTTTTCAGTGTATTTCAGGATAATGAAGAAGACACTGAGCTTTTAGGAGAAAGAGAAGGGAGGGTTGACAGCCTTTTAGATACTCTATATAATCTCTCCGAGGAGAAGGAGGCGTTTTTCATCACACAAAAAATGAAAAAGCTGTTTTCCGTAAAGCTTAGCAAAAGCAAAGTCATTCTGGTTGCTGCTTGTTTGCTTTTGGCAGGAAGCGGGACTGCGTACGCAGCTCATGAGCTGACGAAACAATCAGTCTCAATTTCTATCAATGGCAAAAAGAAACATATACGCACACATGCAAGTACAGTCGGTGATCTTTTAGAGACGCTTGATATAAAGACAAGAGACGAAGACAAGATCACACCTGCTAAACAGACAAAGATAACAGCAGATATGGACGTTGTGTATGAGGCTGCAAAACCTGTGAAGCTTACTATAAACGGGGAAGAAAAGACATTATGGTCAACAGCAAAAACGGTCGGTGCATTACTGGACGAACAAGATGTTGATGTGAAAGAACACGATCAAATTGATCCTGCAATAGATACAGATATTTCGAAAGACATGAAGATTAACATACAGCCCGCATTCCAGGTTACTGTGAATGATGGAGGAAAACAAAAGAAGATCTGGACGACTTCGACTACGGTCGCTGACTTTTTAAAACAGCAAAAGATGAGCATAAAAGACGAAGATAAAATCAAGCCTGCGTTAGATGCAAAGCTGACAAAAGGAAAGGCTGATATAACAATTACTCGTATCGAAAAGGTCACCGATGTAGTTGAAGAGAAAATCGCGTTCGATGTGAAAAAGCAAGAAGACGCTTCTCTTGAAAAAGGGAAAGAAAAGGTCGTCCAAAAAGGAAAAGAAGGCAAGCTTAAAAAACATTTCGAAGTCGTAAAAGAAAACGGCAAAGAAGTGTCTAGAGAGCTTATTAAAGAAGAAACAGCTGAACAAAGCAAAGACAAAGTGATTGCTGTCGGCACAAAGCAAAGCAGTCCAAAGGTTGAAAAGGTCAGTGCTTCCGGTGATTCAAAAACAGTTGTGTCCCGCAGCAATGAATCAACAGGCAAGGTCATGACTGTATCATCTACGGCTTATACGGCAAGCTGCAGCGGTTGTTCTGGACACACTGCGACAGGCGTCAATTTAAAAAATAATCCGAATGCCAAGGTCATCGCTGTGGATCCCAATGTCATTCCGCTAGGCTCCAAAGTCCACGTTGAAGGCTATGGATATGCTATTGCTGCAGATACGGGTTCAGCGATTAAAGGGAACAAAATAGATGTCTTTTTCCCAGAGAAATCATCGGCTTACCGATGGGGAAATAAAACAGTCAAAATTAAAATCTTAAATTAATATATACTTATGTATTCAGAGGGTTTTGCGCCCTCTGTTTTTTTCGTTATAATAGACAAAGTGTATTTTCTGCTTATTAGACGCTCGATATAAGAAAAAGTTTCATGAATATACAAAAGTTTTTATTTTGTCTTGGAGGAAATAATGAAAATAAAAGAGATCATTGTGGTCGAGGGGCGTGATGACACGGCCCGCATCAAATTGGCTGTTGATGCAGACACAATTGAAACAAATGGTTCAGCCATCGATGATCATGTGATTGACCAAATCCGCTTGGCCCAGAAGACCAGAGGCGTCATCATTTTAACGGATCCGGACTTCCCGGGAGAGAAGATCCGCAAAACCATTTCAGAGGCTGTACCCGGCTGTAAGCATGCATTTTTGCCAAAGCATCTTGCCAAACCTAAAAACAAGCGGGGAATCGGTGTGGAGCACGCATCGATTGAAAGCATTAGAGCATGTTTAGAAAACGTGCACGAAGAGATGGAAGCGCAGCCCAGTGACATTTCAGCTGAGGATCTGATTCATGCCGGATTGATTGGCGGATCTGCGGCCAAACGGCGCCGCGAACGGTTGGGGGATCTGTTGAAAATCGGCTATACCAATGGCAAACAGCTTCAAAAACGGCTTCAAATGTTTCAAATTAAAAAAGGTGATTTTATGAGTGCGCTCGATACCGTTTTGCGGGAGGAACAGAATGAATAAAGATATTGCGACACCGATAAGAACGAAAGAGATACTGAAAAAATACGGTTTTTCTTTTAAAAAGAGCTTAGGACAGAATTTCTTAATTGATACAAACATTTTAGACAGAATTGTCGACCACGCGGAAGTGACGGAAAATACCGGTGTTATTGAAATTGGCCCGGGAATCGGGGCGTTGACCGAACAGCTTGCCAAGCGGGCGAAAAAGGTTGTGGCATTTGAGATTGACCAGCGATTATTGCCGATCCTGAAAGATACACTGTCCCCTTACGACAATGTGACTGTTATTCATCAGGACGTATTAAAGGCTGATGTCAAATCAGTTATTGAAGAACAATTCCAAGGCTGTGATGAGATCATGGTTGTAGCCAATCTTCCTTATTATGTGACAACGCCGATTATCATGAAATTGCTTGAAGAGCATCTTCCGCTGAAAGGAATTGTGGTCATGCTGCAAAAAGAAGTGGCAGATCGCATGGCGGCAGACCCTTCATCCAAGGAATACGGTTCACTTTCTATCGCGGTGCAATTTTATACAGAAGCCAAAACGGTAATGACCGTTCCGAAAACCGTATTTGTTCCTCAGCCTAATGTCGATTCTGCAGTTATTCGGCTGATTCTGCGTGACGGCCCGGCAGTTGATGTGGAAAACGAAGCCTTTTTCTTTCAGTTAATCAAGGCGAGCTTTGCTCAGCGCCGTAAAACGCTGCTCAATAACTTAGTCAACAACCTGCCTGAAGGAAAAATGCAAAAATCAACGATTGAGCAAGTGCTGGAAGAAACGAATATTGACGGCAGGCGCCGAGGTGAATCCCTGTCTATTGAGGAGTTCGCGGCGCTGTCTAACGGATTGTATAAAGCCCTTTTCTAAAAGGGCTTTTTGTTTTGCGCACCACATGGACTGCCGCTACATAGGCTAGAGAAGGACCTTTAAATTCAATGATAAGAAAAACTTGGACTCAGCGAAAAAAGGCGCTTTCTCAAGGCTCTTTCTTTCATGATGAGGCTTAGTCTATGTGTGGAGTGAGGAACGTGCAATTTCAAATAGGGGATATGGTAGCCAGAAAATCCTATCAAATGGATGTTTTGTTTCGCATTATAGGAATAGAGCAAACAAGCAAAGGGAATTCAATCGCCATTTTGCATGGTGATGAAGTCAGGCTGATTGCTGATTCGGATTTTTCTGATCTGGTCGCAGTAAAAAAAGATGAGCAGATGATGCGGAAAAAGAAAGATGAGAGCAGAATGAATGAATCGCTCGAATTGCTCCGCCAGGATTATAAGCTGCTCAGAGAAAAGCAGGAGTACTATGCGACAAGCCAATATCAGCATCAGGAGCATTATTTTCACATGCCGGGCAAGGTGCTTCATCTGGACGGTGATGAAGCGTATCTGAAAAAATGCCTGAATGTCTATAAAAAAATTGGAGTGCCAGTATACGGCATCCATTGCCATGAAAAGAAGATGTCTGCTTCTATAGAAGAATTGCTCGACAAATATCGACCTGACATCCTGGTCATAACAGGGCATGATGCGTACTCAAAGCAAAAGGGCAGCATTGATGATTTGAACGCGTATAGACATTCAAAGCACTTTGTTGAAACAGTTCAGAACGCCCGAAAAAAGATCCCTCACTTAGATCAGCTTGTTATTTTTGCGGGGGCGTGCCAATCCCATTTTGAATCGCTCATAAAAGCGGGGGCAAATTTTGCGAGTTCACCATCAAGAGTAAATATTCATGCGCTTGATCCGGTATATATCGTCGCGAAAATCAGTTTCACACCGTTTATGGAACGAATCAATGTATGGGAAGTGCTCCGTAATACGCTGACAAGAGAGAAAGGGCTTGGAGGTATTGAAACAAGAGGAGTGCTGAGAATTGGAATGCCTTATAAGTCCAATTAACAGATGAAAACCTGCATAGGGATCTATGCGGGTTTTTTATTTTACATAAGGATACATAATTTACCGAAACTTGCGGAAAATAATTGAGGAATCATAGAATTTTGTCAAAATAATTTTATTGACAACGTCTTATTAACGTTGATATAATTTAAATTTTATTTGACAAAAATGGGCTCGTGTTGTACAATAAATGTAGTGAGGTGGATGCAATGGCGAAGACGTTGTCCGATATTAAAAGATCGCTTGATGGGAATTTAGGTAAAAGGCTGACGTTAAAAGCAAACGGTGGCCGCCGAAAAACGATTGAGCGTTCGGGCATTTTAGCTGAGACGTACCCTTCTGTTTTTGTGATACAACTAGATCAAGACGAGAACTCGTTTGAAAGAGTTTCATACAGTTATGCTGATATTTTGACTGAGACTGTTGAGCTGACATTTAATGATGACGCCGCAAGCTCAGTGGCATTTTAATGGGCAGTGAACCTTTTGTTTACTGCTTTTTGTTTTGCCCTTTTTTGGTTTCCAATAATTTTAATGAAAGTTCCATCTGATTTAACAAAAGATAAAACGGTCACATATTATCGTGACGTGCACGAATGGCTATCACTTCTAAAAAAGGGGTTGTTTCGTTTGGGCAGACGTCGTGGAGTTATGTCAGATGAGTTTAAATATGAGCTGGCTAAAGACCTTGGTTTTTATGACACAGTCAAAAATGGGGGCTGGGGCGAAATTCGGGCCCGTGATGCCGGTAATATGGTAAAGCGCGCTATTGAAATCGCCGAACAGCAAATGGCTCAGAATCAGAATAACCGATAAGGATGTGACCCGGGGGACATGCCGTTCCCCGGTTATTTGTGTTGGATATAAATACATAATGGTCTGAAATATGGATATGTTCATCCTGTACTTCAAATGTGATACAATGTTCATACTTATGTTTAGATGGAGAAGTAGGTGAAAGCTATGCGTATTTTAGAAAAAGCGCCAGCGAAGATCAATCTGTCACTTGACGTAACCCGAAAACGCCCGGATGGCTATCATGAAGTTGAAATGATTATGACGACGATTGACTTAGCGGATCGGATTGAATTGACGGAGCTGGCAGAGGATGAAGTGAGGGTTTCCTCCCACAACCGTTTTGTGCCTGACGACCAAAGAAACTTAGCTTATCAGGCTGCCAAGCTGATCAAAGACAGATACAACGTGAAAAAGGGAGTTTCCATCATGATTACGAAGGTGATTCCGGTGGCTGCCGGTCTTGCCGGCGGAAGCAGTGATGCGGCGGCGACGCTCAGAGGGCTGAACAGACTGTGGAATTTAAATCTTTCTGCAGAAACGCTTGCTGAGCTTGGAGCGGAAATTGGCTCTGACGTTTCATTTTGTGTCTATGGTGGGACTGCACTAGCAACAGGACGCGGCGAGCAGATTAAACACATCAGCACGCCTCCGCATTGCTGGGTCATTCTAGCGAAGCCGACAATCGGTGTATCAACTGCTGAGGTGTACAGACAGCTGAAGCTAGATGAGGTAGAGCATCCAGATGTACATGGTATGATTGAGGCTATAGAAGAAAAGAGTTTTCAAAAGATGTGCAGCCGTTTAGGCAATGTGCTTGAATCTGTAACGCTTGATATGCATCCTGAAGTCGCAATGATCAAAAACCAGATGAAACGATTTGGCGCAGATGCCGTGTTAATGAGCGGGAGCGGCCCGACAGTGTTTGGATTGGTTCAGTATGAATCGAAGGTGCAAAGAATTTATAACGGGTTAAGAGGCTTCTGCGATCAAGTTTATGCGGTGAGAATGATCGGCGAACAGAACGCTCTTGATTAAATCCGTATGTTAAGTTATATTGTTCTTAAAATATTCGGATTTTGGGGGTAAGTTCATGAAGTTTCGTCGCAGCGGCAGATTGGTGGACTTAACAAATTACTTGTTAACCCATCCGCACGAGTTAATACCGCTAACCTTTTTTTCTGAGCGGTATGAATCTGCAAAATCATCGATCAGTGAAGATTTAACAATTATTAAGCAAACCTTTGAACAGCAGGGAATTGGTACTTTGCTTACTGTTCCCGGAGCTGCCGGAGGCGTCAAATATATTCCGAAAATGAAGCAGGCTGAAGCAGAAGAGTTTGTGCAGACACTTGGACAGTCGCTGGCAAATCCTGAGCGTATCCTTCCGGGCGGTTATGTATATTTAACGGATATCTTAGGAAAGCCATCTGTACTCTCCAAGGTAGGGAAGCTGTTTGCTTCTGTGTTTGCAGATCGCGAAATTGATGTTGTCATGACCGTTGCCACGAAAGGCATCCCTCTGGCGTACGCAGCTGCGAGCTATCTGAATGTGCCTGTCGTCATCGTTCGCAAAGACAACAAGGTAACCGAGGGCTCCACAGTCAGCATTAATTACGTCTCAGGCTCCTCCAACCGCATCCAAACGATGTCACTTGCGAAAAGAAGCATGAAAACGGGTTCAAACGTACTCATTATCGATGACTTTATGAAAGCAGGCGGTACAATCAATGGTATGATTAACCTGTTGGATGAGTTTAACGCAAATGTGGCGGGGATCGGCGTCTTGGTTGAAGCCGAGGGAGTAGATGAACGTCTTGTTGATGAATATATGTCACTTCTTACTCTTTCAACCATCAACATGAAAGAGAAGTCCATTGAAATTCAGAATGGCAATTTTCTGCGTTTTTTTAAAGACAATCTTTTAAAGAATGGAGAGACAGAATCATGACAAAAGCAGTCCACACAAAACACGCCCCAGCGGCAATCGGGCCATACTCACAAGGGATTATCGTAAACAATATGTTTTACAGCTCTGGCCAAATCCCGTTAACTCCTTCAGGCGAAATGGTGAACGGTGATATTAAGGAGCAGACTCATCAAGTATTCAGCAATTTAAAAGCGGTGCTGGAAGAAGCAGGCGCTTCTTTTGAAACAGTTGTAAAAGCGACTGTATTTATCGCGGATATGGAACAGTTTGCGGAAGTAAACGAAGTGTACGGACAATATTTTGACACTCACAAACCGGCGAGATCTTGCGTGGAAGTTGCGAGACTTCCGAAGGACGCGCTGGTTGAGATTGAAGTAATTGCATTGGTAAAATAATAAGAAAAGTGATTCTGGGTAAGCTTGGAATCACTTTTTTATTTACCTTATGCCCGGATTAAAAGCGTTATGACCTAATTGTGTAACTATATCCTATTTTTTCAAAAAATATTTTAAAAACGAGCAGGATTTCAGAAAAAATCGTGGAATTGATACACTAATGCTTTTATATAGGGAAAAGGTGGTGAACTACTGTGGAAGTTACTGACGTAAGATTACGCCGCGTGAATACCGATGGTCGCATGAGAGCGATTGCATCCATCACGCTGGATCACGAATTTGTTGTACATGATATTCGTGTGATTGATGGAAACAATGGTCTTTTCGTTGCGATGCCGAGTAAACGCACCCCTGATGGAGAGTTCCGCGATATTGCTCATCCTATTAATTCAAGCACGCGAGGAAAGATTCAAGATGCCGTGTTAAATGAGTATCATCGTCTGGGTGACACTGAAGCATTAGAATTCGAAGAAGCTGGAGCTTCTTAAAAAATAACCAAAAAGCAAGGACTGCTGTAAGGGCTGACAAAAGCCTTTTTCCGGCAGTCCTTTTTTAATTCTGATTTTTCAAACTTAATTGTACTCAATAGAAAATTCTTGCACTTCATGAAGTCTCCTTGAAATCAGAAGATATTTAGGATATATTTTTCTATGGATAAAAGGGATATTGGAGGCCAATAAATGGATAAGCGGTTTGCAGTTGTTTTAGCGGCTGGACAAGGAACGAGAATGAAATCGAAGCTTTATAAAGTCCTTCATCCAGTTTGCGGTAAGCCTATGGTAGAGCACGTCGTGGACGAAGCCTTAAAGTTATCTTTATCGAAGCTTGTCACGATTGTCGGACATGGTGCGGAAGAAGTGAAAAAGCAGCTTGGTGATAAAAGCGAGTACGCGCTTCAAGCAGAACAGCTTGGCACTGCTCATGCTGTAAAACAGGCACAGCCATTTCTTGCTGACGAAAAAGGCGTCACGATTGTTATTTGCGGAGATACGCCGCTTTTAACAGCAGAGACAATGGAACAGATGCTGAAAGAACATACACAAAGAGAAGCGAAAGCTACGATTTTAACTGCGGTTGCAGAAGATCCAACCGGATACGGCCGCATTATTCGCGGCGAAAACGGAGCGGTTCAAAAAATCGTTGAGCATAAGGACGCCTCTGAAGAAGAACGTCTTGTAACTGAGATCAATACCGGTACGTATTGTTTTGATAATGAAGCGTTATTCCGGGCCATTGATCAGGTGTCTAATGACAATGCTCAAGGCGAGTATTATTTGCCGGACGTCATAGAGATTCTTAAAAACGAAGGCGAAACTGTTGCCGCTTACCAGACTGGTAATTTCCAAGAAACGCTCGGAGTTAATGATAGAGTTGCTCTTTCTCAGGCAGAACAATTTATGAAAGAGCGCATTAATAAACGGCATATGCAAAATGGCGTAACGCTGATTGACCCGATGAACACGTATATTTCTCCTGAAGCTGTTATCGGAAGCGACACTGTGATTTATCCTGGAACTGTGATTAAAGGTGAGGTGCAAATCGGAGAAGATACGATTATCGGCCCTCATACGGAGATTATGAATAGTTCAATTGGCAGCCGGACAGTCATTAAACAATCGGTAGTCAATCACAGTAAAGTGGGGAATGATGTAAACATAGGACCTTTTGCTCACATCAGACCTGATTCTGTCATCGGGAATGAAGTGAAGATCGGGAATTTTGTTGAAATCAAAAAGACTCATTTCGGAGACCGAAGTAAAGCTTCTCATTTAAGCTATATCGGTGATGCTGAGGTAGGTACAGATGTAAACTTGGGGTGCGGTTCAATAACTGTCAATTATGACGGAAAGAATAAATATTTGACGAAAATTGAAGACGGCGCGTTTATCGGCTGCAACTCTAACTTGGTTGCCCCTGTTACAGTCGGAGAAGGCGCTTATGTGGCGGCAGGTTCAACTGTTACAGAAGATGTACCTGGAAAAGCGCTTGCTATTGCCAGAGCGAGACAAGTAAATAAAGATGATTATGTGAAAAATATTCATAAAAAATAATCCTAAATTCGGAGGTTTATCCATGTCTAATCAATACGGAGATGAGAATTTAAAGATTTTTTCTTTGAATTCGAATCCAGAGCTTGCAAAAGAAATCGCAGATATAGTTGGAGTTCAATTAGGGAAATGTTCTGTCACAAGATTTAGTGACGGGGAAGTCCAGATTAATATCGAAGAAAGTATTCGCGGATGTGATTGTTATATCATCCAGTCTACAAGTGACCCCGTTAACGAGCATATTATGGAACTGCTGATTATGGTAGATGCGTTAAAACGCGCTTCTGCAAAAACGATTAACATTGTTATTCCTTATTACGGTTATGCGCGTCAAGACAGAAAGGCAAGATCCCGTGAGCCAATTACAGCAAAACTTTTCGCTAACCTGCTTGAAACAGCTGGTGCGACTCGTGTGATTGCACTTGATCTGCATGCGCCGCAAATTCAAGGATTCTTTGATATACCGATTGACCACTTAATGGGTGTTCCGATTTTAGGAGAATATTTTGAAGGCAAAAACCTTGAAGATATCGTCATTGTTTCACCAGACCATGGCGGTGTGACACGCGCCCGCAAACTGGCTGACCGACTAAAAGCGCCGATTGCGATCATCGACAAACGCCGTCCGCGTCCGAACGTGGCGGAAGTCATGAATATTGTAGGTAACATCGAAGGGAAGACTGCTATCCTCATCGATGACATTATTGATACTGCAGGTACGATTACCCTTGCTGCTAATGCGCTCGTTGAAAACGGAGCGAAAGAAGTATATGCATGCTGTACACACCCTGTACTATCAGGCCCTGCTGTTGAGCGGATTAATAATTCAACAATTAAAGAGCTTGTGGTGACAAACAGCATCAAGCTTCCTGAAGAAAAGAAAATTGAACGGTTCAAGCAGCTTTCAGTCGGACCGCTTCTGGCTGAGGCAATTATTCGCGTTCATGAGCAGCAATCCGTCAGCTATCTGTTCAGCTAAACCGATTTGAAGGTTTAAATCCTTATCGTTATGGGTATTGTTTGTAATAGGACAATAAAACGATAATAGGATGGTGCTGAATATGGCAACTTTAACGGCAAAAGAAAGAACGGACTTTACGCGTTCATCTCTTCGGAATATCCGTACTTCAGGACATGTTCCAGGTATCATATATGGGAAAGACACGGGAAATAAACCTATATCATTAGACAGTGTGGAGCTGATCAAAACGCTGAGAGACGAAGGCAAAAATACAGTCATCACACTGGATGTCAGCGGAGAAAAACATTCTGTCATGGTAACAGACCTGCAAACGGACCCGCTGAAAAATGAAATCACTCATGCTGACTTTCAAGTCGTCAATATGAGTGAAGACATTGAGGTGGAAGTCCCGATTCATCTGACCGGAGAAGCCATTGGAGTGAAAAACGGAGGCGTATTGCAGCAGCCGCTGTATGCACTTACTGTAAAGGCTAAGCCAAAAGCCATTCCGCAAACCATTGAGGCTGATATTTCAAATCTCGATGTGAATGAAGTACTGACGATTGCGGATTTGCCTGCTGGTGGTGACTACTCCTTTCATCATGAATCAGACGAGGTCGTGGCTTCTATCCTTCCTCCGCAGCAGCAGGAAGCAGCTGAGATCGATGAAGAGGAATCTGCCGACGCTCAGCCTGAAGGTGAAAACAAAGAACAATAATAGCTTAAGGCGTAACCCTCCCGCGGTTACGTCTTTTGTGCTAGAATGAGAAGAATTATAGCCCGCTTATGAAGCCGGGAGTTTAAGTGACTAAGGGAGGATTCGCCATGCTTGTGATTGCCGGTCTCGGGAACCCGGGGAAGAACTATGAAAATACACGGCATAATGTCGGATTTATGGTGATAGATCAGCTCGCGAAGGAATGGAATATTGAGCTGAATCAAAATAAATTTAACGGATTATACGGAACGGGATTTGTTTCCGGCAAAAAGGTTCTACTTGTTAAACCGCTTACATATATGAATTTATCAGGAGAATGTTTGCGGCCTTTAATGGACTATTATGATGTCGATAACGAGGATTTGACAGTCATTTATGACGATCTCGATCTTCCGACTGGCAAGATCCGTTTAAGAACAAAAGGAAGCGCCGGGGGGCACAATGGCATCAAATCACTGATCCAGCATCTTGGAACATCCGAGTTTGACCGTATCCGCATCGGAATCGGCCGGCCTGTAAACGGCATGAAGGTCGTTGATTATGTGTTAGGCTCCTTTACTAAGGAAGAGGCGCCTTCAATTGATGAAGCGGTCGATAAATCTGTGAAGGCTTGTGAGGCTTCTCTGAGTAAACCGTTTTTAGAAGTCATGAACGAATTTAACGCAAAGGTATAAAATAAAACAACAAAGTCCATACTACACCAAAATGACTTTTTCATCAGGAGGTCCCTTGTATGGCTTTGCATTATTATTGTCGTCATTGCGGAGTGAAAGTAGGCAGTCTCGAATCTTCCATGGTATCGACAGACTCACTTGGATTTCAGCACTTAACAAATGAGGAAAGAAACGATATGATTTCTTATAAAGAAAATGGAGATGTCCATGTTTTGACAATATGTGAAGATTGCCAAGAGGCGCTTGACCGAAATCCGCATTACCACGAATATCACACATTTATTCAATAAAAAGCTTTGGTGTAGACACTAGACCAAAGCGTTTTTCTGTTCTCACAGGAAACAGAGAGGAGGGGCCATATGGACAACATTCAAACCTATATCAAAGAAAGCGATGACTTTAAATCCATCATCAACGGTTTACACGAGGGGCTGAAGGAACAGCTGCTCGCGGGTCTGTCGGGTTCCGCGCGTTCTGTTTTTACTTCTGCCCTGGCTAACGAAACGAATAAGCCTATCTTTCTAATCACCCATAACTTATACCAAGCCCAGAAAGTAACGGATGATCTGACTTCACTTTTAGAGGATCGGTCTGTCCTTTTGTACCCCGTCAATGAACTCATTTCATCAGAAATTGCAGTCGCAAGCCCTGAATTGCGGGCGCAGCGATTAGATGTCATTAATAGATTAACGAATGGAGAAGCGCCAATTGTCGTTGCTCCTGTAGCTGCAATCAGAAGAATGCTGCCGCCTGTAGAGGTGTGGAAAAACAGCCAAATGCTTATTCAAGTGGGCCATGATATCGAGCCTGATCAGCTTGCATCACGGCTGGTAGAGGTAGGATATGAGCGGTCTGATATGGTTTCAGCACCCGGGGAATTCAGTATTCGCGGAGGAATCATTGACATTTACCCGCTAACTTCAGACAATCCGGTGAGAATTGAACTTTTTGACACCGAAGTAGATTCAATCCGCAGCTTTAACTCAGATGATCAGCGGTCAATTGAGACACTTACCTCTATTCATATCGGTCCTGCGAAGGAGTTGATTATCAGACCTGAAGAAAAAGCGCGGGCGATAGAGAAAATCGATAAGGGTCTTGCCGAAAGCTTGAAAAAATTAAAGCTCGACAAACAAAAAGAAATTCTTCATTCGAATATTTCTCACGACAAAGAGCGCTTGTCTGAAGGCCAGACAGATCAGGAACTGGTGAAGTATCTCTCATATTTCTATGAAAAGCCTGCTAGTTTGCTAGATTATACACCTGATAACACACTTCTGATTTTGGATGAGGTCAGCCGGATTCATGAGATGGAAGACCAGCTTCAGAAAGAAGAAGCGGAGTTCATAACAAACCTTCTCGAGGAAGGGAAGATTTTGCATGACATCAGTTTGTCATTTAACTTCCAAAAAATAGTGGCTGAACAAAAACGGCCTCTGCTGTATTATTCATTGTTTTTGCGGCACGTACAGCATACAAGTCCGCAAAATATCGTCAATGTGTCCAGCAGGCAAATGCAGAGTTTTCATGGCCAAATGAACGTACTCGCGGGTGAAATGGAGCGCTTTAAAAAGTCAAATTTCACCGTTGTATTCTTAGGAGCTAACAAGGAACGCACACAGAAATTATCATCTGTTCTGGCTGATTATGATATCGAAGCGGCTGTGACAGACAGCAAAAAAGCGCTTGTTCAGGGACAGGTCTATATCATGGAAGGTGAGCTCCAATCGGGGTTTGAGCTGCCGTTAATGAAGCTTGCTGTTATTACGGAAGAAGAACTGTTCAAAAACCGTGTGAAAAAGAAACCTAGAAAACAGAAGCTTACCAATGCGGAGCGCATCAAGAGCTATTCTGAGCTTCAAATCGGTGATTATGTCGTGCACATTAATCACGGGATCGGAAAGTACTTGGGGATTGAAACTCTTGAAATCAATGGAATCCACAAAGATTATTTAAACATTCATTATCAGGGAAGCGATAAGCTTTACGTCCCTGTAGATCAAATTGACCAGGTGCAAAAATATGTCGGCTCCGAAGGAAAAGAGCCGAAGCTGTATAAATTAGGCGGAAGCGAATGGAAACGGGTTAAGAAAAAAGTAGAGACATCCGTTCAGGATATTGCTGATGACTTAATTAAGCTCTATGCCGAAAGGGAAGCGAGCAAGGGCTATGCGTTTTCTCCTGACCATGAAATGCAGCGTGAATTTGAATCAGCGTTCCCTTACCAAGAGACTGAAGATCAGCTCCGTTCGATTCACGAAATCAAAAAGGACATGGAAAGAGAACGTCCGATGGACCGCTTGCTGTGCGGAGATGTAGGCTACGGTAAAACAGAGGTTGCGATACGTGCCGCGTTTAAGGCAATCGGTGACGGGAAGCAGGTAGCTCTGCTCGTACCGACAACAATATTGGCACAGCAGCACTATGAAACCATTAAAGAGCGCTTCCAGGACTATCCGATTAATATCGGCCTGCTCAGCAGATTTAGAACGAGAAAAGAAGCGAACGAAACAATCAAAGGGTTGAAAAACGGGACTGTTGATATCGTCATCGGGACGCATCGGCTGCTATCAAAAGATGTCGTGTATAAAGACTTAGGGCTTCTCATCATTGATGAAGAGCAGCGTTTCGGTGTCACCCATAAAGAAAAAATCAAGCAGATCAAAGCCAATGTTGATGTATTAACATTAACAGCGACGCCAATTCCGCGTACGCTGCATATGTCTATGCTTGGCGTAAGGGATCTTTCTGTCATTGAGACGCCGCCGGAAAACCGCTTCCCCGTACAGACGTATGTTGTGGAATACAACGGAGCCCTTGTCAGAGAGGCGATTGAACGTGAGCTTGCGCGCGGTGGCCAGGTCTATTTCTTGTACAACCGGGTAGAGGATATCGAGCGGAAAGCGGATGAAATCTCAATGCTTGTCCCTGACGCGAAGGTAGCATATGCACATGGGAAGATGACAGAAAATGAATTAGAAACCGTTATGCTAAGTTTTCTAGAAGGAGAGGCAGATGTTCTCGTCAGCACAACGATTATTGAAACAGGCGTAGACATCCCGAACGTCAATACCCTGATCGTATTTGACGCTGACAAGATGGGGCTTTCCCAGCTTTATCAGCTAAGGGGACGTGTCGGCCGTTCTAACCGTGTGGCGTATGCGTACTTTACGTATCGCCGGGATAAAGTCCTGACAGAAGTGGCTGAAAAAAGGCTGCAGGCTATTAAGGAATTCACAGAGCTTGGTTCCGGTTTTAAGATTGCCATGCGTGACTTAACGATTCGCGGAGCCGGGAATCTTCTTGGTGCCCAACAGCACGGCTTCATCGATTCGGTTGGGTTTGACCTCTATTCACAAATGCTGAAGGAGGCCATTGAGGAGCGTAAAGGAGACACAGCGAAGACGGAGCAGTTTGAAACCGAGATTGATGTCGAGCTTGATGCGTATATTCCTGAAACCTATATTCAAGACGGCAAACAGAAAATTGACATGTATAAGCGCTTCAGGTCTGTGGCAACAATCGAAGAGAAGAATGAACTTCAGGATGAAATGATCGACCGGTTTGGAAACTATCCAAAAGAAGTCGAATACTTGTTTACTGTTGCAGAGATGAAGGTTTATGCGAAACATGAACGTGTTGAGCTGATTAAGCAGGATAAAGATGCCGTCAGATTGACGATTTCTGAAGAAGCAAGTGCTGAAATTGACGGCCAGAAGCTGTTCGAGCTCGGCAATAAATACGGCAGACAAATCGGACTGGGAATGGAAGGCAAAAAACTCAAAATCTCCATACAAACGAAAGGCCGGAGTGCTGATGAATGGCTCGAAACCGTGCTGGGCATGCTGAAGGGCCTAAAAGATGTGAAAAAGCAAACCATTTCATCAACGTAAATTTTGTTACTCTCTGGTGTATATTACATTTGATGTGATGGATACTAATTTCAAGCGAGGCGGAAGGTACATAAAGTAGCTGCTTTAGGTCTTTCCCACATCTATATACCATCAAATGAAAGAGAGGCACCAGAGATGAAAGCAACCGGTATCGTACGTCGTATTGATGACTTAGGTCGGGTCGTAATTCCTAAAGAAATTCGCAGAACTCTGAGAATCAGGGAAGGCGATCCGCTTGAGATTTTTGTAGATCGTGACGGAGAAGTGATTTTGAAAAAATACTCTCCGATCAGTGAGCTTGGAGACTTTGCAAAGGAGTATGCGGATGCGCTTTACGACAGTCTCGGACATTCAGTCCTGATTTGTGACCGTGATGTATATATTGCCGTGTCTGGCAGCTCGAAAAAAGACTACTTAAACAAATCAATTAGCGAAATGCTGGAAAGAACAATGGATCAGCGCAGTTCCGTGCTTGAGAGTGATGCGAAATCAGTACAGCTTGTGAATGGCATAGATGAGGATATGAATTCTTATACTGTGGGCCCAATTGTGGCGAATGGCGATCCGATAGGCGCCGTGGTCATTTTTTCAAAGGATCAGACAATGGGCGAGGTAGAGCATAAAGCTGTTGAGACAGCAGCTGGATTTTTAGCGCGTCAAATGGAACAGTAGGTCTTATTCCTTTTATCGAAATAGGCAAGAAAAGAACAGCTCTCCTTGGGACGCTGTTCTTTTTTCGTGCATGCCCAAAAAGGATTCCAAGGGTTGGGATATGTTATAATAACCTCGTTTTTATTTGTTCCGCGGTAATACGTGAACCGTATTGCTCTGATGTTGGGAAGGAGCTTTTGGATGGATGATTCAATAGGCGTCAAACGGCATTGGATTTGGCAGGGGGCTGTTGTTTTAATTCTGGCAGGCATCATCTCAAAAGTATTAAGCGCTGTTTACAGAGTCCCGTTCCAAAACATTGTCGGCGATGTTGGATTTTATATATATCAGCAGGTGTACCCCTTTCTTGGTATTGCGGTCATGCTGTCCACATCAGGATTTCCGGTTATTATTTCGAAACTGATGAATGATTATAGTGAAAAAAGCCACCGTACCATATTAAAAATATCAGCGTTGTTTCTGTCTTTTATCGGTGTTTTATTATTTCTTTGCTTATATATGGGTGCTGTTCCCATCGCGCTTTTTATGGGAGACTCACATCTCGCCTTGTTAATTCAAGTGACTGCGTTTGCATTTCTGCTGTTCCCGTTTGTCGCGTTGCTTAGAGGCGGTTTCCAAGGGCGGCACGATATGCTCCCGTCAGCCGTATCACTGATAACAGAACAGCTTCTGCGGGTTGCGGTGCTCCTTGGCTTATCATTTTGGCTCGTCAAAAAGGGAGCTTCGCTTTATACTGCGGGAGCGGCAGCCGCTTCCGGTTCTCTTGCCGGAAGTTTCATTGCGTTGATCCTACTCGGATTTTTTTGGTTCAAAGCAAAGAGAGACAATCAAACAGATAGGCAAAAAGAACATGTCATCACAACAAGCGTACTGATAAAAAAACTGCTTTTATATTCGGTTACCATTTGTGTGAGCAGTTTGCTGCTTTTGTTTATCCAGCTCGTCGATGCTTTGAATTTATATGCTTTGCTTTCGGGCGGTGAGGCAAGCGAAGAAGCGAAACGCCTAAAAGGGATTTATGATCGGGGGCAGCCATTGCTGCAGCTTGGTTCGGTTTTCGCAGTGAGCATTGCGACGTCACTTGTTCCGTATATTTCTAAGGCTGTAAAGAACAAAGAGCTTAAGATCATGAAAGAAAAAGTCACGTCTTCTTTAAAACTATGTCTTGTCCTGGGTACAGGCGCGTCGGCTGGATTGATTTGCATCCTTGAGCCGGTCAATATCATGCTGTTTCAAAATAGTGAAGGGACAGCTGCGTTACAAGTATTCAGCTGCTCCATTTTGTTTGCATCCTTGGCCGTCACGGCTGCTGCAGTTTTGCAAGGAGCGGGCTATACAGTTTTTCCTGCGATCGCGGTGGGGGCAGGTATTGCAGTGAAATGGGTATTAAACACTCTTCTTGTTCCGCGCTATGGGATTGAAGGTGCATCGCTTGCAACAGCGGCATCCTTTGCAGCTGTCGCCGGGCTTAACCTGTATCAGCTTCGACAAAAGAAATGGCTTGATAAGCTCAGAGCTGTTGTAATTCCGATCATTGGATGTGCTCTTTTGATGTCGGCTGTCTTATTTGCGTATATGCGTCTCTGGGCTTTCCTGTTTCCTGAAGCAGGAAGAGGAGCAGCCGCAATTGAAAGTCTTTCTGCTGTTGCCATTGGTGGCGCGGTGTTTATTTATTGTATGATGAAATTGGGAATATTTACAGATGAAGAGCTGAACAGTGTGCCTTTTGGCAGCAAGTTAAGCAAAATCATGAGAAGGAGAGAACAAAATGGCGGGTAAAATTACAGTCGTCGGACTGGGTGCCGGGGATATGGACCAATTGACAATTGGTATACATAAGCTGCTGACAAAAGCTGATACGCTGTACGTCAGAACCAAGGATCATCCTTTAATTCAGGAGCTTGAGAAAGAAACGAAGAACATCCGTTTTTTTGATGATATATATGAGAAGCACGACCAGTTTGACGCAGTATATGAAGAAATTGCCGATATCCTCTTTGAAGAGGCGCAGCATGAGGACGTGGTTTATGCTGTACCAGGACACCCTTTTGTCGCGGAAAAAACAGTACAGCTGCTGACGGAGCGGCAGGAAGAGAAAAATGTTCAAGTAAAAGTCGCGGGAGGACAAAGCTTTCTTGATGCCACATTTAATGCCTTGCAAATCGACCCGATTGAAGGCTTTCAGTTTGTGGATGCCGGCACATTGTCCGCGGATGAGCTTGAACTCAGACACCACTTGATCATTTGTCAGGTTTACGACCAAATGACGGCTTCTGAAGTCAAGCTGACATTGATGGAGAAGCTGCCTGATGATTATGAGGTTGTGATTGTGACTGCAGCAGGAAGCCGTGACGAGGAGATTCTGAGAGTGCCTTTATTTGAGCTGGACCGCAATGTCGCCTTGAATAACTTAACAAGTGTGTATGTTCCGCCGATTAAAGAAGAGAAGCTGCTTTATCACGAATTCTCCACGTTCCGAAGCATTATCAAAGAGCTTCGAGGGCCTAATGGATGTCCGTGGGATAAAAAGCAGACGCATCAGTCATTAAAACAGTACATGATTGAAGAATGTTATGAACTTCTCGAAGCAATTGACGAAGAAGACACAGATCATATGATTGAAGAGCTTGGCGACGTTTTGCTTCAGGTCTTACTTCACGCGCAAATTGGTGAAGATGAAGGTTATTTCACAATTGATGATGTCATAAAAGGAATCAGTGAAAAAATGGTCCGAAGACATCCCCATGTGTTTAAAGATGTTAAGGTTCAGGATGAAAACGATGTTTTGGCAAATTGGGAAGACATAAAAAAAGCCGAAAAAAACGCATCCGAATCATCCTTATTAGACAGCGTGCCGAAAACTCTTCCAGCTCTTTCGAAAGCCGCTAAACTGCAGAAAAAAGCAGCGAAGGTCGGTTTTGACTGGGATGACGTCAGCGATATTTGGGAAAAGGTAAGTGAGGAAATGAAGGAATTTTCTTCTGAGGTTTCTGAAGCTCCTCACGAACACAATCTTAAAGCCGAGTTTGGCGACATTTTGTTCGCGCTGGTGAATGTAGCCCGCTTCTACAAAATAGAGCCGGAGGAAGCGCTGGCCATGACCAATGACAAATTCCGGAGACGGTTCTCATATATTGAGACGTCAGCGAAGGAAAAGGGAATCGAACTGGCTGATATGTCTCTTGAGGACATGGACAAACTGTGGAATGAAGCAAAAGAAACTGAGAGGAGATCATAAATATGAGACTAGATAAATTTTTGAAAGTATCACGGCTGATCAAACGACGTACACTAGCAAAGGAAGTAGCCGACCAAGGCCGCATCTCTATTAACGGAAACCAGGCTAAAGCAAGCTCTGACGTCAAATCGGGAGATGAACTAACGGTTCGCTTCGGCCAGAAGCTTGTAACGGTGCAAGTCAATGAGTTGAAAGACACGACGAAAAAAGAAGAAGCTGCAAACATGTATACAATCCTAAAGGAAGAAAAACTCGGCGAATAGGCTTGTTCTAAAAAAACCCCCCGCCTCATACAATGCAGTAATAATGCTAAAAGTATCGAGGATATGGGGGCTGAATAGATGAATTCATATTATGATCAAAAAGGTTCTTCGTCTGTTCCGGAACAGCATGATGTGACAATGAAAGGCCGGAAGCATTTAGATATCTCTGGGGTTAAGCATGTGGAAAGCTTTGATAATGAAGAATTTCTGCTGGAAACTGTGATGGGAATGCTCTCAGTCAGAGGCCAAAACCTCCAGATGAAAAATCTAGATGTAGAAAAAGGGATTGTGTCCATAAAAGGCAGGGTATTTGATTTAGTGTACTTAGACGAACAACAAGGGGATAAAGCTAAAGGGTTTTTTAGCAAGTTGTTTAAATGACGCTGACGACACAATTCTATACAATGCTGGCGATGTCCGGTATGGGTCTATGGCTTGGCG
Organism: Bacillus sp. N12A5; assembly: GCF_026790125.1. Taxonomy (NCBI): domain Bacteria; kingdom Bacillati; phylum Bacillota; class Bacilli; order Caryophanales; family Bacillaceae; genus Bacillus; species Bacillus sp. N12A5. The sequence continues at coordinate 21,942 of NZ_JALAMR010000025.1, read as the reverse complement.
CGTCACTTGATACATACCGGCTCTTTGTCATTCGTGCCAAAACAGCCAGATGGCTATTATTTATTCATGATATTCTTTTCTGGATTGTACAAGGGCTGCTTTTCTTTTATGTCTTGCTCCACGTAAATGAGGGAGAATTCAGGCTGTACATCTTTTTAGCGGTTCTGTTGGGCGTTGCGACGTATCAGAGCATTTGCAAACGAATCTATATAAAAATACTGAAATTCGTCATTTACCTTGTTGTTTCTGTTTATCAATTCTTCAAAAAGCTCATTCAGCACGTGTTATTTCATCCTATTGTGTGGACATGCGGAGTAATCATCTGGCTGGCAGCGTTTTTAGTAAAGAAAACATACCGCCTGATTGCTTTTCTCCTGTTGTGTCTATATAAAATCATCATGGTTCTGTGTTTTCCGATCCGTTTTATCGCAAAACAATGTTTGAAACTTCTTCCTGAAAAGATGCGTCTAACTTTTAGACGTTATTTTGAAAAAGGTGCAGGATTTCTCAAAAAGAAGAAGAAACTATTGATAACCATAAGAACGACCATTACACGTTTTTTGAAGAGGTGAAAGGAGGACCGTCTGATTTGAATTTATCCAGGGAACGAACGATAGCTGAAATACAAAACGACTATAAAGAACAGGTAGAGCGGCAAAATCAGCTGAAGAAAAGAAGACGCAAAGGGCTGTACAGACGGTTAACCGTTTTTGGCGCCCTCGTATTCCTGACGGCAATTGTGCTGGCAAGCTCTGTATGGTCCCAAACATCTTCCCTTAGTGCAAAAGAAGAAAAGAAAGAACAGCTTGAAAAAGAACTGAAGAGTTTAAAGACAAAACAGGCGGATTTAAAAGAAGAAATATCCAAATTGAAGGATGAAGATTACGTCACAGAGCTTGCCAGAAGGGACTTATTCATGTCTGGAGACGGAGAAATTATCTTCAATGTGGAGAAGAAGAGCAAGTAGCCTTGTTGACACTTAAATTTTTATTTAGGTATAATTAAGCAAACGATCTTTTTATAAGCCTAAGGAGGAGCACTTTTTTTATGTCGATTGAAGTTGGCAGCAAGTTGCAAGGGAAAATTACAGGTATTACAAATTTTGGAGCATTTGTTGAATTGCCTGGAGGCTCAACCGGTCTCGTTCACATCAGTGAGGTAGCAGATAATTATGTCAAAGACATTAATGACCACTTAAAAGTCGGCGACCAAGTTGAAGTGAAAGTCATCAACGTTGAAAAAGACGGGAAAATTGGTTTATCTATTAAAAAAGCTAAAGACCGTCCGCAAGCCAGACCTAGAAATGATTTCCGTCCGAAAGAATCTTTTGAACAGAAAATGAATAAGTTTTTAAAAGACAGCGAAGATCGCTTGTCATCTTTAAAACGCCATACGGAATCAAAACGTGGAGGGCGCGGAGCAAGAAGAGGATAACTTGCTGCTTTCTATAAATAAATGAAGCATCCGTTCATCCCGACGGATGCTTTTTTTAGTATCCTCTACCATGGTGAATTCAGAAAATTACAACATTAAAGTTTCTGTTGACGAAAAGGACAAACCTTTGTATTATATAACTTGTGCTTAGAAGCACAAAACAATATGGCGGTGTAGCTCAGCTGGCTAGAGCGTACGGTTCATACCCGTGAGGTCGGGGGTTCGATCCCCTCCGCCGCTACCATATTTGTTTGGCCCGTTGGTCAAGCGGTTAAGACACCGCCCTTTCACGGCGGTAACACGGGTTCGAATCCCGTACGGGTCATCCTAAGAAAATCGGTTTCTCTTGCAGAAGCCGATTTTTTTCATTTTTAGACATCATTCCAGAAATTCTTATCATAAACGAATATCAAGGCAGAAACCGTCGAAGATTTCTTTGGTATTGTTACCTTCTTTTGACAAAATCCTATCTGTGCTTTCGCTATAATGACAGGCAACGAATATAACAGGTGGGAGATGAGAGGAATGGAAAAAGCAGAAAGAAGAGTGAACGGGCCAATGGCGGGACAAGCTTTGGAAAAACTCCAATTGTTTTTTAACAGGGGCGCGAAGCTGGTGACTCATCATGTGCATTCACTGTTTTTCTATAAAGGATTCATTTATGTCGTCATCGGGTTTTTGCTTGGACGGGCTTTCATATTATCCGAGGTGCTTCCTTTCGCACTTCCTTTCTTTGGAGCAATGCTTCTCATCAGAAGAGACAAGGCGCTTTATGCGGTTTTGGCTGTGCTTGCAGGAGCGCTGACCATTTCTCCGAAGCACTCCTTGCTCATACTAGCGGCATTGCTCGCCTTCTTCGTATTTTCTAAAGTGGCTGCCTTCATCACCGACGATCGTGTAAAAGCACTTCCGATTGTCGTGTTCTTCTCCATGGCTGCAGCAAGAGCCGGGTTTGTTTACGCTCAAAATGGCGCGTTTACAACCTATGATTATGTAATGGCTGTCGTTGAAGCTGGACTATCCTTTATTCTAACGCTGATTTTCCTTCAAAGCCTTCCGATTTTCACTGTGAAAAAAGTAAAACAATCTTTAAAAATAGAAGAAATTATTTGCTTTATGATCCTTATCGCTTCCGTGCTGACGGGACTTGCCGGCTTGTCCTATCAAGGGATGCAGGCAGAACATATATTGGCTCGTTATGTTGTATTGAGTTTTTCCTTTATTGGCGGAGCAAGCATTGGCTGTACGGTTGGTGTTGTGACCGGTCTGATTCTTGGCTTGGCGAATATCGGAAATCTTTATCAAATGAGTCTGCTCGCATTTTCCGGCTTATTAGGCGGTTTGCTGAAGGAAGGGAAAAAAGCGGGTGCAGCAATCGGTCTGATTGTTGGGTCGCTTCTTATTTCTTTGTACGGTGAAGGCTCTGCCGGATTGATGACAACGCTCTATGAGTCATTAATCGCAGTCGGTCTGTTTTTGCTAACACCTCAATCTATTACAAGGAAAGTGGCGCGATATATTCCGGGAACTGTGGAGCATCTACAAGAGCAGCAGCAATATGCAAGGAAAATCAGAGATGTCACTGCTCAAAAGGTAGACCAATTCTCTAATGTGTTTCATGCGCTGTCTGAAAGCTTTGCAACCTTTTACCAAGCATCGGACGAACAGACAGATGACAGCGAAGTTGATCTGTTTTTAAGCAAGATTACGGAGCATTCCTGTCAGACGTGCTACAAGAAAAACAGGTGCTGGGTACAGAACTTTGATAAAACATATGACTTAATGAAACAAGTTATGCTTGAAACAGAAGAAAAACAATATGCATCAAACCGAAGACTGAAGAAAGAGTTTCATCAGCATTGTTCTAAATCAAAACAGGTTGAAGAGCTGATTGAGGATGAACTCGCACACCATCATGCCCACTTGACGCTCAAGAAAAAAGTGCAGGACAGCAGGCGTCTTGTTGCTGAACAGCTTTTAGGTGTTTCTGAAGTCATGGCAGACTTTTCTCGGGAAATAAAAAGAGAACGAGAACAGCATTTCCTGCAGGAAGAGCAAATTATAGAGGCGCTTCAGCATTTCGGAATCGAGATTCAGCATGTGGAGATCTATAGTCTTGAACAAGGAAATATCGATATTGAAATGACCATTCCGTTCAGCGGACATGGAGAAAGTGAAAAAATTATTGCTCCTATGCTTTCTGACATTCTGGAGGAACAAATTCTCGTGAAAGCTGAACAGCATTCTCCGCATCCGAATGGATACAGCCATGTCGCCTTTGGATCAACAAAATCATTCAGGGTATCTACGGGTGCGGCTCACGCTGCGAAGGGCGGCGGCCTTGTCTCCGGCGACAGCTACAGCATGATGGAGCTTGGAGCAAGAAAGTATGCTGCTGCAATCAGTGACGGAATGGGCAATGGCGCTAGGGCGCACTTCGAAAGCAATGAAACGATCAAGCTTCTTGAGAAAATCCTTGAATCCGGCATTGATGAAAAAATAGCCATTAAAACGATCAACAGCATACTGTCTCTAAGGACAACTGACGAGATATATTCCACGCTTGACCTATCTATTATCGATCTTCAAGATGCCAGCTGTAAATTTTTGAAGGTCGGATCAACCCCTAGCTTTATTAAACGGGGAGACCAAGTAATGAAAGTTCAAGCGAGCAATCTGCCAATCGGTATTATTAATGAATTCGATGTGGAGGTTGTGAGTGAGCAGCTGAAAGCGGGCGACCTTTTGATTATGATGAGTGACGGCATTTTTGAGGGGCCTAAGCATGTAGAAAATCATGACTTATGGATGAAGCGCAAAATGAAAGGCTTGAAAACAACTGACCCGCAGGAGATTGCCGATTTGCTCATGGAAGAAGTCATCCGTACGCGATCTGGCCAAATTGAGGATGATATGACAGTCGTTGTCGTCCGGATTGACCATAATACACCAAAATGGGCATCCATTCCTGTTCCGGCCATCTTTCAACACAAACAAGAAATTTCATAATGCTTCCGTATAAATCAAATTTCTTCTGGCGAAGATGGGAATATATGAATCTGAGAATCCTCGTATTCTCCAGGAGGAATGAATGTGAATAACGGACATTTAAATCAAATTTTGCTGATAACGGATGGCTGCTCGAATCATGGGGAAGACCCGCTTGCAATGGCTGCTTTTGCTAAGGAGCAGGGGATTACTGTAAATGTCATAGGTATAATGGAAGAAAACCAAATTGACCCTGAGGCAATGAAGGAAGTCGAAGGGATTGCACTTGCCGGAGGCGGCGTGCATCAGGTTGTATATGCGTCTCAGCTTTCACAAACCGTTCAAATGGTAACAAAAAAAGCGATGACGCAAACCTTACAAGGCGTGGTTAATCAAGAGCTGAAACAAATTCTCGGAAAGAATGTGGAAATGGAGGAGCTTTCTCCGGAAAAGCGCGGCGAAGTCATGGAAGTGGTAGACGAGCTTGGAGAAACGGTGCATCTTCAGGTTTTGGTTCTGGTTGATACAAGCGCAAGTATGGCGCCTAAGCTTCCTACAGTGAAAGAGGCGCTGATCGATTTGTCTGTCAGCCTCAATTCCCGAATCGGCAATAACGAATTTGCGATGTGTATATTTCCCGGGAAAAAACAAGAGGTCGAGCTTGTGCTGAACTGGACACCGAAGCTGCAATCGCTTTCCACTCTCTTTGCAAAGCTTTCAACTGGCGGGATCACGCCGACAGGTCCGGCGATACGTGAAGCGACTCTGCAATTTCAAAAAATCCGCTCAAGAAGGAGCATGCTGGCAGATGATGAACGACGCCTTGACGAGTTTGGCATGTAATCTTAAGCCGGGTACGACAATCAAAGGCAAGTGGAATGGAAACACTTATACATTGCGTAAACAGCTAGGAAAAGGCGCCAATGGAATTGTGTATTTGGCAGAAGCATCAGATGGACATGTTGCCTTAAAGGTGAGTGATGACAGCCTGTCTATTACTTCTGAAGTGAATGTCTTGAAATCTTTTTCAAAGGCCCAGTCCGTTACGATGGGGCCTTCTTTTTTTGATACGGACGACGCCTATATCCCCAGTGCCAATACGAAAGTTTCATTTTATGCAATGGAATACATAAAAGGGCCGCTGCTTCTGAAATTCGTCAATGATAAAGGGGCAGAATGGATACCGGTATTGATGATTCAACTGTTATCCAGCTTATCAGTGCTTCACCAGCAAGGATGGATATTTGGCGATCTTAAACCTGATAATCTGATCGTAAACGGTCCGCCTGCAAGAATCCGTTGCATCGATGTAGGCGGCACGACAAAGGAAGGCCGGGCCATAAAAGAGTATACAGAGTTTTATGACAGAGGGTATTGGGGGTATGGAACAAGAAAAGCAGAGCCATCCTATGATTTGTTCGCGGTTGCCATGATTATGATCAACAGCGTGTATAAAAAAGAATTCAAGAAAACAAACCAGCCTAAGGAACAGCTTAGATCTCTCATTGAAGGAAATGCGCTGCTGAAAAAGTATAAAAAAGTGCTTTTATCAGCATTGAATGGAGATTATCAATCCGCAGTTGAAATGAAGAAGGATATGCTCGACGCGGGGCAAAATGCAGTACAGAGAAAACAAGCTGTAAAAGCTTCACCGCAGCCTGTCACAAGACAAAGACAGCAAAAACCGCGCCAAGGGAAAGTAACGAAGACGCGATACACTCCAAAACAGAAGGCGGCGAAGTCAGGCGGATTGTTTGAAACAACGCTTATTGTGGTCAGTGTGTTAGCGCTTTATTTTGCCTACATTATCTTTTTCTTAATCTGAGTGGCGGAATCTGCTAAGCCTGTGCTTCTTCTTTGCTTGGAGGGATTGAAAGTGATAGGATATGAATATCTTTAAAAAACCTGCTCATTGTGAGGAGGACATTGTGAAAAGTGTCAAAGATTTTTTTAGCAAACATCATCTTTCATTAAAAGGGACCACAATCATTGTAGGCGTTTCCGGCGGTCCGGACTCAATGGCGCTTCTCCACGTGCTTCATACGTTATGCGGCCGTTCAGCGAATATTATTGCGGCGCACGTTGACCATCGGTTCAGGGGCGCGGAATCCGAGGAGGACATGCGTTTTGTCCAAGCTTATTGTAAGGCTGAACAGCTCGTGTGTGAAACGGCTCAAATCAATGTAACCGCTTATGCACAGGAAAAAGGTCTCAATAAACAGGCTGCAGCACGTGATTGCCGCTATCAATTTTTTGAGGAAGTCATGTCAAAGCATCAAGCGGACTATCTGGCACTTGCGCATCATGGTGATGACCAGATTGAAACGATCCTTATGAGACTGGCTAAGGGCACGCTTGGAGCGGGACTTGCGGGAATGCAGGCTGTCAGGCGTTTTGGGACGGGACGGATCATCAGGCCATTCTTAACCATTACTAAGGAAGAGATCCTTCACTATTGCCGTGAAAACGGCTTGAGCTACCGCACGGATGAAAGCAATGCCAAAGATGATTACACCAGGAACAGATTCAGAAAAACAGTCCTCCCGTTTTTGAAACAGGAGTCGCCGGATGTGCATAAAAGGTTTCAGAAAGTAAGCGAGGCACTGACGGAAGATGAGCAATTCTTACAGTCATTAACGAAAGATGAAATGAATAAAGTAATCACAAGCCAGTCTAATACATCAGTTGAAATCAATTCCTCTCAATTGCTTGCCCTCCCGATGCCTTTACAAAGAAGAGGAGTTCAACTAATATTAAACTATCTTTATGAAAACGTTCCATCATCCTTTTCAGCTCATCATATTCAGCAGTTTCTTGAGTGGGCTGAAAAAGGCAGTCCTTCAGGAGTATTGGATTTCCCAAGAGGGCTGAGGGTGGTCAAATCATATCAGACATGTTTGTTTACATTTGAACAATGGCAGTGCAAAAATGTTCCCTTTGAATACCAAATAAGCGGAGCTGCTGGCGAAACGGCAGTGCTCCCCAATGGATTTCTGATAGAGGCAAAGCATTATGCGGAATCGCCTGAAGAACATGGGAATGCTGTTTTTATTACAAGTGCAAAAAAGGTTCGATTTCCCTTAACGATCCGGACAAGAAAAGCTGGAGACCGGATTAAACTAAAAGGGATGAACGGCTCGAAAAAGGTAAAGGATATATTTATTGATAAGAAACTGCCTCTCCGAGAAAGAGACAGCTGGCCGATTGTGACTGACGCAAGCGGTGAAATTATCTGGATACCGGGCTTGAAAAAATCAATTTTTGAAGATCTTGTGATTCCAAACAGCGACCGCATTGTATTACAATATAGACAGCATGAAAAGTGTAGGGGGCAAGCAAAATCATGATGAAACATGATATCGAAACAGTACTGATCTCAGAGGAAGAGATACAAGAGAAAGTAAAAGAGTTAGGCGCAGAATTAACGAGCGAGTATCAAGATACATTTCCGTTGGCAATCGGTGTGTTAAAAGGAGCGCTTCCTTTTATGGCGGATCTTATCAAGCATATTGATACATATTTGGAAATGGATTTCATGGATGTATCAAGCTACGGAAAGTCTACGGTTTCTTCTGGAGAAGTCAAAATCATTAAAGATTTGGATACATCTGTAGAGGGCCGGGACATCTTAATTATTGAAGATATCATCGACAGTGGGTTAACCTTAAGTTATCTAGTAGAGCTCTTCCGATACCGTAAAGCAAAATCAATTAAGATTGTTACCCTTTTGGATAAACCGAGCGGAAGAAAAGCGGACATCAAAGCAGACTTTGTAGGCTTTAAAGTTCCTGACGCGTTTGTAGTGGGTTACGGACTTGATTATGCTGAGCGCTATCGCAATCTGCCTTATATCGGAGTGTTAAAACCGGCAGTTTATGAAAGCTGATCGGCAGCCTGCTTCCGAGATGGTTATTGTTTGTATTGGAATGATTTTCTATGGTACTATTGAACATAGTTGTGCTTACTGTGGGAGGAGGTAAGGAATGAATCGGGTCTTCCGTAATACCATTTTTTATTTACTTATTTTATTAGTAGTAATCGGGGTTGTGAGCTACTTCCAGACCTCAAATCCGAAAACAGAAAATATGTCGTACAGTACGTTCATCAAAAACCTGGATGACGGGAAAGTTGATAGCGTATCGGTTCAGCCTGTCAGAGGTGTTTATGAGGTAAAAGGACAGCTGAAAAACTACGACAAAGATCAATACTTTTTGACTCATGTTCCTGAAGGAAAGGGAGCAGACCAGATATTTAATGCTTTGAAAAAGACAGACGTAAAGGTTGAGCCCGCTCAAGAAACAAGCGGATGGGTGACGTTCCTGACGACCATCATCCCATTTGTCATTATCTTTATTCTGTTTTTCTTCCTGCTCAATCAGGCTCAAGGCGGCGGCAGCCGTGTCATGAACTTTGGTAAGAGCAAGGCGAAGCTTTATACAGAGGAAAAGAAACGCGTCAAATTTAAAGACGTTGCAGGGGCAGACGAAGAAAAACAAGAACTCGTTGAAGTTGTTGAGTTTCTGAAAGATCCCCGCAAGTTTGCCGAGCTTGGTGCAAGAATACCAAAAGGCGTACTTTTAGTCGGACCTCCTGGTACCGGTAAAACATTGCTGGCCAAAGCTTGTGCAGGTGAAGCTGGCGTACCTTTCTTCAGCATCAGCGGATCTGATTTCGTTGAAATGTTTGTAGGGGTCGGTGCTTCCCGTGTGCGTGACTTGTTTGAAAATGCGAAAAAGAATGCGCCTTGTTTGATCTTCATTGATGAAATTGACGCAGTCGGACGCCAGCGTGGAGCGGGTCTCGGCGGCGGACACGATGAACGTGAACAGACGCTCAACCAATTGCTTGTTGAAATGGACGGATTCAGCGCCAATGAAGGTATTATCATCATTGCTGCGACGAACCGTGCGGACATCTTGGACCCAGCCTTACTTCGTCCGGGACGTTTTGACCGTCAAATCACAGTGGACCGCCCAGATGTCATTGGCCGTGAAGCTGTATTGAAAGTCCATGCGAGAAACAAACCGCTGGATGAAACGGTTAACCTGAAATCAATTGCCATGAGAACACCTGGCTTCTCGGGCGCTGACTTAGAAAATCTCCTGAATGAAGCTGCACTAGTGGCAGCTCGTCAAAATAAGAAAAAAATCGATGCACGTGATATTGACGAAGCGACGGACCGCGTAATTGCCGGACCAGCTAAGAAGAGCCGCGTCATCTCTAAGAAAGAACGCAATATCGTGGCTTATCACGAAGGCGGACACACCGTTATCGGACTTGTTTTAGATGAGGCAGATATGGTTCATAAAGTAACGATTGTTCCTCGGGGGCAGGCAGGCGGTTACGCTGTTATGCTGCCAAGAGAAGACCGTTACTTCCAAACAAAGCCCGAGCTGCTTGATAAAATTGTCGGCCTCTTGGGCGGACGTGTCGCTGAAGAGATTATCTTCGGTGAAGTTAGCACAGGAGCGCACAATGACTTCCAGCGTGCGACAAACATTGCTAGACGAATGGTTACAGAATTCGGTATGTCAGATAAACTGGGACCAATGCAATTTGGACAGTCTCAGGGCGGTCAGGTATTCTTAGGCCGTGATTTCAACAACGAACAAAACTACAGTGATCAGATCGCTTACGAAATTGATCAGGAAATTCAGCGCATCATCAAAGAATGTTATGAGCGTGCGAAACAAATCCTGACTGAAAATCGTGACAAGCTTGAATTGATTGCTCAAACGCTTCTGAAAGTTGAAACACTGGACGCTGAACAAATCAAACACCTTGTCGATCATGGAACATTGCCAGAGCGCAATTTTTCTGATGATGAGAAGAATGATGACGTGAAAGTAAACATTCTGACGAAGACAGAAGAAAAGAAAGACGATACAAAAGAGTAATTCGCTTTCTTTCTAAAAACTGCCAGCTGACGCTGGCAGTTTTTTTATGTAATTTTGCCTCAAGCAGCCGCTTTTGCAATCATCCAATTCTGGTATCGATTTGTTTACAAATGAGCCGCTGATCGTGTATGGTATTGTAGAATGTTTGTAAAAGTAATATAGAGAAACTATTCAAAAGTGGTGATAGAGGTTGTTACTGGTTATTGATGTGGGGAACACCAATACTGTACTTGGTGTATATCATGAGGGAAAATTAGAATATCACTGGCGTATAGAAACAAGCAGGCATAAAACAGAAGATGAGTTTGGGATGATTTTGCGCTCTTTATTCGACCATTCCGGACTTATGTTTGAACAGATAGATGGCATTATTATTTCATCAGTAGTGCCGCCAATCATGTTTGCGTTAGAAAGAATGTGCACAAAATACTTTCATATCGAACCGCAAATTGTCGGTCCGGGTATGAAAACCGGTTTAAATATAAAATATGACAATCCGAAAGAAGTGGGAGCAGACAGAATCGTAAATGCTGTCGCTGCGATACACTTATACGGCAATCCGTTAATTGTTGTTGATTTCGGAACTGCCACAACGTACTGCTATATAGATGAAAACAAACAATACATGGGCGGGGCGATTGCTCCTGGGATTACGATTTCGACAGAGGCGCTTTACTCGCGTGCGGCAAAGCTTCCGCGAATCGAAATCACCCGGCCTGACAATATCATCGGAAAAAACACTGTAAGCGCGATGCAATCTGGAATTTTATTTGGCTATGTCGGTCAAGTGGAAGGAATCGTCAAGCGAATGAAATGGCAGGCTAAACAGGAACCAAAGGTCATTGCGACGGGAGGCCTTGCGCCGCTCATTGCAAACGAATCAGATTGTATAGATATCGTTGATCCATTCTTAACCCTTAAAGGGCTGGAATTGATTTATGAACGAAACCGCGTAGGAAGTGTATAGGAGGTTTTGTAATGGATTATTTAGTAAAAGCACTTGCGTATGAAGGAAAAGTTCGCGCTTATGCAGCGAGAACAACGGAAATGGTAAATGAGGGGCAAAGACGGCACGGCACGTGGCCGACAGCATCCGCTGCACTGGGCCGTACAATGACAGCTTCGCTTATGCTCGGCGCTATGCTGAAGGGTGATGACAAGCTGACAGTGAAAATCGAGGGCGGAGGTCCAATCGGAGCAATTGTGGCTGATGCCAATGCAAAAGGGGAAGTCAGAGCGTACGTCTCTAACCCGCAAGTACATTTTGATTTAAATGAACAAGGCAAGCTTGATGTCAGACGTGCGGTTGGAACGAGCGGAACGTTAAGTGTCGTAAAAGATTTAGGGCTGCGCGAGTTCTTCACAGGACAAGTAGAAATTGTTTCAGGAGAATTGGGCGATGATTTCACCTACTATCTTGTGTCATCGGAACAGGTTCCTTCATCAGTGGGTGTAGGAGTGCTCGTGAATCCTGACAATACCATTCTTGCGGCAGGAGGCTTTATTATTCAGCTTATGCCGGGAACAGATGATGAAACGATCACAAAAATTGAACAGCGGCTATCTCAAGTAGAGCCGATTTCTAAGCTCATCCAAAAAGGGCTTACACCTGAAGAAATTTTGGAAGAGGTCCTAGGTGAGAAGCCTGAGATTTTAGAAACGATGCCTGTTAGATTCCATTGTCCTTGTTCAAAAGAACGTTTCGAAACAGCTATTTTAGGACTAGGCAAAAAAGAAATTCAAGATATGATAGAAGAAGATGGACAAGCCGAAGCTGTATGCCATTTTTGTAATGAAAAGTACTTATTTACAAAAGAAGAGCTGGAAGGGCTTCGTGATCAAACTACCCGCTAAGCTCTTTAGCGGGTTTTTTAATTTAAGAAAAGGGGCTGAAAGCAGGTTTGAAATCAAGAACAATCTGGACCGTTATTTTAGGGGCGCTGCTGGTTTGCTGTATTGCCGTTGCGTATACGCTGACCAAATCCCAAGCAGGCGCATCGCCGTCCGGTGAGTCTATTGCGACGATCGGAGGCAAAAGCGTGACAAGAGAAGAATGGCTGAAAGAAATGGAAGATCAATATGGAAAGTCGACTCTTGAAGATATGATCAATGTCCGTGTCGTTGAGCAGCTCGCCAAAAAGAACGATCTCAAAGTGTCTAAAAATGAAATTGATCGTGAATTTTTGCTGATTAAAGCGGTCAACAATTCCTTTTACGAAGACGAACATACAACTGAAAAAGAGTGGAAAGACCAAATTCGTTATAATATTCTCCTCGAAGAATTGTTAACGAGGGATATTGATATCTCAAACAGTGAAATGAAATCATTCTATAATAAAAATAAAGAACTGTATCAGTTTGATGATTCGTATCGAATTCGGCACATTGTTGTAAAAGATGAAGAAGAAGCGAGAGAAGTCCTGAAAGAACTAAAAGGCGGCTCTAGCTTTGAAGCTGTTGCAGCGGAAAGGTCCACAGACAGATATACATCACCATACGGCGGAGATTTAGGCTTTGTCACAGAAGCATCAGACAACATCCCGTCAGCATACATTGAAGAAGCTAAAACACTCAAAGAGGATGAATGGTCTGAGGAGCCGATAAAGGTCAGTAACGGATATGCCGTGATTCAGCTGAAAGAAAAACTAAAGGCAAGGACATTCTCATATGATGAAGTGAAGGATCAGATCAGGCGGCAAATCGCAATGGATCAGTTAGGTGATAAAGCTACAGTCAAAACGCTATGGAAAGAAGCTGATGTATCTTGGTTTTATGGGGAAAAAAGTACTAAATGATTGACAAAAAATTTTGAAATTGATAGATTATATACATAATACCAATACAAATAGTCGGAAATTGAGGTGTCGAGAATGGTACGTGTAGCAAACTCCATTACTGAATTAATTGGGAATACGCCAATCGTTAAATTAAATCGCCTTGCAGATGAAAACAGTGCGGATGTATATCTAAAGCTTGAATACATGAACCCTGGAAGCAGTGTAAAAGACCGTATCGGCTTAGCCATGATTGAAGCCGCTGAAAAAGAAGGAAAATTAAAAGCTGGTGATACAATCATTGAACCGACAAGCGGAAATACGGGAATCGGTCTTGCGATGGTTGCTGCTGCTAAAGGATTAAAAGCTATTTTGGTTATGCCTGATACAATGAGTATGGAGCGCCGCAACCTTCTTCGCGCATACGGTGCTGAGCTTGTGCTAACTCCTGGTGCGGAAGGCATGAAAGGTGCTATTAAGAAAGCTGAAGAACTTGCTGAAAAGCATGGATACTTTGTGCCTCAGCAGTTTAATAACCCTTCTAACCCAGAAATTCACCGTCAAACAACGGGTAAGGAAATCGTTGAACAATTCGGTGATGATCAGCTTGACGCATTTGTGGCGGGAATCGGAACAGGCGGAACGATTACAGGAGCGGGTGAAGTTCTGAAGGAAGCATACCCTTCCATCAAAATTTACGCTGTTGAACCGTCAGATTCTCCAGTGCTTTCAGGAGGAAAACCAGGCCCCCACAAAATTCAGGGGATCGGAGCTGGATTTGTGCCGGACATCTTAAACACGGAAGTATACGATGAAATTTTCCCTGTGAAGAATGAAGAAGCATTTGAATATGCGCGCAGAGCTGCACGTGAAGAAGGAATTCTCGGAGGCATCTCATCAGGTGCGGCAATTTATGCTGCTCTTCAAGTGGCGAAAAAACTTGGAAAAGGAAAAAAAGTATTAGCTATCATTCCAAGTAACGGCGAACGTTATCTGAGCACGCCGCTGTACCAATTCGATTAAAAAAGCAAACTCCCGGTCCGCCGGGAGTTTTTTTTATTTGTGCATCAAATATGCCGTGTCTGCGACGAATGTTATTCTTGGAAGAGAAATTCACTTTTTTCACTAACAAGATTGCTTTACAATAAAAAACAAGCAAAATAGAAAATAGAGGAATGATATAAATGGCACAACGCAGACCGGCAGGCAAAAAAGTACCCTTCCAAAAAGATTCATTCTTACAACAATTTGAGAAACTTGCGCAATCCAAAAAACAGCATGTACTGCTTGAAAGTGCAAGAGGCGGCAGATACACGATAGCCGGTCTTGATCCAATTGCGACTGTAAAAGGAAAAGATGGAATTACCACCATTAAGCATGGTGACGAGATGCTGTTTAAGGAAGGTGATCCTTTACGTGCCTTCCACAGCTGGTTTAAAACGCTGGAAACAGAAACGGATGATGAGCTTCCGGATTTTCAAGGCGGGGCAATCGGGTTTCTTAGCTATGATTACGCACGTTACATTGAGAACTTTAAAATGCTTTCATTAGATGACCTGGAAACACCGGATATATATTTTCTTGTTTTTGATGATATAGCAGTTTATGACCATCAAGAAGAGACTCTGTGGCTGATTACTCATGTTAATGGTTCTGATCAAAAATCTGCAGAGGCGAAGCTATCTGAGCTGGAGCGCATGTGGGTGACTGAGCTTCCTGCTGTTCCTTCGCGAGAGATGAAGCATGAAGCAGACGGTTCCTTTGCGGCACCATTTACTGAGGATGGATTCTCACAAGCAGTAGAGAAAATCAAACAATACATTGCCAGTGGAGATGTGTTTCAAGTCAATCTGTCAATCAGGCAGTCACAGTCACTGTCTGCCCACCCGTATCAAATTTACAAGGCTCTGAGAGAAGTGAATCCTTCTCCGTATATGGCCTATTTAGAAACACCTGATTTTCAAATTATTTGCGGATCGCCTGAACTGCTTGTCAGCAAAAAGGGCAAACGATTAGAGACGAGACCGATTGCCGGGACCCGTTCCAGAGGGAAAACCGATGAAGAAGATGAGGCGCTCGCAAACGAATTGATCCACAACGAAAAAGAACGAGCTGAACATGTCATGCTGGTTGATCTTGAGCGAAATGATCTGGGAAGAGTATCACGTTACGGGTCTGTGCGCGTGAACGAATTCATGGCTATTGAAAAATACTCGCATGTGATGCACATTGTGTCTAACGTCCAAGGTGAACTGCAGGATGGGTATGACGCTGTAGATATTATTCATGCTGTATTTCCTGGAGGAACCATTACAGGTGCTCCCAAAGTGAGAACGATGGAAATTATAGAAGAACTTGAGCCGACACGCCGCGGGCTTTATACTGGATCTATAGGATGGTTTGGATATAATCACGATCTGCAGTTTAATATCGTCATTCGAACCATTTATGCAACCGGAGGGCAGGCATTTATGCAGTCCGGCGCAGGAGTTGTGATTGATTCTGTTCCAAAGCACGAATACAGGGAATCATTCAAAAAAGCTTTTGCAATGCAAAAGGCATTAGAGCTGAGCAAAGAAGAGACAAAAATTAGATGAGGTGAGCGGAGAAATGATTTTAATGATTGATAACTACGATTCATTCACGTACAACTTGGTGCAGTATTTAGGTGAGCTTGGGGAAGAATTGATTGTAAAACGTAATGACGACATCACTGTTGAAGAAATCGAAGAGCTGTCTCCGGATTTCCTGATGATTTCTCCTGGACCGTGCAGTCCTGATGAGGCAGGAATCAGCCTTGAAGCTATTAAACATTTTGCAGGCAAAATTCCCATTTTCGGTGTATGCCTCGGACATCAGTCCATCGCCCAAGTGTTTGGCGGTGACGTGGTTAGGGCAGAACGGCTGATGCACGGAAAAACCTCGGATATCGAGCATGACGGCAAAACAATCTTTGAAGGTTTGAAAAATCCCCTTGTCGCGACTCGTTACCACTCGCTGATTGTTAAACCTGAGACGCTTCCAAGCTGTTTCACAGTAACAGCACAAACGAAAGAAGGAGAAATCATGGCCATTCGCCACAATGACCTCCCGATAGAGGGCGTGCAATTTCACCCAGAGTCTATAATGACCTCCTTTGGGAAAGAAATGCTCAGAAATTTCATTGAGACATACCGCAAGGAAGTTATTGCGTGATGATATATGTAAACGGCCGGTATATAGAGGAGAAAGATGCAGTTCTTTCTCCTTTTGACCATGGATTTTTATATGGGATCGGTGTTTTCGAAACCTTCAGGCTTTACGAAGGCTGCCCATTTTTGCTTGATTGGCATATAGAAAGGCTTGAACGGGCGCTTAAGGATCTGCAGATCGAATATACGGTTTCAAAGGATGAGATCCTTGAGATGCTGGACAAGCTGCTTTGGCTGAATGATATCAAGGATGGGAATGCCCGTGTCAGGCTGGACATATCAGCCGGAATCAGCGATAAAGGCTTTGTTGCCCAGACTTACGATAAACCAACTGTTTTATGCTTTGTGAACCAGCTGAACCCAGAAAGCTTACCTTTACAAAAAGAAGGAAAGATTTTATCGATACGGAGAAACACACCAGAGGGGCCATTTCGGTTAAAATCTCATCATTACTTAAATAATATGTATGCGAAGCGGGAAATCGGAAATGATCCCCGTATCGAAGGGATTTTCTTAACAGAGGATGGTGCTGTTGCAGAGGGCATCATATCAAACGTTTTCTGGAGAAAAGGCAGCTGCATCTATACCCCGTCACTTGATACCGGTATTCTGGACGGTGTCACGAGACGTTTTGTTATAGAACATACAAAGAAAATAGGGCTGGATCTCAAAACAGGCCTATATGAGTCAGAAGCTCTTTTGACAGCTGATGAAGCGTGGATGACGAACTCGGTTCTTGAGATCATCCCGTTTACGAAAATAGAAGAAGTCAATTATGCGGGTCTCAGCGGAGAAGCAGTCTCTGCTCTTCAAACGCTTTACAAAAAAGAAATAAAGAACATGATTCATGAAATGGGAGGAAGAGAATGGCGCAGCAAACGATAGACCAAACACAAGTAATCCACACCAAGCCCAGCGCTTTATCATATAAAGAGAAGACACTGGTGATGGGGATTTTAAACGTCACGCCTGACTCTTTCTCGGACGGCGGAAAATATGACAGCTTAGACAAGGCGCTCCTGCACGCGAAAGAGATGATTGATGACGGTGCACATATCATTGATATCGGAGGAGAATCGACAAGGCCCGGTGCTGAGTACGTGTCAGAGGATGAGGAGATGTCCAGAGTGATTCCGGTGATTGAGCGGATCACAAAAGAACTTGGCGTGCCGATTTCCGTAGATACGTACAAGGCTTCTGTCGCAGATGAAGCTGTGAAAGCCGGCGCATCCATCATCAATGATATTTGGGGAGCGAAACATGATCCGAAGATGGCTTCGGTTGCAGCTGAACACAATGTTCCAATCGTTCTCATGCATAACCGCCCAGAGAGAAATTACAATGACTTATTACCGGATATGCTGTCGGACTTAATGGAGAGTGTAAAAATCGCTGTTGGGGCCGGAGTTGAGGAGAAGAACATTATTCTTGATCCGGGTATCGGGTTCGCGAAAACGTATCATGACAATTTGGCAGTAATGAACAGACTGGAAATTTTCAGCGGACTGGGGTATCCGGTTCTTTTGGCAACCTCCCGAAAAAGATTCATCGGACGTGTTCTGGATCTTCCGCCTGAGGAGCGGGCTGAGGGCACCGGTGCGACCGTATGTCTCGGCATTCAAAAAGGCTGCGACATTGTCAGGGTCCATGACGTAAAACAAATAGCCAGAATGGCGAAAATGATGGATGCGATGCTGAATAAGGGAGGGGTGCACCATGGATAAAGTCTATGTAGAAGGCATGGAGTTTTACGGATATCACGGTGTGTTCAAAGAAGAAAACAAGCTCGGCCAGCGGTTTAAAGTTGATTTAACTGCTGAGCTGGATTTAAGCAAAGCCGGACAAACAGACGACCTTGAGCATACGATCAACTACGCTGAGCTCTATCACGTATGTAAGGATATCGTAGAAGGGGAGCCAGTGAAGTTAGTGGAAACGCTGGCGGAACGCATTGCTGATACGGTCCTTCGGAAATTTCAGCCGGTGCAGCAATGTACTGTGAAAGTGATTAAGCCCGACCCGCCAATTCCCGGACACTATAAATCAGTAGCAATTGAAATCACGAGAAAAAAATCATGAACAACATAGCTTATATTGCACTTGGATCTAACATTGGAGATAGAGAAACGTATTTAAGACAAGCAGTGGCCTTGCTGCACCAGCATGATGCGGTGATGGTCACTCAAGTGTCTTCTATTTATGAAACTGACCCTGTCGGATACGAAGACCAAGATGAATTTTTGAATATGGCTGTTGAAATCAAGACGTCACTGAACCCTTTTGAACTCCTTGAACTGACGCAGCACATCGAAAATGAATTAGGAAGAACAAGGGAAGTAAGATGGGGGCCGAGGACGGCAGACCTTGACATTTTGCTGTTTAATCGTGAAAATATTGAAACAGAGCAACTAATTGTTCCGCATCCGAGAATGTATGAGCGTTTGTTTGTACTTGCGCCGCTTGCGGAGATTTGCCCGCAGGTTGAAAAAGAGGCAAAAAACGCGGAAACCGACCAAGAAGGTGTAAGAGTATGGAAGCAGAAATCTGGGGTAGACGAATTCGTGCATTCAGAAAGCTGAAAGGTTATACTCAAGAAGGATTTGCAAAAGCATTAGGTATATCAGTTTCTATTCTCGGCGAAATTGAACGCGGAAACCGATTGCCGTCAGCTGCCATCATTCAAGATGCAACAGATGTTTTAAATATAAGCGCGGACGAATTGGCGCCGCCCGAAAAAAATAACAAATGAAAGGAGGAGAAAATTTGTTTAAAATTGGGGATATTCAATTGAAAAATCAGGTTGTGCTTGCTCCTATGGCTGGTGTCTGCAACTCTGCATTCAGATTGACCGTAAAGGAGTTCGGAGCTGGATTGGTATGCGCTGAAATGGTCAGTGACAAAGCAATCCTTTACAACAATGCTAGAACAATGGGCATGCTTTACATTGATGAACGCGAAAAACCGCTCAGCCTTCAAATTTTCGGAGGCAAAAAGGAAACCCTTGTAGAAGCGGCGAAGTTTGTAGATCAAAACACAACTGCTGATATTATTGATATTAACATGGGTTGTCCTGTGCCAAAGATTACAAAATGCGATGCGGGAGCCAAATGGCTTCTCGATCCTGATAAGATTTACGAAATGGTTTCTGCAGTAGTGGATGCCGTTGAAAAACCGGTTACAGTGAAAATGAGAATGGGCTGGGATGAAGACCACATTTTCGCAGTGAAAAATGCACAGGCCGTAGAACGTGCGGGCGGAAAAGCCGTTGCGCTTCACGGCCGTACAAGAGTGCAGATGTACGAAGGAACGGCAAACTGGGACATCATCAAAGAAGTAAAACAATCAGTATCGATTCCGGTTATCGGGAACGGCGATGTGGAGACGCCGCAGGATGCTAAGCGTATGCTCGATGAAACAGGAGTAGACGGTGTCATGATCGGACGCGCTGCATTGGGCAATCCGTGGATGATTTACCGTACGGTTCAGTACCTTGAAACAGGTGAATTAAAAGAAGAGCCGCAAGTACGCGAGAAAATGGCGGTATGCAAACTGCATCTTGACCGCCTGATTAACTTAAAAGGTGAAAATGTAGCGGTAAGAGAAATGAGAAAGCACGCTGCATGGTATCTGAAAGGCGTAAGGGGCAATGCGAATGTTCGTAATGAAATCAATCATTGCGAGACAAGAGAAGAGTTTGTACAGCTTTTAGATGCATTTACGGTTGAAGTTGAGGCAAAAGAGCTTCAAAACGCAAAAGTAGGATAATACTCACCTCTATTTGCTGCTCACTGCCAGTTTTGCGCTGGCAGTTTTTCTGCTTTTTTTATGAAACAATATCTGTAATGGAGTGATAACAATGAGTCAAGAAGAGCATAACCATGAAGAATTGAACGACCAGCTGCAAGTCAGACGCGATAAAATGAATCAGCTGAGAGAAAACGGCATTGATCCGTTCGGTGCACGTTTTGAAAGAACTCATCAGTCTCAGGAAGTTATTTCGGCATATCAAGATCTAACCAAAGAAGAGTTAGAAGAAAAAGCGATTGAAGTCACAATCGCAGGCCGCATGATGACAAAACGCGGCAAAGGAAAAGCCGGATTTGCACATCTTCAAGACTTAGAAGGCCAAATTCAAATCTACGTAAGAAAAGACAGTGTTGGTGACGATCAATACGAAATCTTCAAGTCTTCTGACCTCGGTGATCTTATCGGCGTAACCGGAAAAGTCTTCAAAACAAATGTAGGCGAATTGTCTGTTAAAGCAACTTCTTTTGAATTGCTGACAAAAGCGCTTCGCCCGCTTCCAGACAAATACCATGGTTTAAAAGATGTTGAACAGCGCTACCGTCAACGCTACCTGGATCTTATCGTAAATCCAGACAGCAAACATACGTTCATCACACGAAGCAAGATCATTCAAGCTATGAGAAGATACCTTGATGATCATGGATACTTAGAAGTAGAAACACCAACAATGCACAGCATTCCTGGAGGTGCGTCTGCACGTCCGTTTATCACTCATCATAATGCGTTAGACATTCCGCTCTATATGCGTATTGCAATTGAACTGCACCTAAAACGCCTGATCGTCGGCGGTTTAGAAAAGGTATATGAAATCGGCCGTGTGTTCCGTAATGAAGGTGTCTCAACACGCCATAACCCTGAGTTCACGATGATTGAGTTGTATGAAGCGTATGCAGACTATAAAGATATCATGAGCTTAACAGAAAACCTCGTTGCCCATATCGCTCAAGAAGTGCTTGGAACGACTACGATCCAATACGGGGAAGAACAAATCGACCTTAAACCTGAGTGGAAAAGAATCCATATGGTTGACGCAGTCAAAGAAGCGACTGGCGTTGACTTCTGGGAAGAGGTTACTGTTGAACAGGCGCGTGAATACGCTAAAGAACATGGTGTAGAGATTAAAGAGTCTATGACAGTAGGCCATATCATTAACGAATTCTTCGAACAAAAAATTGAAGAAACGCTTATTCAGCCAACGTTTATCTACGGTCATCCTGTAGAAATTTCTCCTCTTGCTAAGAAAAACCCTGAGGACCCGCGTTTTACAGACCGTTTTGAACTGTTTATCGTTGGACGTGAACATGCAAACGCGTTTACAGAGCTGAATGATCCTATTGATCAAAGAGAACGCTTTGAAGCGCAGTTAAAAGAGCGTGAAGCTGGCAATGATGAAGCTCATCTGATGGATGAAGACTTTGTTGAAGCACTGGAATACGGTATGCCGCCAACAGGGGGGTTAGGCATCGGTATTGACCGTCTGGTTATGCTGCTAACGAATGCTCCTTCTATTCGTGATGTGCTGTTATTCCCGCAAATGAGACAACGCTAATATAGAAGAGCGGCATCTTTCATGGAGAAAGGATGCCGCTCTTTTTAAATTCCTAAGTATTTCTTCAAAAAAACTATTGCACTATTATTTACATGGTGGTATATTATTATTCGTTGCCGCTAAACAAGGCGATAACGAAAAAAATAACTTCAAAAAAAGTTATTGACTTCACTGAGACAACGAGTTATAATAATAAAGTCGCTTGAACGAAGTGAACAAAATGATCTTTGAAAACTAAACAAGACAAAACGTACCTGTTAATTCATTTTTTATAAATCGCACAGCGATGTGCGTAGTCAGTC
>NZ_JALAMR010000024.1:0-534 GCF_026790125.1 Bacillus sp. N12A5 | reverse complement strand
GGCTTTTCAACGGATGATAAAATGCTGAAGCGTGCAGGACTCGATTATTGGGAGTTCGTTAACGTGGTGTATCATGATTCATTAGAAGAATTGTTTGAGGAATATCAAAAAGGCCAGTTTTTCTTTATTACGAAATTCGGCCAGCAGCCTCATACCTCATTTGATTACACAGATCTTAACGAGGATTATTTCTTCGTGTTTGGAAGAGAAACAAGCGGTTTGCCAAAGGATTTGATCCAAAATAACATGGACCGCTGCCTGCGTCTCCCGATGACTGAGCATGTCAGATCATTAAACCTGTCCAATACAGCGGCGATTCTTGTTTATGAGGCGCTGCGCCAGCAAAATTACCGTGATTTAAAATAGTAAAAAAAGTCCGCCCATTATGATGAGCGGACTTTTTTTGTCAGCATGAGAGGCTTTGTTTTATTTTTTTGGGCTTAACAACGTAACAGTGTTATGTTACAATGTATCCATCAAAGGAGCTGGATTTATGGAGGAACAATTAATCTCTAAAAAAGAATTACTCGAAAG
>NZ_JALAMR010000023.1:0-2500 GCF_026790125.1 Bacillus sp. N12A5 | reverse complement strand
GCCCTATTCAGACTCGCTTTCGCTGCGGCTCCGCATCTTCTGCTTAACCTTGCACGGGATCGTAACTCGCCGGTTCATTCTACAAAAGGCACGCCATCACCCGTTAACGGGCTCTGACTACTTGTAGGCACACGGTTTCAGGATCTCTTTCACTCCCCTTCCGGGGTGCTTTTCACCTTTCCCTCACGGTACTGGTTCACTATCGGTCACTAGGGAGTATTTAGCCTTGGGAGATGGTCCTCCCGGATTCCGACGGAATTTCACGTGTTCCGCCGTACTCAGGATCCACTCAGGAGAGAACGAAGTTTTGACTACAGGGCTGTTACCTCCTATGGCGGGCCTTTCCAGACCTCTTCATCTACCTCGTTCTTTTGTAACTCCGTACAGAGTGTCCTACAACCCCAAGAGGCAAGCCTCTTGGTTTGGGCTAATCCCGTTTCGCTCGCCGCTACTCAGGGAATCGCATTTGCTTTCTCTTCCTCCGGGTACTTAGATGTTTCAGTTCCCCGGGTCTGCCTTCTCATATCCTATGAATTCAGATATGGATACCACTCCATTACGAGTGGTGGGTTTCCCCATTCGGAAATCTCCGGATCAAAGCTTGCTTACAGCTCCCCGAAGCATATCGGTGTTCGTCCCGTCCTTCATCGGCTCCTAGTGCCAAGGCATCCACCGTGCGCCCTTTCTAACTTAACCGTTAAAAAGAATCACTATGTGATATCTTGTCTTACTAATTGAATGTGATGTCTACTGTTATCTAGTTTTCAAAGAACACGTTTCGAAGGAATGATCCTTCAAAACTAAACAAGACAGGGAACGTTCTGTTTATAAGACCCAAGGTCTTATATTCCGTATATATCCTTAGAAAGGAGGTGATCCAGCCGCACCTTCCGATACGGCTACCTTGTTACGACTTCACCCCAATCATCTGTCCCACCTTCGGCGGCTGGCTCCTAAAAGGTTACCTCACCGACTTCGGGTGTTACAAACTCTCGTGGTGTGACGGGCGGTGTGTACAAGGCCCGGGAACGTATTCACCGCGGCATGCTGATCCGCGATTACTAGCGATTCCAGCTTCACGCAGTCGAGTTGCAGACTGCGATCCGAACTGAGAACAGATTTGTGGGATTGGCTTAACCTCGCGGTTTCGCTGCCCTTTGTTCTGTCCATTGTAGCACGTGTGTAGCCCAGGTCATAAGGGGCATGATGATTTGACGTCATCCCCACCTTCCTCCGGTTTGTCACCGGCAGTCACCTTAGAGTGCCCAACTGAATGCTGGCAACTAAGATCAAGGGTTGCGCTCGTTGCGGGACTTAACCCAACATCTCACGACACGAGCTGACGACAACCATGCACCACCTGTCACTCTGCCCCCGAAGGGGACGTCCTATCTCTAGGATTGTCAGAGGATGTCAAGACCTGGTAAGGTTCTTCGCGTTGCTTCGAATTAAACCACATGCTCCACCGCTTGTGCGGGCCCCCGTCAATTCCTTTGAGTTTCAGTCTTGCGACCGTACTCCCCAGGCGGAGTGCTTAATGCGTTAGCTGCAGCACTAAGGGGCGGAAACCCCCTAACACTTAGCACTCATCGTTTACGGCGTGGACTACCAGGGTATCTAATCCTGTTCGCTCCCCACGCTTTCGCTCCTCAGCGTCAGTTACAGACCAGAGAGTCGCCTTCGCCACTGGTGTTCCTCCACATCTCTACGCATTTCACCGCTACACGTGGAATTCCACTCTCCTCTTCTGCACTCAAGTTCCCCAGTTTCCAATGACCCTCCCCGGTTGAGCCGGGGGCTTTCACATCAGACTTAAGAAACCGCCTGCGAGCCCTTTACGCCCAATAATTCCGGACAACGCTTGCCACCTACGTATTACCGCGGCTGCTGGCACGTAGTTAGCCGTGGCTTTCTGGTTAGGTACCGTCAAGGTACCGCCCTATTCGAACGGTACTTGTTCTTCCCTAACAACAGAGCTTTACGATCCGAAAACCTTCATCACTCACGCGGCGTTGCTCCGTCAGACTTTCGTCCATTGCGGAAGATTCCCTACTGCTGCCTCCCGTAGGAGTCTGGGCCGTGTCTCAGTCCCAGTGTGGCCGATCACCCTCTCAGGTCGGCTACGCATCGTTGCCTTGGTGAGCCATTACCTCACCAACTAGCTAATGCGCCGCGGGTCCATCTGTAAGTGGTAGCCGAAGCCACCTTTTATGTTTGAACCATGCGGTTCAAACAAGCATCCGGTATTAGCCCCGGTTTCCCGGAGTTATCCCAGTCTTACAGGCAGGTTACCCACGTGTTACTCACCCGTCCGCCGCTAACATCAGGGAGCAAGCTCCCATCTGTCCGCTCGACTTGCATGTATTAGGCACGCCGCCAGCGTTCGTCCTGAGCCAGGATCAAACTCTCCGATAAAGTAGTTTGACTGACTACGCACATCGCTGTGCGATTTATAAAAAATGAATTAACAGGTACGTTTTGTCTTGTTTAGTTTTCAAAG
>NZ_JALAMR010000022.1:17285-91467 GCF_026790125.1 Bacillus sp. N12A5 | reverse complement strand
ATTCCACAGTAGCTCAGTGGTAGAGCTATCGGCTGTTAACCGATCGGTCGCAGGTTCGAATCCTGCCTGTGGAGCCATATTGGAGAAGTACTCAAGTGGCTGAAGAGGCGCCCCTGCTAAGGGTGTAGGTCGCGTAAGCGGCGCGAGGGTTCAAATCCCTCCTTCTCCGCCATAAGATTTCGATATAAGTTCTCAACCATCGGCCCGTTGGTCAAGCGGTTAAGACACCGCCCTTTCACGGCGGTAACACGGGTTCGAATCCCGTACGGGTCATTCCATTTCGTTGGGCTATAGCCAAGCGGTAAGGCAACGGACTTTGACTCCGTCATGCGTTGGTTCGAATCCAGCTAGCCCAGCCATTTTTATTTTTTGAAATCTAATAGTAAGAGCCATTAGCTCAGTTGGTAGAGCATCTGACTTTTAATCAGAGGGTCGAAGGTTCGAGTCCTTCATGGCTCACCATTTGTCTTATGCGGGTGTGGCGGAATTGGCAGACGCGCTAGACTTAGGATCTAGTGTCTTTACGGCGTGGGGGTTCGAGTCCCTTCACCCGCACTTTATTTACAAAGTGCACGCAAATTGGTTTTACTAGGTTAAGAGCCTAATAAATCAGCACAAACACAATTCAATGATCACGCGGTCGTGGCGGAATGGCAGACGCGCTAGGTTGAGGGCCTAGTGGGTGAATAACCCGTGGAGGTTCAAGTCCTCTCGGCCGCATCAATGATACCAAGGGTTGTAGACCCCTGGTATTTTTTTATGCTCTCTTTTAATTTTAAGGTTTACTCCTTTTTACTCCACTTGTTAGAATAATTCATCCAGCTTATCAGCAGTTTCTTTTTGTTTATTAGGAAAGAGATGACCATAAACATCGATTGTTGTTTTGATTGAAGCATGTCCTAGTCGTTCCTTTATTGTGATGTAATCTTCTCTTTGATGAATTAACAATGCGACATGTGAATGTCTCAGATCATGAAGGCGGATCGGTTCTACTTCTCCTCGATTACAAATTGTTTTGATTTTTCGGCTAAAGATGTCTTTATTGGCTGGGCTCTCTTTGTACTGGAAAATAAAAGTGTTGTCTGATGATGATACTTGAAGTTTTTCTAATATGTCTTGTTGTTTTTCTTTCCAGTCCAGTAACATTTCAAATAATTTTGTATTAATACTGATCCGTCTATTAGAGTTTTTGGTCTTTGGTGGAGTGATTTTATATTCACCTTTAATAAATGATAGTGACTTATACACATTTATTTCTTTTCTTACGTTATCAATATCATTCCAAGTCAAAGCGAGTAGTTCTCCACATCTCATTCCCGTGAAATAAGCAACAGTGTAGAATACTTTAAAAAGCTGCTCTTCATTTTCATCTATTAATTTTACAAATGCTTTAAATTGCTCAGGTGTCCAAAATTTCATTTGTTTTTTAGGTATTGAAAGATTAGGTTTTCTATACGTCTAAAGATTCTAATGATGAATTATCTTCGTTTTCATACTATGAAAAGCAAGGTGATGAATATACAAGGCTAAAAGGCATGTCAAGAACTGGCGAAAATGATCGTCTTGGCTTATCGAAGAAAACACCAGACTATGAAGAAGCCAAGGGAAAAGAAACTAAATTAGAGGAGTAGACCAAGTGTTTACTTCTCATTTTTTTGATTTTTATGAAAGTTTACCTCGTGGTTTAAGTTATTCTTATTACAATATATAAAGAATATAAAAATGAATTAAAATAGTTCATTCAGATCGATATGAATCCTATGTCAAATAGGTCAATAGGAAATATTATGATTATTTGATATAATTTTTAAAAAAAGGTAGGGGGTCATTGTTATTAGAGTAGCGAGTGTAACTTTAAAAAATTTCAGGTCATTTGGGGAACAGCCACAGACTGTTTCACTCAATAATCTTACTGCTTTAATAGGCAGTAATAGTACAGGGAAGACTGCATTAATAAGTTCATTACTAAGATTATTTGGTCAAAAAAGTACGGAAAGAAACCTTATTAAAAGTGATTTTCATATCCCTAGCAATGTTGACCCAGATAAAATTAATGAAATCAGTCTGTTCATAGAGGCAAGGGTTGAATTTCCAGAACTTAATGAGGAGCCTTCATCAAATTTAACTGGAATTCCTCCACATATCAAACAAATGGTAGTTGATGGGCCAGGTGAAATTCCTTATATACGAATACGATTAGACGGGAAGTGGATACAAGGTCAGAATCCAGAAGGTAATATCGAACAAGAGATTTATTATGTCACTGTACCAGAGGGATATGATGAGAAAGATGCTATTCACCCAATTCCATTACATCAAAGAAATACAATACAATTAATTTATGTACCAGCAATGCGTGATCCTATCTCTCAATTGAAAAATGCATCAGGAACTCTTCTATGGAGAATTATGAAGAATATTAATTGGCCTGAGGATATTAACAATGAAATAGAAGAAAAAATGAAACCGGTTATTGAATTATTCAATGAAATTCCTGAGGTCTCAACTGTAACTGAGACGCTTAACATTGAATGGGGGAAGTATCATAAAGAAAAAAGATATAATACTGCGAACCTTGTATTTAATAGTAGTGATTTATCGTCCATTCTAAAAAAAGTAGAAGTGCATTTTTCTCCAACTGATGATGGAAGAACCTCAACAATTACTGATTTAGGAGATGGGCTTAGATCTTTGTTTTACCTTAGTTTAGTCTCTTCTCTTCTAGAGGTAGAACAAAATATTGAAAGCGAGAACAAACCTGCTCTTATTATTCTTGCTGTAGAAGAACCAGAAAATCATGTATCTCCTCATCTGCTTGGTAGGGTGGTTGCTAATCTAAATGAAATTTCATACAAAACAAATTCTCAAGTGATTTTATCTTCCCATAATTCTTCCATAATAAAAAAGGTGAACCCAGAAAGCATTAGGCATTTACAAATAAGTAACGATAGTTCAATAGTTAATAAGCTGGCTTTACCTGACAAACATAATGAAGTATTTACATACATTAAAGAAGCAATTACAGCATACCCCGATCTTTATTTCTCTAAGCTCGTAATTTTAGGTGAAGGAGATAGCGAAGAAATCGTTCTACCAAAGATTTTAAACAAATATGACATCTATCCAGATGAAACAAGTATCTCAATAGTTCCTTTAGGTGGAAAGCATGTGAATCACTTGTGGAAGTTATTAAACCAATTATCTATACCTCATATTACTCTATTAGATTTAGATAGAGAAAGAAACGGGGGAGGGTGGGGAAGAATTAAATATGCATTAAAACAGTTAATAGCAAATGGGGTTGATCCAGAAGAATTATTAAAGGTAAAGAGGAAAAACGGTAACGAAGATACATTATCAATAAAAGAATTAGATGATTTTCATAAAAAAAATGTAGATCTAGTGCAAAACATGGATGCTTGGATTAAAAGGTTAGAGAAATATAATGTGTTTTTTTCATACCCATTAGACTTAGACTTTTCTATGCTTAAGTCTTTTGAAGCTCAGTATCAGAGTACTATGTCTTATGGGCCAAGAATACCTGTTGATGAAAATAGCGATGAATATTTAGAAAAACTGAATAGTTCTGTTCAAGCTACTTTAAAAAGTAATAAGGCAACAGGTAAGACATATACTTCTGAAGAAAGAGAATTAATGATTTGGTATAATTCTTTGTTTATAGGGAGATCAAAACCAAGTACCCACATCGATGCTTTAAGTAAAATAGATGATACAGATTTTATTGAAGGTATACCGTTAGAGCTTAAGAGGCTTGCTAATAGAACAAAAAGTATTATAAAAGGGGTCGGCAATGAGGATCATTAATTGTAAAGATTGGACTCCATTAAATGGGATAGTACTACAGGAAGAAGCACTCAATGCCATTAAACAACAGGGGAATATTTCAGTAGTTGCAGGGCCTGGAGCTGGAAAAACTGAATTGCTGGCGCAAAAAGCAGGTTATTTATTTGAAACTGAGGAATGTAAACCTCCTCATAAAATACTAGCAATTAGTTTCAAAGTAGACGCTGCAAGAAACTTAGGGGAAAGAGTTAAAAAAAGATATGGTCAAGCTTATTTTTCGAGATTCGAGTCAAAAACATTTGACTCATTTTCGAAAAGCTTATTAGATCAATTTATTTTGGCACTGCCTGAGAAGTATAGACCGAAAATTGATTATGATATTATAAATAAAGAATCAGAATTAAATGAATTAGTTAAATCATATATTACCGAAAGTAATCCCTATTTTCCAAATTGGCAAAATGAATATACACCAAGTGTTTTTTATAAAAAGATGATTGAAGATAAGCTACCTCATCACCTAATTGAGAATGATCTGTACTCATGGCTAGTAGTGAAGTCTTGGTCTGTCTTAATAAAGGGTACACAAAACTTAAAAAGTTCTCTGACCTTCCCTATGATAACCATGCTGGCAGATTACTTATTAAGAGAGAATCCATTAATTCTTAAGGCAATTAGAGCAACATATACTCATGTGTTTTTAGATGAATTTCAAGACACAACGTATCATCAGTATAGTTTGCTAAAAACAATTTTTATGGATACTAATGTATCTGTTACAGCAGTGGGAGATCATAAACAAAGAATAATGGGCTGGGCAGGAGCATTAAAAGATGCCTTTAAGACCTTTAACGAAGATTTTAAATCTCAAGAAATACGGTTACTAACTAACTTTCGTTCTGCACCAAAATTAGTTCAAATACAAAATGTTTTGTCACAAAACATTAGCCCTAAACATGTCGATGTAGAGGTTTCTAAACAATGGGGAACCTTAGAAGGTTTGTGTGAGATCTGGAATTACAATGATCATATTGAAGAAGCTTTTTCAGTTGCAGCTGCTATAAAGGATTGGATGAACAAAGACCAACTCAGCCCAAGAGATTTTTGTATTATAGTTAAGCAATACGAGCATATTTATAGTAAAGAATTGATTAAAGCTCTCGATTCATTAGGAATTCACGCAAGATTAGAAAAAGAATATCAAGAAGTCCTTTTGGAAGAATGTGTAAATTTAATTTTAAATATCTTTAGATTATCAATACCGGGTAATAAGCCGGTGGTATGGCTAGAAACTATTGAGACAATAAGTTTAATTAGAGGCAGAGGAAGCAACTCTGAAAATAATGATTTGAATAAAATAGAAAAATCTTTATATGAGTTCATACAAACTTTTAGAAATTCTATATTTAATTGTAAAACTCATGGGAATAAAGAAGAAATAAAGGGTTTATTAGAAGATATAATTTCTTTTATTGATATTAATAAACTGAAATCATGCTACCCTAAATATCGAAAAAACAGTTTCTTTCAAAAAATTATTAACCAATTTGTTAATATAATCTCCTTGTCTCTAGAAAAATATAAAGATTGGGATCTTACAATAAGAGATATCCTAGGGGATTTCAGTATCCCCATAATGACTATTCACAAAAGTAAAGGATTAGAGTACAATACAGTTTTCTTTATTGGTTTAGAAGATGGTGCATTTTGGAGTTTTAGCAAACAACCAGAATCTGACAAAAAAGCGTTTTTTGTTGCACTGTCAAGGGCTAAGGAAAAAGTGGTTTTTACTTTCAGCCAAGAAAGAGAAATCTTAAAATATGGAAGTCTAAAGCGGTTAACTCAAAATCAGGACGGAATTTCAGAACTCTATGAGTTATTGAAAAAATCTGGTGTACCAGAGATAAAAAAGTAACTGGCCAAGGGTAGGCGCTATGCCTATTCCTTTTTCTTTTTTTTAAAAATCTTCTCCATTTTTGCTCCAAATACCAATATTCCAAAAAAATATTACTGTCAAGCTGCAAAAGAATTGCTCTGACCGCAAAAAAACCGCAAAGAAGTAGATAGTATGTACCGTTCTGCAATTCACATTTGTAAAATAAAGGGTGTTCTGACATAATACAATTAATGTAAATATTCGCACAATTTATGTAAGGATGGGGGAATTTTCTTGCGGGGTGTTTTCTTAGATAAAGATAAAATTCCGTACGACTTAGTCACGAAAAAGTTAAATGAATGGTATACATCAATAAAAAATGATCAAGTTGAGCAAGCCGAGATTATAAAAACAGAAGTAGAGAAAGAATTGTTAAACATGGAAGAAAATCAAGATGCCTTGTTATATTATCAACTATTAGAATTTAGACACGAGATTATGCTGAGTTATATGAAATCTAAGGAAATAGAAGATCTCAATAATGCTTATGAGACTATAAAAGAAATTGAGAAGCAAGGGCAATTAACTGGCATGTTGGAATACTATTTTTACTTTTTTAAGGGTATGTACGAGTTTAGGCGTAAAGAATTAATTTCAGCGATAAGTGCTTATCGAATAGCTGAATCAAAGTTGTCAGAAGTTGAGGATGAAATAGAGAAAGCAGAGTTTTTTTTAAAAGTGTCCTATGTATATTATTATATGAAACAAACATACTTCTCCATGAATTATGCAAATCGTGCACTCAAAATATTTAGAGAGTATGAAGAATATGCTGTCCAGACTGTGCGTTGTCAATTTATTGTAGCAGGAAACTTGATCGATTCTTTGGAATATGAAAGAGCCTTGGAACAGTTTTTGAAATCTTTGGAGATTTCCAAGGAAAGTAACATAGAGCATTTAATTGCAATGTCACACATGAATATTGGGATTTGTTATGATGAATTGAAAGAATATCAAAGAGCTTCACGACATTTAATCTCAGCGCTAGAAATTTTTGAAAAATCAAAACATAGTTTCCTAACAAAGACTTTATTCACTTTAACTTACGTTGAAGCAAAACAACAAAATTATGATGTCGCTTTGACATACTTTAGGAAAGGGCGATTCATTGCCGATAAAAGTGATGATAAGGAATACTCAGCGAAATTCAAAATATTAGAGGGTTTATTTTTTTCAGATGGTGAGACCCAGTTAATAAAGGATGCATTTTCATATCTGGCTTCGAGAAAAATGTTTGCTGATGTTGAAAATTTTTCGATTGAAGTCGCTGATTATTTTCACGAACAAGGAAATTTAATGCTCTCTAATGAATATTATCGTATGAGTATTGAAGCAAGACGAAAAATTAAAAAAGGGGAGATTATTGATGAAAATCAGCCGGATTCTATTGGCAGCAGTGATTTTAAGTAGTGTATTTTCAATAACTTATTTGCAAAGTGATCATAGTACAGAAGTCAAAGTCGCTGCAGATAGGGTAGGAGCATAAGGGTACTGAAAAGGCTTAATCTTTATTAAAAGGTTAAGCTTTTTTGGGCTATAAATGTAATCAACCAAAGGAGTCAATCAATAGACATGGAACAGGTTAATAATTTGTCTCAATTTAAAGAGATGGTACAAAAACATTCAACTGGAGAAACATATTATAGAGGTCAACTATCTCATTATACTGATATCAATTCAAGTATTTCGAGAGATAAGGGATATGTATTAAATGAAGATAAAATTTTCACCGAGTCAGTTTTGATAATGCCAAACGAATTCGAACACATTCATGAACCTATTGATTATTTGGCTAAAATGCAACATTATAATATTCCAACTCGTTTAATTGATATGACTGTAGACCCACTTATAGCTTTATTCTTTGCAGTAGAGAATGTTGATGATGAAAATGATGGTATCGTTTATATTTTTAATAAAAATGGTGAAATGAAAGATTGTAAACATGTACGTCTACTTTCATTGTTAGCTAAAATTGATGATTATACCTTCTCTGTTATACAAAAAAAATATGAAGAACATTATGGCGAAATCATTACCATTCCTGAAATAACTCAATATTCAACAAAACCAGCGTTTATAAAATATAGTCAAAATGAAGATAAAACAAATATTCGAATCACAAATCAAAAAGGTACATTCGCTATTTGTTGTAACGAAATGTCTCCTAATGGTACGCTAGGACAAAATATTATGCCTTTAGTAAGTGACATTAAAGTTAAAATCCGAATCCCATATGAATATAAAAAAGTAGTTAAACAAGAGTTAGATAATGAAGGGATAAATAAAGCTTTTATATACCCTGAATTACCGTCAGTAGGGGATTATGTAAAAGAAAAATACAAATACAGAAACTATACTAAGGAAAATATTTGTACGATTGTTAATACTATGGATGTATCCACGGGTGCTGCAAAACGGCTTTCACTGATGGTAGTGTTGGAAAAGCCTCAGGACATAGAGCAAATTAAAGTTATTTGTAAAACTATATTCAATGGTTATCAACAGTCACAAGATGTTATTTGGATATACATAGCGAAAAATGGTGAAGATTACAAAAATGCAAATTGGATAATGAGAGCTCAGTGGATCAGGCCTACATTAAATGAGTTGTTTAAACCTCTTCCGATTGGTAACTCAGAAGATGGGGAATACTGCTGGGATTATTCAGAGGATTATTCTGTTATATCGAATTTTTACAAAACATTCTCTTAAGTCATCGGTGAATTTTGGTGCCCAATTTGTGCCCAGAATTCATGTAAAATGATGAAAATAAGTGTAAATAAAATAAACAGATGCTTTGAATAAAAGCTTTTGTAACCCATGATATGTTTTTACTAGGTTGAGGGTCTATCTTAGAAAACCATACCAAAACATCTTGGTATGGTTTTTTAGGTTGTAATTATTCAATTCCCAAAAAACCTTTATTTTGAGAATTGTATAGATTAATCTTCCCAATCCTCATCTTCATCTAAGTCCTCTTTACCTTTTTCAAGTCGCTGAAGAAAAAATTCAAGAAAATTACTGGCAGCAGTATAACCATATCCTTCACTGTTATCCCAAAGAATAACCGGACACTCTCCATCCACCATTCTGTTTGTATCAAGACAATAAGAGAATTCATCTATATACTCAATAACAACAAGACCTGGTATAAGATCGTAAAACGTTCTGTATTCTTTTGTTTGCTCTACAACTTCAGCGCCTTCAGAGTCATAACCGAGGATCATTGTTCCGTATGCACCACCAGAACCATACTCTTTCAAAAACCATTTATAACTTTCAGGGAGAGAAACTTTAAGTTCTTCTTCTATCTCATGAATCTCTTTCTCGCTGACTCCTCCAGTGATAATAGAGAATTCTTTGTTTTCTTCTAAAAACTTTTGTATTGTTGAGTAATCCATAAAATTCACCTCTTACTGTTGTTTTTCAAATTGTTGTGCTCTCCATTTCCAATATCTCTTTCTAAAACTGTCGTATTGAGCAGAAAGTTCGGGATTGTTTCTAAAACTTTGCCCGTTTTCCTTTAAACCATGGAGAATATTGTGATATTTTTTGTGCAGGCTTTCAGGAACTTCAACCATTGTACCAGGTTCTTCTTGGATTAAATGGTGTAGGTTTATTTGTGTTCCGTCCTTTGCAAAAGGTGCATTGCCAAGTTTCATTAATTGAAGATTTGTTTGGCCTTTACGATTTTTTTGATTTAGGTCTATATCTTTTAACATATACACCTTTCGGCTTACGTCTTTTATATTTCCTTTAGCTTTCACTTTTCCTTCTATTTCCGCAGCAGTATATTTTTCTTTATTTAACCAAGGAACATCAATGTATTTCCCCGTAAAAGGCTTTCGAGTTACATCAGCTATCTTCTTGGAAAACTGATGAAATGATTTTTTATAACTCTCCCCATCTATTGTGTTGAATGGAAAAGTCCCTGAACCACCAGCCATTGCATACTGTTGTTCAAAAACATTTGGTATTTTAACGTATTCAATACCTTTTTTTATTCCTGTTTTTGAAACTTCAAGTGTCTTAATTGCAGCAACTTTTGAACCGGCTTTTGCAACTTTGGATACTTTATCAATACCTTTCGGACCAACTATTGCAAGAACAACAGTGCTGCCGACATAGGACACCCATTTTGCTCTGCTGTAGCTATCTCCATTAATCATATCACGTTGGAAAGTGTCTTCTATGTCTTTTGCTATGATCTTATAAGTATCGATTGGATGTAAAGCTGCGTTCACAGTTCCAGAAAGCGATTCAATCGGGTGTCTTGCAAGTTGATAGAGACCCATCACTGTATCTTTACCTGCTTCATACATTCCCACTGCAATACCTTTTCCAATTTCAGCTTTTTGTTGGAGTTCTTCGAGTTGGCGGAAATAAACTTGCTGCTCAGGTTCCAAATTATCGTATCCTATTTTCTTCGCAATTTTTAAATACTCGTCTGGATCTGTTACCTTTACAAGCTTTTTTTTCAAATCTTTTATTTCGTGTTTTTTAGCTTCTTCTTTTTTGATCTTTAAATAAGCTTCAGATTGCTTCTCGATATCGCTTTTTTTCTTATGTATATCGCTCTCACGATATGCCTTGGCATTATAGTGAAGGGGTGTAGCGTTCTTGCCCTTACCTGTTGATTCCTGTAACTTTTGAAAGTCTGCTTTAATGAATTGTTCGTTAGGTTCAGTTATTGCATATTCAGTTTTTAAGTTTTCGTCCACATCGCCTATTTTATCAACAGTCTTTTTCCGTTTGTTTTCGGCAGAAGAGAGCTCATCCTTAAAAGTCTCTGTTGAAAATAAATCAAGTGGAAGAATGTCATCGATATCATTCAGAATATCTTTCATTGCTTTCTTCTGCTCAGACATAATTGATTTTGATTTTTTATATGCGTTTGCTAATTCATGTTCTAAGAAGGATTCCTCGATATATGCATCAGATAAGCTGGCATCTTCTAAAACACCGGAGATACTAGTAAGGAAAGCGATCTTCATTTCAATTAAATCAATCCATTGATCAGTGACACCCACATGATCGTGATAAAATGCTTTGATATTGTTTGCTCCCTTGCCAGAGAACTCACTGTCATCCAGATCAGCAACAGCCTTAAATGCTTTTCTTAGCTTAATCATTTGATTTTTCAATTCTTTATAATCTTTTGCTCGATTTTCAGCTTCAGATAACAAAGACTTAGCTTCAAATACCTTCATTGTCCAATCCTTTCAATGATTTTATAACTAAATATTACCACGGAATAGATGTGGGAGTTCAGAAAAATTATTGTATAAGGAGAGCTAAAGAATCTTAGATCATTTGAACTTAATGAGAGTTGGAGAAGTAAGGAGTAAGGTTTTATTAACCATAATTCATACAAATCTATAGAAATGATGTAAAGTGAAGTTAGATAGGTAATGAAAAAAGCTTTCATAACCAGTGATATGGATTTACGATGTTGAGGGCTTAGTTTGAGAACCCATGCCAAGTAATGCTGGTATGGGTTTTTTATGCTTTAAATATTTCAGGGACTAAATTAAGGTCAAAGAGGTCAGCTTTCTGCTAATAGACCATGATGTTTTGGTACGGTACTAAAGTTTTAATTTTAAGGTTATATTAAGGTTTTATATAAGATGCATTTATTGACATATTAGTACAATTGAACTATTGTATAAAAGTGGTATTGTTAAAAATAGGAGGTTAATATGAGAAAAATTTCTTTATTTTCATTTTCAATTTTATTATTAATAAGTACTTTATTTATTAATAATGATTACGCTTCTGCAGTGGAAAAAGATAACGGAGCTTTAAAAAAACCGAGCAATGAATATACGCTTGGTGAAATACAAAATATTTTGCAGAGTTATTTAAAAAGTAAAGGGAAAAATTATAAGGTAGACTCTAAAGAATTTGAAGAATTCGCAAATGATCAGTTATTGAATGATACAGATAAAGAGCTTGCTAATCGGGCAGATTATAGTTTAATTTGTGATTTTTTAGTAAGCTATTTGGAAGAAAAACAAAACTTTTACTTCGCAAATGAGAACAATCAATCTAAAAGTTCCTTTAACTTAAATAATATTAAGGATAAAACAATAGGACAAGTAGCAAAGGAATCACAAGAAGAAGAAGAACAAGTCGAACAGATTTCGCAAAAACACGAAGAAGAATCAAAAAATAAGTTTACCGCAATGGGCAGTTCATATAGTGTTTCAAAAGCACAAGCTTATGCTAGGAAATGGTATAACGGCAGAAATAAAAACTATGCCAACTTCACTGGAAGTGGTGGGGACTGCACTAACTATGTTTCTCAAATCCTTTATGCAGGTGGAAAAAAAGAAAAACAAGACAGTAGTGCTGAACCTTTCGTTATAACATCAACTACTTCATATTGGTATAGCTTTATCAATCGTAAAGGTATTGGAAAAGCCTTTAGGCAAGGTCGCGCAATCTCAACTTCATGGGTAAGAGTATCTGATTTTGGCGCTTATTGGGCTAGAACACAAACTGTAAAAACTTATAGTAATGTAAATGATGTAGTGAAAAATGCCAAACCAGGTGATGTGGTTCAGTTTATGAAAAAAGGGCGTAGTACTTACTTTCACACTATGTTTGTATACGGAAAATCAGGTGGAACTCTACAACTATCTGGTCATTCAGATGATTATTTAAAAAGAAATATCAAGAAAGTACAGAATATAAAGAGGTATAGGCTCATTAAGTTCTGAGTTTATAAAACGATGCATCGATTAATTTTTCATATTGGTGTAAAATATGCTTACATCCCATTCATTACATATAAAGATTGGAGTTAAAAATGAAAAAAAGTAAGCTTATTTTAGTGAGTATTGTTTCTGTTGTACTGCTTGTTTTTTTAGCATGGTTTATTTATGCTGGCACCCACCAACCTCCTATTTTGAAGGGGAATTCAAAAGATGGAAAATGGAGTGTTATCTATTCTCCTGAAAAAGACATAGATCTGGCAAGGCAAGACTTATGGGCGGTTCATATTACATGGAAAAGGGATTCTGAGTTTTCAGTAAAAGAGGTTGTGTTTAAAGAAAATGGTGTTGTTGAGGCATCAGGTGACGCAACAGATGAACCTAAGAATGCAAAAGAAATAGCAGTAGCGATAATGGCAGATCCACCAAAAACGACCAATGATTATCAGGTAGAAGTCACTTGGGAAGAGAATGGGAAAAAACAAAAAGACATTATTCAAGTAAATAAAGAGATCAAACGGTCATTTGTTATTCCTAATGTAATAAAAAGAATTTTAAGTTTAGAATAAAGCTATAATACTCTCATGGCATAAAAGCAGGTAAAAAGCGCCTGCTTTTTCATGTTTAATCTTAATTTTTCACCTTAACTGATTACTACGAGCAGGGCTGTTACTAAGTAAACATCAATAATAAGGTAACTTTTTAAAAAAGACCGCTACTCCATTTTTACTCCTCATAACAATAAATCATTATAAAACAGGCAGTTGCTTACTTAAATCTACCAATAAAAACCGTATGAAAGATAATACCGCAGTAGACTTTACTATCTCTGACGAAGATATGAAATTTTTAAATGATCTACCCCTTATCGATACTTATCGTGACGATGAGTATATGCCTGTCTTTAGTTCACAATACAAAAATATAGTTCACAATACAAAAATAAGTAAGTAATACATGTTAACTACCAATATAAAGAAAAACAAGATGACAGTGACTCACATTTATTTAGAGCTATTACTATAGCGTCTAGGCGAAAATACGTTTTTTAATGCACTTATTATTCCAGGCACTAGAAAGAAGATGCCAAAAAAGACAGTAAGTAAATTTAATTGTGGTGTTTCATAAAAAGTAAACCATTCTATAAAAATTGACGATTCCGTAATTCTCCCAAATAGTGTTCCATCAATCTCTCTATAATTAGGTAACCATCCTGTTGTTTCAAATGAAATAAAAATGATCTGTGACAATAAAAATACACCAATTTGAGAAACCCAATATTTTTCCAAAAATGGAACACTTTTTTGCTTTTCAGCCAACTAATATCCCTCCTTGCATTAGATACCATTTTATAATTGGAATACGGAAAATTAAAGAATAAGTTTGAAAATTTAACATACCTTTCCATTGTTTATTTCGTTACAACTGCACGTTTAGTTTAATAACAAATGCGTTACTCTTCATAAAGTATCGCATCTGTTAATTAAGAACATAACTGAATTATCTCCAACATAAACTTGATATTTCGGATAAAATGCGTACTCTACTAAATTCACTATTAAAATAACATAATCTTTATTTCCATATTTTATGTGAAGTTTCTTTTAATCATCAAGTCATTTTTAATATAGGAGCTATCGATTTTTCGAATAGGATCATCTTATTGCGAATGAGGGACAATCTGCATCCTGATATCGGCTAGGTTTCACGATTCAGAGTGAGAAATCACGAAGAAAAAGCAAACTACATATCGAAGTTTGCTTTTTTGCTATATCAACAATGAGATGCACCTATATTTTTATATCCTCTGGGCAAAGCTTATGTAAAAGCTGCTTAACCGACATTTCCTCAGTCAATGATCGTATTCCTTGCCCAGCCCATAATGACATCTGATCATGGTTATTTTGAAGTGAAGCCTGCTGTCTCATTGCCTTCGTTAGTGTATTTTGATATGGATACGGAAGGGTTTGTGTCTCAAACTGTTCTTTTTCCTCCATCCATTTATTTACGATTCCTCTGGCCTCTTTACCTGAAAATAATGTCGTAAGCTTTGTATCTGCTTCGTTTGCTTCTAGTATTTTCTGTTTATGCACTGGATGGGCGTTGCTTTCGTGACAAATTAAAAAGGCAGATCCGATTTGTACGCCTTGAGCTCCAAGGGTTAAAGCTGCTTTTACTCCTCTATGGTCTATTATGCCCCCAGCAGCTATGACTGGTACGCTCAGTGCATCTGCTGCTTGTGGGATCAAAGCCATTAAACCCACGGCAGACTCACCTTTGGAAGGCAAGAATGCTCCGCGATGTCCGCCGGCTTCACTTCCTTGAAGGACTACTATATCCATTCCCCGTT
Organism: Bacillus sp. N12A5; assembly: GCF_026790125.1. NCBI lineage: Bacteria > Bacillati > Bacillota > Bacilli > Caryophanales > Bacillaceae > Bacillus > Bacillus sp. N12A5. The sequence continues at coordinate 76,658 of NZ_JALAMR010000022.1, read as the reverse complement.
CTTCCATTAACAATGCTTCCTCTACTGTTGAAGCGGTTCCAATTAAACAGCAACCTGAAGTCTTTAGCTCCTTTACAGCGTCTTCTGGCGGCAGATCAAAAGTGAAGGAGCAAGCCTTTACCTTGTATCTTAAAATCATATCGATTTTTTGGTAGAAGTCATCCCACTCTTCCTGCACAGATGTGAATTGATTTACTTGATCAGCTAACGGTATGTTTTTTTTCCACGAGTCTATTTGATCTTCTGACGGCATTTCTAGACCTAACGGAACAAATACATTCACTTGAAAAGGAGAGTCTGTCAGCTCAAACATTTCTTTCAGTTGTTGCTCTAGTAATTCTGGCGTAAGATATCCCGATGCTAAACTGCCGAGAGCATCTTGATTCGAAACGGCAGCTGCCAGTCGCGGCTTTGTAATACCGCCAGCCATTGGAGCTTGAATAATTGGTTTTGTTAAGGAAAACCTCTTCATAAATTCATTCATACCGAATCCCCCCGTTAAGACATGAATTTTGAAAAAAAGATTATTTTCAATTTTAGTCAAAGACTCGTATTCGCTTAAATATATCGTTTTCCTTCTATTTGTCAATTCATGTTTTTCTAAAAATGCTCCCTTATAATCGTTAAAAAAGCAGATAAAGCAGGTGTAATTAAAGTGTCCTTTCGTCTAATAAACATAGTTGTTACTAGAGAATATTTGTCAGAGATCGCATGGCTGCGGATGCGGCCTTGTTCTTCATGCGCGGCAATAATTGAACGAGGCAGCAGTGAAATACCCAAGCCGGCGCTAACACAGCCAATAATTTAATATTCGTTACCTCTCCTAAAACAATTAAAACTACAGGACCACTATTTCTTATTAATTGAATTTACCTTTTTCCAATTGAGATTGGAGTCTTATTCGCTTACCTGAAAATTGAACAAATAATTACAAAATAAAATGATAATATTAATTCGCAATTATTTCCGATTGCTGTTATAATAGAGAAGAATTATTTTTGTTCGGTGTAAAGGATAGTATGAATATTGACTTTTCGTCTTGATGATACTTTGGGCAAGGATAGTAACACAATGTGTGGTAACGCACTAGGAGGCAACAAAAATGGAACAAGGTACAGTTAAATGGTTTAATGCAGAAAAGGGTTTTGGCTTCATCGAACGTGAAAATGGAGACGATGTATTCGTACACTTCTCTGCAATCCAAAGTGACGGTTTCAAATCTTTAGACGAAGGTCAAAAAGTAACGTTTGACGTTGAACAGGGTGCTCGTGGGGCTCAAGCTGCTAACGTAAAAATTGCTTAATCTTTAATCGTTTATACAAACAGGCTCTTTATAGGGCCTGTTTTTTTATGTCCTCTGTATAATACTCAATAAAAAACCCTACTCAACATTCGAGTAGGGGCATGTACAAGGTAATAGAAAAAGATTTAAAACGTCAAAGGTTTGTTTACAGTATAACATAATGGATTGACTATATGCGGAATGTATATAAATTGTTTATGTTCTTTTCGAATACAACTACACGTGAAAAATTCTTTTTATGTTGACGATATGTTACAACTTTCAGATCTTTTTTTATGAAAAGAAGATAACAATTGATGTCGCAGTGAATTTAAGAAATTCTTATAGATAGAGGGGAAATTGATTGATTATTTTCTGGAAATAATCACTTAGAGATACCTAAAGCAATGAAAGCCCTGCCTCTCTCCCATCCTTACGGCTCCTTGTCCGTGCCAGTGAGAATCAGGTTTGGCTTAACAATTTGATAAAACTTTAAAAGTTCGCAGGAAGAAATTCTAATAATAAGAGTTGTAGGACATAGAGGGTAATGTTCTAAAAGTAAAGTTGAATGATTTCCTTTTTAATCATCATAATCTGTTTAATTCAGGATCTTTTTCATGACCTGTAATTAACCTTAACAGAAACTTTTTATTTGATTTTCAGTGATTCCTTTAATTACTTCCAGTTCACTAATTAAAAATTCATATGCGTTATCGAGCATTTTTTTTTCGCTTGCATTAAGTGCTTTTTCTTTTTTCATACGCATTAAATCACGTACAACTTCAGCGCCTTCTTGTATTTCACCCGTTTTTATTTTGTCTGTGTTTACTTTATACCTTTGTTTCCACGGCAGTAACTTATCTGATTCTCCATGCTGATAAATGTGGATAATGTGTTTTAAAGCAAGTATATCAGTAACTGGCCGTATTTTTGAACTTAATATGTTACGCGTTGGTATCATAACTGTCATCTTACTGATTGACATTTTTATGACATAATACTGTTGTTTTTCCTCTAAGAATTCTTTTTCTTCTATGGCTTCAATTATACCGGCTCCGTGCATTGGATAAACAATATTATCGCCAATTTGAAACATTAATCCACCTCCATATATTGTACCCTCTTTAGATTATCATACATGTAGGCGAATTATCAAAATTTTAATAATAACATGATGAATTTTTATTTGTCAATCACTTTTTCAAAATCATATCAAGCAAAAACTATTTAATATTAGGGAACGTCGTGTCGGATTCTCCAACTAGAAAATAAGCTCTCATCACGAGTGATTGGTTTTAGAATGTTGAGGGCCTAGTGTAGTGAGCCAATCATCCTTGGAGGATTCGAGTCCTCTCGGCCGCATCAACGATACCAAGGGCACTTAATGTGGACAGAAAAGGTTTGCTGACGTTTGACATTTTGCTACCGAGAGATGACCACAATTTATACATTAGAAGGGAGCACCATTCACAGGGACTCCCTTTATTAATAGTAGAATAAACCTTATGAATTACTGCTTCACATGAATTTTTTTATATGACAATGGTGTCATTTTCATCGCTTGTTGAAATTTGCTTATAAAATAACTGGTACTGTTAAATCCAACTTGATAAGACACTTCTGTCACATTGGTGTCCGGGTGTTGCAGTAACAATAAGCTTTTTTGGATTCTATAATCCAGGACATAACGTAACGGCGTTTTATTCAGCATTCGTTTAAAATAGCGGCAGCACTCAGAACGGCTCAGTTGGCCAGCTTTTGCAATGTCCTCTAGTGTGATTTTTTCAGCATAATGGTGATGGATCCAGTTTAACATTTGTTTCATTCGGTGACTTTTTATCATTTCAGATTGATCGTACTCTAATTGAAAGCCATTTAAGACTAAGTTTTTCCACATTACAGTTAATTGCATGGTAATGTCAATCTCATAGAGCGATGTCCTTTGTTGAACCAGTTGATTTATTTTTTTAACAGCTTGTAGAATGTTTTTTGCCCAATGTTGGTTTCCATCCAAACATAAATAAGATAAATTAGTTGAAAACATATAGGGCTGAACATAGTTTGGATACAGCTCTTGAGATAAAACGAAATGGGGTGAAACATTTAAGCAAATATACGTACAATCCGAGTGATCCTTTTCTTCTGCCATGTGCAGGCAGCCACTGTTGATAAATAATCCATCTCCTTCTTGTACCACTACTTTTTCTTCATTTATTTGAAAGACCGCCACCCCTTTTAGTATCAAAACAAATTGAATTTCGTCATGCCAATGAAGCGGTATATAGCCATTTATATTTTGATTGATCCTTGTCTCGTAACAGGCAACCGGTAATTCTACCGTTCGGTGTTCTGTTAATTCTTTTAAACTCTGATCAATCAAAAAACTTTTCATTTGGGCATTCTCACCTCAATATATTTATATTTTTTCGTTCGATTTGAGTATTTTTTATAAGGGTTCACATTTATTATAACACTATTATTATATTTATTAGTGAGGAGTCAGGTATGAATACTTCCAAAAGAGGAATGGGATTGTTCTATGTAATCACAGGGGCGACATGTTGGGGAATTGGAGGTACAGTAGCGAAAAAGCTTTTTCAAGAATATCAAATTGATGTCAATTGGCTTGTAACGACACGCTTGCTTACGGCTGGAATGCTACTCTTAATGCTCCAATTGTTCAGAAAGGAACGGTCTCAGGTTATTGGGATTTGGAAAAACAAAGCGTCAGCTTGTCAGCTTCTTATTTTTGGTTTATTGGGAATGCTTGCTGTGCAGTACACATATATGGCATCCATTCAACATGGGAATGCTGCCGTTGCTACGTTATTACAATATTTATCCCCAGTCATCGTCATCATCTATTCGCTTTTGCGAAAACGAACTGTTCTTACTAAACAGGATATCATAACAGTATTGCTTGCTTTGGCCGGGTGCTTTTTTCTGCTAACAAATGGTTCAATTTCTCAACTTTCAGTACCAGAAATAGCAGTAGTATGGGGAATCTTATCAGGATTCGCGGCAGCTTTTTATACTTTATATGCTGTTGGTTTATTAATCAAATTTGATTCTCTTGTTGTGGTAGGTTGGGCTATGGTTATTGGCGGTTTTGCATTAAGCTTTATCCATCCGCCATGGCAACTGGATTTTCAATTCTTAACAGCCGAGGCATATGCATACATTTTATTTGTTATATTGTTTGGAACAATGATTGCGTTCTGGTTCTTCATCAAAAGCCTGGAAAGCCTTTCACCTAAAGAAACAAGCCTGCTAGGCAGCTTAGAGCCGCTATCAGCAGTTATAACAACTGTTGTTTGGCTAAAGGAACCATATGGCTATTTTCAATGGATTGGTGCTGTATGTATTATAGGAATCACTCTGATATTGGCTTTACATAAAGGACCTTCTATTCAGAGTGAAAAATCTATTGGAAATCATGCAAATAATAATTTATAAAAGATAAATAAGATACTTTATTAAGGCCCAGTAGGTGAAGGGTTAAGCGATAATACCAAGAGTTATAGGCCTTTGGTGTTTTTTTCACCTATCTTTAAAAGTTAGTCAGCCATTTCCTTAGTCGTTATTACCATCCGGTAGTAGAATGGTCTCGCGAAAGTAAAGATAAGCCAGACTGTGTTAAAAGGGTATACACCCAATTCTGAAAAGATTGTTGGCACATAGCATGTGAAGTACACCAAAAGGGATCGAGTAGAAGAATGTAGGATGGAGGATACCATATAAAACAATAGGTTCTGGATTGCCTATATTCCATAAATTTTGTTATGTTGTTAGATAAAGGATCTAAACGTGTCATTTAACTGCATATGAGATACATCTTTAAATCGATTTAAAGATGCACTTTGGTATATGGGATTTGATCAAGATTACTTATAGCTGTGATACTTACTGCATATTCTTTTGTTGAGTAACATAAAATGGTTATCGGATTTAAAAAAGGCAGGACTACCCGCTCTTTAGGTAAAGGAGTTATAACATTGTTAAAAAGGTTTTGTCTGGTTTGTTTAACGCTTATGATATCTATCGCTGTTGTGCTAGTAGCTGCTAAAGATTCTCCTGGAAATAACGTCATTTCATTTGATCAGCCAATTATCTTATTGATTTCAATTGGCATAGTAGTTTTTTTATTCATCCCTCCATTAGCCATGTCCTTTTTTGGCAACTGGGTTGTAAGAATCATATCTGGAGTATACCAATGTTTTATCGTTTTAACTTTTCTGGGGCTCATACCAATTGGATTTCTTATCCCTAATGGCTTTTTGACAATCCTTTTTTCTATTGCTGGAACTTTAGTCAGTATAGCGAGTGTTGTCGTAACCTTATGCGTTGGCAAGAATAAAAAACTTACATAATAATAGAATTGCTGCTTTGTCAAGTAGACAGTGATGTAATAAAACTAGGTGAGAGGGCTATAGCGGCCTTCTCTTTTTATGTTGCGGACTTGAATATAGCCCTTGATGTTTTTTTTGTTGCATCATCTCCGCTTTAGGCTTAATCTATTGAATAATAAGCAGAACCTCTAGACGAATAAAATAAATACTGTGATGTCAAAAATAAATTGGCTGGACTTCATTAGTGTTCATTACGTAAATGTACGACGAACCAGTAAGTCTTAACGCCTGGAAAGAGGGGAATTCCTTCATGACAAACAGCAAAACAAATCCGAAGGTTGATGATTTTTTAAGTAAAGCAAAAAAGTGGAAGAAAGAATTTGAGAAGTTGAGAACCATCACTCTTGACTGTGGGCTGACTGAAGAGTTTAAGTGGATGCATCCTTGTTACACATATAATAATAAAAATATCGTTTTAATACATGGGTTTAAAGAATATTGTGCGCTTCTGTTTCACAAAGGTGCCTTGTTGAAGGATCCCCATGAGATTCTTATCCAACAAACGGAGAATGTACAGGGGGCGCGCCAGATTCGGTTCACCAATGTTCAGGAAATAGATGAAATGGAAACCATTTTGAAAGCCTATATTCATGAAGCCATTGAAGTTGAAAAAGCCGGTTTGAAAGTGGAGAAAAAGAATATAGAATTCATTATTCCTGAAGAGCTTCAACATAAATTTGATGAAATCCCTGACTTGAAAACAGCTTTTGAAGCATTGACCCCGGGACGGCAAAGAGCGTACATTCTCTATTTTTCTCAAGCCAAACAATCCAAAACCCGAGAGTCCAGAGTTGAAAAATATGTGCAAAACATTCTCGATGGAAAGGGATTAAAGGATTAGAATTCGGCTATACAAAGGGGCTAAGTAAAATGCGGGAAATCTCAAATCAATCAATGCGAAAAGTCTACCTAAACAGGAAACATACCAAATGATATTGGTATGTTTTTTAATTTACATTCTTAGTGGAGTGTAAATAATAATTACGGCGCTTATATGTATCCACACTGTTATGTTTTCAGGGGACATCAAGTTTACTGTACATACTCTTTTTTTATTAAATAATCTTTAATGAATTGTATAGCCTGCGCTTCGTCAGCTCCATTAGCCATTATATATATTTGGTGTCCAGGTTTAATTCCTAAGTCCATAATGTCCATGACGGACTTATGCGAGTGTTTTAGGTTGACAGTTTTCCCTCGGTATTCAAGAAAAATATCTGATCTAAATCGATGCGATAAACTTACTAACAAGGTTGCTGGTCTTGCAAATCCTGTTTCCTTCATGATCGTAAACTGTTTTTTAATCATTCTTCACCTCATAGGTTTATTAAGAAAGGGGACATACCATATCCGCTATCAGGTTTATCCCAAAATGGGACGCCTTGTCGCTCTGAGGAAAAGTTTAGTCCCGCGCCAGGCTGTCTGCCGCGGATGGGGATAAAAGCATGACAAGTACCGCCGCTATGTGGAGACCGTGCGCCCAAATAAGCAAGTTGACATACACCCTTTCTCATTTTGTGTGCAAAATTTTTTGTACTAAATTGGACAGTGACTTCATTTGAAAAAGGACAAGCAGTGTTGATTAATAAATCAGCAGTTGTTTATTATTGTAAATAGAAAAATAGTGTGTACAATGGTCAAATTCATGCAATTCGTTGATTATTCAACGTTTCAAACTAAATTGTTGATTATCTTAGGAAAGTTAGGTGACCAGCTATGTCCAAAGTGGATAGAAGAATAACCAAAAGCCAAGAAGCGATTAAGAGGGCTCTGATTGAGCTGATGACTGAAAAAAGTTTTGATCACATAACCATTAAGGATATTGCTGATAGAGCAAATGTTAATCGAGGAACCATTTATCTTCATTACTTAGATAAATTTGATCTCTTAGATAAGATTATGGAAGAGCATATAAACAATATGGGGGATTTTTGCGAATCAGCAGCTGAAATGGATTGGATTGAATCGACGATACACTGTATGGAATACCTAGAGAGAAATTATTTATTCTTTTCAACGATGTTGGCAAGTGAGGGAGCGCGATATTTTCGCAGTCAGTTCCTTAAGTTTAATATCGAAGAGTTCAAGAAAGATGTCGATATAACGAAAGGAAAAAATCAGGGCCAAAGTGAAGATGTCATTGTTGAATTTGCTGCAAATGCATATGTAGGCGTCGTCGAATGGTGGTTAAAAAATGAAATGCCGTATCCACCTCGTATCATGGCAGAAAGAGTGGGGGAATTGTTAGAGAGGATTGTATAATTTAACCTGCGATCAGAATCCTTCATTTCATTCAGAAGCCAATGAGATGGATGGGGATGATCAAACATGCCCCAGACCGTTTTATTATTGCGGTTGAAAACAGCCTGCACAATGTTAGGAGCTTGCATAATAAAAACATACCAAATAATGAATATTGGTATGTTTTACATTCATATAGAATCTTCATCTGTTAAACTTATTGCTTTTTTGAAATCGGTATCCATATTTCACTTTTAAAAGAGGGTGATGTTACATCCTTATGCTCGTTCCAGAGGATTTCTGGACCTTCTATTTGTTCATAATTTGAAGATGGAAACCATTCGGAATAAATGCGTCCCCATACTTCTTGCAGTGTTTCCGGAAATGGTCCGGCCGCTTCGAATACAGCCCATGTTGAGGCAGGAACTTCAAGCTGTGAGAGATGATGTGGACATTGTTTTGTTGTGGCTGCGCCAATATAGTGATCAAGCTCTCCTTTTCCCTCTAACCGATCTTCAGAAAAGTTCGTGGATGCACTAATCAGACCCAAAGGGGCTACATTCGATAGGTTTTTAAGCTGATTGATTGCTACTTCATCTAAACTTTCCCACATAGATGCAATCTCCGGATTAACCCCTTTGAAAATAATAGGGACCCTTTTCTTTATGCCAACGATGCGAAAGGCCTCTTTTTCTTCAATGCGAAAGTTCATTTCACTTCCTCCTTTGATGGATAACTGGAAGGTCATGCGCGGATAAGCTTTAAGTGAATGGCCATTACGCCTGGCTTCTGATGGTTTTATGCCGTGCAAATGTTGAAATGCCCGTGCAAAAGAATCCGGTGAGTGATAACCATACTTGATTGCAATGTCAATCACCTTTACGCTGCTATCTTTAAGTTCAAAAGCTGCAAGAGTAAGACGTCTGCGGCGGATATATTCCGATAATGTAATACCTGCAAGGAAGGAAAACATTCTTTTTAAATGATATTCAGAGCAGAAAGCAAGCTTTGCAGCTTCTTTAAAATCAATTTCATTAGTAAGATTTTCTTCAATATACTCTAATGCTCCATTCATGCTTTTTAGCAAATCCATTTGTTTGACCTCCTTTAACAAAAGAATAACAGGGGTGAAATATATCTACCCGACTTTCTGTGCACAGTTTTGCAGGATAACTTAACCTAAAACAGTGCCCATTTTGTGCCCGAAATGAATATAAAATAGGCATTGAAATGACTATAAACGTTTTTCTAACTGATCATATGCTTCCTCTTTATTGAGAGCCTGCTAGAATAACCCGGGAGGTTCAAGTCTTCTCTGTAGCATTAATGAATCGACATCATATCAATGAGCTGCTTTACTTTCTCATCGTCGCCTGTATCAACATATACTTTTTTTGTGTTTTTGATGATATTTTCAGTCACTTCACGCATTACGCCTTGATCTAAATGATGAGCGGAATCCCAGCGTAAAGGAACATTGTATACGTTAATCGTGCCATCCCCATTGCCGCTATAAGTTATTGATCCATCCACTAATCGAGAACCTGCTAATTGGATGATATCTTCTGGATAACTGGCACTGGTATCATCATTTGGGTTGATTGGTTCACCGGCTGAAATGTGTCGAACATTCAATTCATCTATCTCTTGATTTGCTCCAAGCTGTAGCCACACTCGAGCATATTCAATTTTCTCAGAAGGATATGCTGCCAATACATGATCTTCTTCACCTTTCTCCTCGTTTTTTTCTTTTTCTGAAGAGGTTTGATTTGATTCATCCGTTGAGGATTCTTCTGATCCTGACGCTGGCTCCGATTCATCTTTGCCTATTTTGGTGCTGTCTTCCATCTTGTTGCTCATTTCATCAGATAGTACATCAGAATCATGATTTGAAGGTTGTTTTGCTTCTTCGTGCTTACTGTCCGAACATCCAGCAAGCAATAAGGCAAGCAGCAGGGCAACATGAAAATAAAGTATTTTGCTGAGTTTCTTCATTTTTTCATTCCTCTCCATTCACTCGGTTGCAGCTTCATATAAAGCTGTATGCATCTAAATATTACCATGTAATAGATATATCTTTTTGAAAAATGAAGAGGAAACGATTTTGGAAATCGATTCTAAAAGACCGGCTGTTATTCTTATTTCAATATATAGGTCATCCAAGAACTGTTGGTGCCATCCTTCCGCGTTCAAGGCTTCTAGGAGATAAAATGATGGAGGAAATTGATTTTAAGACAGCCAATTACACTGTCGAATATGGACCAGGCACAGGTGTATTTACAAAAAAACTGCTTGAAAAACGAAATCCAAAGACGATTATGTTATTAGTTGAACAAAATAACGCATTTTATTTAATCTTGAAAGAAAAATTTAAAGACGAAAAAATGTATTCATTATCAGTGGATCTGCCGAAGAAGGCAGTCGTTATTTTAAGGAATATGGTATACCTTATACAGACTATGTGGTTTCCGGTCTTCCTTTGCAGAAACTAAGTTTGGTTGTTCTAAGCTAGATATGCTATCAATACCATCATTCTAAGGAAAAATAAAAAAAGAGACCAAGCCAATGCTTGATCACTAAGTAAAATCATCTCTTATGTCACTCATTAGCTTTTTAGGCAGGAACACCAAGCTGATGGAGAATGTCATGCCACATCAACATAAGAATGTCTGTTCAATCATTTAACCTAATTCTTTATTGTTTCAACGGACATCATGACATCTTATATCCTGAAATAAACATTTAAAATGAATATGATTCGCCATCTTCAGGCACGAAGACACGTGAGGAGATTCCTTTTTCATGAATAAAGGACTTTAATTCTTCTCTTGATAATCCCCAATGGTTGACAGCCTCCATGTGGCTCACAATAATGTTTGCTTTTGGAGCAGCCTTATACGTTTCATAGATATCTTCTTTACCCATGACAAGAGAACCGCCTTCATAGAATTGATTATCTCCGCCGTTCACTACAATGATGTCTGGCTGATGTGTATCAATCTCTTCCCGAACTGCATCGTACCAGACAGTATCTCCGGCGATATATAACGTTTTCTCACTTTGGTGTTTGAAGACGACACCGCATACAAGACCTGCCAGTTTTAGAATTTCTCCTCTTCCGTGTTCGCCTTTAGTTTTTATCAGTTGAATGCCTTCAAAGATTGTATCTTTTGTTAACACTTCGACATTTTTGAAACCGGCATTTCGCATTTCTGTAGCATCCTCTTCATTTTGGGAGAACAATTTGATCCCTTTTGGCAATAGCTCTTTAGCTGCCTCATCCCAATGGTCGAGGTGCAGATGGGTAACAATCACAGCATCAATGTCTTGAATCAAATTGTCGACAGATGTTGGCAGCTCAACTAAAGGGTTGTTTTGGTCCTGTCTTGGCGCATTTGGGAATGGAGGGTAAGCCCCTTTATCAGCTAACATAGGGTCTATTAAAAACGTTTTGCCTGCATATTCGACAACAAGTGTGGCATTACGAATTTGTTGAATGTTCATGTGCAAAACTCCTTTTCTTACATATGTGTATAGTCTACATACAGCTGCTGAATAAATACATGGAACAAATCAAGTCTTTCTGTCGATTGACTTGATTTTTGAAAGTATTTTGGATCCATTGTCACTAAGGTATAATCGGGGTAATTGAAACACGGTGAAAGAAACGGATTTTATAGTCATGTACAAGGCTGCACCTTTTTAGGAGCTGATGTACAGGATGGTTTTATTTTCATCATATTGAAGGGACTTGATTTCATGTTAGATCACACGGACATGCAAATATTGAAAGAGTTGTCTAAGAATAGCCGCATTACAATGAAGGAATTAGGCGAGAAAGTTCATTTAACAGGGCAAGCAGCCGCCTCGAGGGTTGCCAAATTAGAAGACAACGGTGTAATTGAGGGATACACCATTAAAGTGAACCAAGTGAAATTAGGGTGTTATATACATGCTTTGCTTAACATCTATACAAAAAGCACCCATCATCAGCCATATTTGTCATTTATCAAAACACAAGCGGAATATGTACTCAATAATTATAAAATTAGCGGGGATGGCTGTTATCTTCTTGAATGCAGATTTCCGTCTCATGAAATGTTAGATCAATTTTTAGTGGAATTAAACAAGCATGTCAATTATAAATTATCGATTGTCATTAACAAATAGAGGCTCTTTCTCTTTCAAAGCTAAATAATATGTGAGGTCTAAACCCTCTCGGCCACATCAAATACCAAGGGCTGCAGACCCTTGGTATTTTTCATGCCTTCTTTTATAGTCTGTCTTACTTTGCAAATCGCCGAGCCCCTGCTACGCACATGATAACGGCGATATTCACTGCCACGAGTGCCCAGCCTACTTTCTCGTGCAGAATCACTGAGGCTAGCAAGAGCCCAAAGAAAGGCTGGAGAAGCTGCAGCTGTCCGACTGACGCAATTCCGCCTTGGGCAAGACCCCGATACCAAAACACGAAGCCGATCAGCATGCTGAATAAGGAGACATAGGCAAGACTGAGCAGCGCAGAAACGCCAATAGACGACCATGAGTCCGGCGTAAAATAGAACGACAATGGCAGCATAAGAGGAAGCGAGAGAACGAGTGCCCAAGAGATCACCTGCCAATAGCCGAGACGTCTAGAAAGCCTGGCCCCTTCTGCATAACCAAGACCGCAAACAACGATAGAAGCCAGCATGTATGCGTCGCCAAGCGGAGATGAACCTCCCCCCTGAATCAGGGCGAAGCCTGCCACTAGCAAGCTGCCAGCAGCTGAGAATATCCAGAAGACCGGCCGGGGGCGTTCCCCTCCGCGCAGTACGCCGAAGATCGCTGTCGCAAGCGGAAGAAGCCCAATGAAGACAATCGCATGAGCGGATGTGACATACTGAAGCGCTAAGGCTGTCAGCAAAGGGAAACCGATCACCACGCCGAGCGCCACTACCAACAGTGAAATGATGTCTCTTTTGGCAGGATGCTGCTGCCGGAAGATGAGTAGGAGACATCCAGCCAATACACCAGCTATTGCAGCACGGCACACGGTGAGGAACAATGGGTCGAAGTCCGCCACAGCCAAGCGGGTCGCTGGCAGCGAGCCGCTGAAAATGAGTACGCCTATAAAACCATTTATCCAGCCATTTGTTGTTTTGTTCAATTGCAATCACTCCAAATATATTTCTTTTTCATGATCTGGATGTTCTTAACAAAACCAGTATCTAAGGATTACAATGACTATAAACTGAAATCGGCCTTTTATAAACAGCCAGTTTTCATAAATAAATGCATACCAGTTAGGAGAAAAACGTGCAAATGGATATCACGCCTTTTTTGAATAGAAACCTGGATATTCCGCTTTATCAGCAGCTTTATCGGTATTTCAAAGAAAACATGCATCAAGGGCGTATTCAAAAAGGAATGAAGCTCCCTTCAAAAAGAATCCTGGCGAGTCAGCTTTCCATCAGTCAAACGACTGTAGAACGTGCGTATGAACAGCTTGCGGCTGAGGGCTATATCGTGAGCAAGCCAAGAAGCGGATGGTTTGCTGACTATCATGATTCTGATGTTGCCTATCATAAAATGCCGAGCGCATCACCTTTTAAAGAAAAAGTTCAAGAAAATAAACAATGGATTGATTTTCACTATGGAAATGTAGATTCTTCTTACTTTCCTTTTTCCGCCTGGCGAAGAAGCATGGTCAATAGCTTAGACCAATATGGCGACGAGCTTTATCGGCCGGGAGATGCTTTAGGAGAGTTTGCACTAAGAACACTCATTGCGGAGTACCTGTATCAATCACGCGGTGTCCATTGTGTCCCTGAACAAGTCATCATAGGTGCCGGCAATCCTATTCTTCTGCAAATTTTGTGCCAAGTTTTTGAACCGAATATTTCCATAGGATATGAGGATCCCGGTTATCCAAGAGCACGCAAGATTTTTGAAGCCAATCGTATGAATATACTTCCTATACCGGTTGATGATGAAGGAATCTGCATACAGAAGATCAAAGAACAGCAGCCGAACCTTGTATATGTCACGCCTTCCCATCAATTTACGCTGGGAACCATTATGACGATTAACAGAAGAATGGAGCTCCTCAAATGGGCGGCTGAAAGTCATTCATTTATCATAGAGGATGATTATGATGGGGAATTTAGATACACAGGGCAGCCGGTTTCTTCTTTGCAGGGGCTTGACCAGCAAAACCGTGTCATTTATATGGGCACTTTTTCTAAGTCTCTTCTTCCCTCGCTGCGTATCAGCTACATGATTCTTCCTTCGCCTCTTTTGAAAAAAGGCCATGAAATAACGTCCTTATATAAGCAAACGGTGTCCTGCCACAGTCAGCTGACGCTGGCTGACTTTATAAAAAGCGGAGAGTGGCAAAAACACATCAACAGAATGAGAAAGCTTTACCGGAAAAAAAGAGCCGCTTTATTAGAGGCTGTACAAAGAGAACTGGGAAAGCATGTCAGGATTCGCGGAGAAAACTCTGGGCTTCGTATCTTACTTGACGTTTATTTGCCATTTAGTGAAAAAGAGTTGATTGAGAAGGCAAAGGAACATGGGGTGAAAATTTACCCTGTTTCACTTTCTTATAAAAACAATCCTCCTGCGAAAAGGGTCTCACTTGGATTTGCAGGAGTTTCAGAATTCAACATACGAGAAGGCATCAAAAAACTAAAAACTGCCTGGAGGATATGAGAGGCCAGAAAGCCATTAGGGGATGATGGCTATTAAAATATCCACAGTTATGAATGACAATACTGAAGATATAAGTGCCCTCAGTCTCTAGCTCCTGATCAGTTTTGGATGTAACACTTCAGATGACAGGCGATTGATGAAGCTTTACGTGAGATTTTTTTATTTGCTGATGTCGCAGTGATACAATAAACAAGTACACAAATGACAAAATAGAGGTGTAAGAATGAAGTTAGATGAGTTTACAATCGGTCAGCTATTCAAAACGAAATCTTTAACATTAACAAAAGATGATATTATGCGGTTTGCAAGTGAATTTGACCCTCAATATATGCATGTAGATGAAGAAAAAGCGAGTAAGGGCAGATTTAATGGAATTATTGCTTCTGGCATACAAACACTGGCCATTTCTTTTAAGCTTTGGATTGAAGAAGGTTTGTATGGAGACGATGTGATTGCCGGAACAGAAATGAATCATATGACATTCACAAAACCCGTTTATCCAGGTGATGAACTGCATACCATCGTTGAGGTGCTTGATAAGCAGCCAAAGAGAAATGGATTGGGAATCCTCACTGTATTGTTATCTACTTATAATCAAAAAGAAGAAAAAGTTTTTGAAGGTGAGTTATCGGTATTGATGAAGCAATAACTTATAAGGCCCGCTTTCCTAAAGCGGGCTCGATTCAAAAAGCTAATGGGTGATGGATTTTAGCAAGTTTCTTTTGAAAAATAAGAGGTTAACACATCATAAACAATAGGCAAAGAAGTAAATCCCTCATCTTCTAGAAAATGACCCCCGTGCTGGACTTCATATAACGCAGCGTCAATTTGTTGTGCCAGTTCCTTGCTCCATGAGAAAGGCACAATTTGGTCATCCTTAGAAGCAATGACAGCACGGTGCTTCGCGGACTCGATGATTTTTTGATGATCAATCGATCCCTGTGTAAATTCATCTAACATCTTTAAAGCAGGCAGTGATTTGGCAAAGCCGGAAACCAGTATGATTCCGCCAAGTTGTTTACGTAATTGAATATGTTCCAAAAATCTCAAGATGGCGGGGCATCCTAAGCTGTGCGCAACCAAATACGTATTTTCATCTAAAGTGTGTAGATAAAAAGAGAGTGTATCCAGCCAATCCTCAAGTCTTGGCTGGTGCGGATGAGGCATATTTAAAATGTCTGCTTTGACCCCATCTGCGAGCAGACGTTTTTTCAGCCAAGGGAACCAATGGTTTGTTGAGGATGCTCTGTAGCCATGAATGATATAGACTTGTTTTGTCATTTTTTTCTCCTAACGACTATTTTCATTCAGTATAAAATTCCTCTCTTTGGGAAACAAGTACGCACTTTTTTGTAAGTGGCTTTTACTTATGAGACATTCCTTGTGCCATTCCCCACTTACACATTTCATCTATAAGGGGATACAAAGACAGCCCTCTGGCAGACAACGAATACTCCACTTTCAGTGGGGTTTGAGAAACCTCAGACCGATGAATAAGACCGTCGGTTTGCAATTCCTTAAGCTGTGCGCTTAACATTTTATGGGTGATGAAGGGCATAGCCCGTTTCAGCTCGCCGTATCTCATCGTTTTTTCACACCCTAACTCATAGAGAATTCTCATTTTCCATTTTCCTCCTATCAGAGATAAGGTGTATTCAAATGGGGCTTGTTTACTGCGGCATAGGCTATTCATTGTAATCAAACCTCCTTTTTTAAGTATAATAACAGAATAAATCAGGAATTTCGGTGTTGAAGTTTGAGGGGCCTGGCGGGTAAATCTGAGGCGGCTTACGTTCTCTCGGCTGCGAACATGAAACCAAGGATCTTGCTTGTTATTGGCCAGGGCTGAAGCTTAATCTGTCAGAGCTTGAACCACATGATATTTGTGACGTGATCCACAATCTGAACTGAAAGGGCGATTGCTCAACAGGCTGCATGGCACACTGAATGTTATAAGTCAAAGAGGGTTATCTTACTGTTAATTACTTTATTTGAAAAAACCGATGTTTTTAGCTGAAAATATCTATTATGGTATAGTTAAATATAACGAAATATTTGAGAAATGAGGAATGGTATGAATACAGTCAAAAAACATAAAAAATCTAAAGCGAAAATGATTCTGCAAGTCATTATGGTTGTGATCGGAGGAATTATAGCGGCATATGGACTGGAAACAGTGCTCATTCCAAACAGTGTCTCTGATGGAGGGGTGACTGGTCTTAGCATCGTTGGTTCACAACTATTCAATCTGCCGCTGGGGATTCTGATTGCTGTGATCAACATTCCGTTTGTGTGGTTAGGATATAAGCAAATTGGGAAAAACTTTGCGTTATTATCCATTATCGGAATCATATCGCTTGCCGCGGGGACAAGCTTTTTCCACCACACACCCGCTATCATTGAAGGAGATACCTTGTTAATCACCGTAGTCGGCGGGATTATCCTTGGATTCGGAATGGGGTTAGCGCTGCGTAATGGCGGCGCGTTAGATGGAATTGATATGCTTGCTGTGCTATTATCCAGAAAACTGCCATTTGGAACGAGCGATCTTATCTTATTCTTAAACCTTTTTGTATTTATTTTTGTATCCATAGTATTTGGCTTGCAAGGGGCGTTGCTTTCAGTCATTGCTTACTACATTGCCTCCAAAGTCATTCATGTCGTTGAGGAAGGTTTAAGCGGTTCTAAAACCTTTCAAATTATTACCTCCGAACCTGAATTAATGGTAGAGACCATACGTGATCAATTGGGCCGAAGCGCAACATATAAAGAAGCTTACGGGGGGTTTTCCCACGAGAAATTTAAAGAAATCACATGTGTCATCAACCGCTTAGAAGAAACCAAACTAAAGGAAATTATTAATGATATCGATAAATCTGCCTTTGTTACCGTATATGACGTCGCTGAGGTAAAGGGCAGCAATTTTAGAAACCTGAATAATCATTAGAAAATTTTCGCCACCATCTATTTTGGACATGTCATCATGAGTCGTATCATAGAAATACCAAGGGTTTTGCGCTCTTGGTATTTTTATGTTTGAAGACATTTCCGTCTCATCTACCAGTTTACATGCTGTTTCAATTTTAATGTGTAAATGGAGCAGCTTTGACAATGGATATCGGTAAATAATGTAGGGGTCTCATCAGGAGGTTGATATGAAGGAATTATAAATATTTGATGTTCCAAATATAAGGGATTGTTTATATAAATAAAAGCTTATATAATGGCAGTGGCTAAGGAAACGCGGGGAGATACTCAGGTTTTCGTTTTCGGCGTTTTGATACTTAAGATAAACGGAGCGCTGCATATAGAGACGTATAATCATTTGGCGTATAGATGACGATTTGGTTATATATTGATTTGTGAAGGAGGAGTACATATGACGATTGACGTTGCTGCGATGACTCGCTGTTTAAAAACACTAAGTGATCAAACAAGGCTTATGATGATGACATTATTTCTTGAAAAAGAATATTGTGTCTGTCAATTGGTTGATATGTTCGACATGAGCCAGCCCGCCATAAGCCAGCATTTGCGAAAATTAAAGAACGCAGGATTTGTGAACGAGGACAGAAGAGGGCAATGGCGTTATTATTCAATAAACAGATCATGTCCTGAGTTTGATACATTGCAATTTCTTTTACAGCAAATCGATCAGGAGGACAAATGGTTAACTCACATCAAACAAAAGGAAACTCAAGCGTGTTGCCAGTAAGGAGGCATTAGATTGACTTCAGTCATTTTGGCTTTATTTATCTTTTTATTCACTTTAGTCTTGGTAATATGGCAGCCGAGAAACTTGTCTATAGGGTGGTCAGCCTGCGGAGGAGCTGTTTTGGCTCTAATAGCTGGAGTTGTCAGTTTTCAAGATGTATTAACGGTGACAGGCATTGTTTGGAATGCGACATTGGCTTTTGTGGCTATCATTATTATCTCATTAATCCTCGATAACATCGGTTTCTTTGAATGGGCAGCGCTTCATATGGCGAAGGCTGCAAAAGGAAACGGTGTGCGCATGTTCGTTTATGTATCAATATTAGGGGCGGTAGTCGCTGCTTTATTTGCAAATGATGGTGCAGCTCTTATATTGACACCAATTGTATTAGCGATGGTCAGAGCTTTAAACTTCAATGAAAAATTGGTTTTTCCTTTTATTATGGCCAGCGGGTTTATTGCAGATACGACCTCGCTTCCGTTAGTAGTGAGCAATTTGGTTAACATCGTTTCAGCAGATTATTTTCATATTACGTTTATTGATTATGCATCCAGAATGATTGTCCCGAACTTGTTTTCGTTATTCGCGAGTATCATTGTACTGTACCTTTTCTTCAGAAAAAGCATACCAAAACGTTATGAGCTGACTGAGGTGAAAAAACCTGTAGAAGCCATAAAAGATCAATACATGTTCAAGCTTTCATGGTATATCTTAGGACTTCTGTTAGTTGGATACTTTGCAAGTGAATTCTTATCGATCCCTGTTTCAGTGGTAGCAGGGATCATTGCAATCTTTTTCTTAATGGCTGCAAAAAAGAGTCCGGCCGTTCATACCAAAAAAGTGCTGAAAGAAGCGCCGTGGGCTATCGTGTTCTTCTCAATTGGCATGTATGTTGTTGTGTATGGTGTCCGAAATGCTGGATTGACAGATGTCCTTTCAGATGTGATTCAAGCCATGGCTGATCATGGATTATTTGCAGGTACGGTTGGAATGGGCTTTATCGCGGCGATTCTTTCTTCCGTTATGAATAACCTGCCGACTGTCATGATTGATGCATTGGCCATTGCCGGCACAGATACACATGGAATGATGAGAGAAGCGCTCATATACGCAAATGTCATCGGCTCAGATTTAGGACCTAAAATAACGCCGATTGGTTCCTTGGCGACACTATTATGGCTCCATGTCCTGTCACAAAAAGGTGTGAAGATTTCTTGGGGCACATACTTTAAAACAGGAATCATTCTCACAATCCCAACATTATTGATTACACTTGTCGGCCTGTATCTTTGGCTGATGATCATCCATTCATGTTCTTAAAAGGAGAAGATAGACATGTCAAAGAAAACAATTTACTTTTTATGCACTGGTAACTCCTGCCGCAGCCAAATGGCTGAAGGATGGGGGAAAAAATACCTTGGAGACAAGTGGAACGTGCACAGCGCAGGAATCGAGGCTCATGGCTTAAACCCTCATGCCGTCAAAGCAATGAAGGAAGCAGGGATTGATATTTCCGACCAAACCTCAGATATCATTGATCCGAACATTTTAAACAATGCTGATTTGGTTGTTACCCTCTGCGGTGATGCAGCTGACAAATGCCCAGTGACACCTCCGCATGTAAAACGCGAGCACTGGGGATTTGATGATCCTGCAAAAGCACAAGGAACAGATGAAGAAAAATGGGCGTTTTTCCAAAGAGTCCGTGATGAAATTGGAGACCGCTTAAAACAGTTTGCTGAAACTGGGGAATAAGACTCAGAAGAAAATTGGTGGTCCATCAATGTGTTGTTCAACAGGTGTCTGTAGGCTTAGTGCAGACACCTGTTTTTTTATTCTACTTGAAGGAAAGTTATTTAGCTTAGAGAAAGGAAAATTAATTTTGTTAACAGAATTTGAAGGAGGAAGATGTTACAAAGGGGTTGTCTGTTTGCAGGAACTAATAAAAGCCAAATATAACAGCTTAAAACATTTTTTCCGACATTTGTCTATTCAATATTAGACCAAACCATTCCGGGAGCTATTTATGTAGATAACCAAACATTCCCTAGATGTTTTTTGTAGGGACTGAATCAGGCATTTATTTTGTTGCGGGAGAAGAGGGGAATCAAGTTTTTAATGATTTCATTGCTGAATATTATGAAAAACAAAGGAATTCAACAAAGAGATTTACCCTGTTTTCTTCTAACGATACATGGGATAGCGTGATGAAAACAATACTGAGAGACGACTTTAATCAAATAAGAAGAGCTGCATTTTCTTTTCAGCCAAAACCTTCGAAAACGGCTTTTCAGCTGCCAAAGGGGCTAGTGTTAAAAAGAATAGACGAAGACATCATTTCAAACAGTACAGCGTTTAACAGCGCTTATTACGAGGAGTATTGGAATTCTGCCACGCATTTTTTGGGAAATGGCTTTGGATTTGCCGTCGTACACGGCGATCATGTTGTTAGTGAGTGTACTTCTATCTTTTTAGGAAACAATCGAGCAGAAATGGATATCTATACACTTGAAGAATATAGAGGCATGGGCTTAGCTTATTGTGCAGGAAGTAAGTTTATAGAATATGGTCTGGAAAATGGGGTGACTCCTAGCTGGGATTGTGATGTTTGCAACAATTCGTCTATTACATTGGCAGCTAAATTAGGCTTTAATACTCTATTTACTTTTCTGGATAATCGTAATGAAAGAACCTAAAAAGGTTCTTTTTTTCATTAAGAAGGAGAAATATAAAAACCTTGCGGATTGTTCGACCTGAAACTCGGTTAATGTTTTGAAAATGAAATGATAAACAATAAATACACATCAATGGCTTGTTGTTTTTAGCTAAAAAGGTGAAATGACTGTGTTGACTCTTACCTTCGAGGATACCTTAGTATAAGAGCATGGAAAGGGGGAATTGAAGTGTATACCGTTCGTGAAGTTGCTAAGTTAGCTCACACCACAGTGAAGACGTTACATTACTATCACAAATTAGGCCTTTTGATTCCGGAGCAAATGACGGAAGCAGGCTATCATTTATACGGAAAAAAGGATATCGAACGATTGCAGCAAATCCTTTTTTACAAAGAACTGGATTTGCCTCTCAAAGATATTAAACAATTATTAGATGGAGAAACCGATAGAGAAAGTATGCTGATCCAGCAAAAATATTTATTAGAACAAAAAATCGATCGGTTGAAAGGACTGGTTAAGACAATCAATTCCTCGATCAAAAGCGCCAAAGAAGGAGTCGATTTAGACATGGAAGCAATGTTTAAAGGTTTTGAAACTGAAGAAGAATGGGAAGAAGCCTTAAAAGACCAAAATGAACATTTGAAAAAAGAGTATGATTTTGACTTATCAAATGAAACCATTGATGTAGAAGCAATGAACGATTCTGCCATAGAAGCGCAGTCATTTAATGAAGACATGGTTCGATTCCTGCAAGAAGGTCTCTCTCCAAACGATGCAACCGTTTTGAATCGTGTAAAAGAACATTTATCCTTTTTAAGAAAAAAGGGGCATCCATCATCACCGCAAGACTTTCTAAATCAAACAGAGTTTTTCATCGTTGATGAGTTTCATAGAAATATGCTTGAGCAATTGCAAACAGGTTACGCTTATTTCCTAAATAAAGCAGCAGCTAATTTGGCAAATATAAAATAGCATCCCTCATAAGCCGCTTTTGCCCAGTTTCAAAAGAGGTTTATAAATGAAATTGTAAGCATAAAAATGAGATACCAAACAATGTTGGTATCTTTTTCTTTAGAGTTTTTTAATCCTTTTAGAAGAAACATGGGGGATTAAAATCTGATTCGTTTTATTTCCTTTAAGGTAGGTAAAACACACTCCGCTGACTGTCACCACCCCGCCTAGCAGGGAGAGGAGTACGGGTATTTCGCCTATCCACAGCCAAGAAATAAGCAAGGCTAAAGCCGGTGTTGCATAAAGCGAAAGGGTTGCTTCTGATGAGCCGATGAGTGAAGTGACATATGCAAGGGCAAAGTAAGGCACGATTGTTGGCAGCAAACCTAAATAAACAATAGACAATGTTGAGTTCATGGAAGCGTTCATCATCTCTCCGCCTAAGCCTGGCAGAAACATAAGCATAGGTATTGTTCTGCCCCAAAATGAAAATGTAACGAATCGGATAAAGCCATATTTTTTATATAGCGGGGTTGAAAAACGAAATAAATACTCTCCGAAAAAGCGGCCAGCAGGATGAACAAAGAATGTTGCAACATGGAATGTGCCTAAGGGAGGATTCTTTATCTGGATCAAAATATTGCCTGCAATATCAATGAAGTTACTTTATACGAAAGCCTTATCAAAAGGGATTCTTCTTAATCTCGGCAGTATTTATGCTCGGGAAAAAGGGAATTATATTCGCTTATCATATGCTTATGCATCACTGGAAGATCTTCAAAAAGGGATTTATGAATTGGGCTTGATGATTAAAGAATTGGCCAGCAGGCAGTATTTATCCAATCCTAAAAAAAGAGATCAAGCTTAATGTTCGCTTGATCTGGTGAATTTCCTCTATAAATAGACCAAGTCTTAGCTTGGTCTTAAAAAGATCATGTTTCTGAACGAAAGGTCTTCCCTACTTCTCTGCCTAAACCAAAATAATGTCTAAAATTATAGATAAGCGGGCTCCATTTAGAGGGGTTGATATGGTTTTCGTTTAATATGATTCTTTCCTCGGCGTGAACATGTAACGCCTGTGTCTCTACAATCGCAAAAGATGATTCATATTCTGGAATCCGAATATGTTTTACCTCAGCTTCAATATGGATGGGGCATTCTTTAATGCGTGTAGGTAAAACTGTTTTTGATTGCAAAGCTGTTAACCCTGCTGCCTCGTATTTTTCTTTTTTATATGTAAACCCGAGCTGTTTCTTTAAAGGCGGAATATCCTTTTTTCCGCTATAGGATGAAATTCTTTCAACGTTTTCCCATAAATCAGGGCCGGGTAAGTTTATGACACATTCTTTGTGTCTATTTATGTTTTCAATCGCTTTTCCTCCCAGGCCTATTCCAAGGACAATATAGTTTCCAAGAGCCCAAGAAGAAGACATAGGACTAATATTAGTGGTTCCATCCTCATTCAATGTGGAAAGAAGAAATGTTGAGGTTCCATAATACATGATGTTTGGTTTGATTTCTTTAAAATGAAGAGTGTCTTGTTCAATATTCAATGCTTATCCCTCCTTGTCATCATTACATTCATATTGTAAAGGTTTAACATTTCAACTATCATCGAAATATGAATGTAAGGAGGAAAAACATGAATCCTAATATTGCCAAAATCTCTTCGCTGCTATCTGATCCCTCGCGTTCTTCCATTCTTCTCAGCCTAATGGATGGAAGGATACACCCTGCGGGAGAGCTTGCATATCTCGCTAATATTAAACCTCAAACCGCAAGTTTTCACCTGAATAAATTGCTTGAAGCAAAGCTGATTAGCGTAGAGAAGCATGGAAGGCATCGGTATTACAGGTTGTCTAACTCAGATGCTGCAAACATGATCGAACAATTGCTTCATATTGCGCCTGAAGCCAAAGTCACATCTTTAAAGGATTCAAAAGAGAAAAGGGACATGCATTTCGCCCGCACCTGTTATGATCATTTGGCGGGTTATGTGGGCGTACAAATTACAAATTCACTCGTTGAGCAAGGGATGTTAAAAAAAATTGATGTAAACTTTGAGGTGACGTCAGAGGGATCTTTGTTCTTTTCGAATTTAGGCATCCACGAAGAGCAGCAGCGAAATAAGAGGAGAGCATTTGCCCGCTGCTGTCTAGATTGGAGTGAGCGGCAGCATCATCTTGCAGGAGCGTTAGGAAACGCCCTATTGGTGCGCATGTTAGAAGAAGAATGGATCGTTCGTATGCCGAAAACGAGAGCGGTTAGGATTACACAAAGCGGAAAAATTGCATTTGAGAAGTACTTGAAACTGAGTATTTAGGGAATGAGAAAGAAGGAGTAAAATTCGTTGGAATTTTTACTCCTTTTGCCTATTTTGAAGTTGCTTGATTCCCCATTGCAATAGAGATGCGATTCCAACTGTTTATTTGATTGATGATGAGAACTAGGTCAACATATTGTTTTTCATCATAATGTTCCCGCACTCGATGATAGAGCTCATCAGGAACCCTTTTAGATGGAATGAGCGTGATGTGTTCAGATAGTTCGAGCGCTGCTTTCTCTTCAGGTGAATAAAAATCACATTCATTCCAAGCATGTAAACAGTAAATTCGCTGTTCAGTTTCGCCCATTTTGCGGGCATCAGAAGTATGCATATCTAAGCAGAAAGCACAGCCGTTTATTTGAGAAACTCTGATTTTAATTAGCTCTCTCGTCGTTCGGTTAATTGAAGATTGTTTCGTGTATTTCTCCATATCCATCATCATCTTCATACCTTCAGGTGCAACATCATAGTAGGATACTCTTTGACTCATAAGGCAAGACTCCTTTCCTTAAGATACATAAATTGTATCCCGACATTGATCATTTTACCAATGTACAGTTCGTATGGCGTCTATTTCACTATCTTTTGGCAAGAAGCTGCTTTGAATAAAAGTAAGGATAGCCAACAATGATGAGTGGAGCTGCTAATGCAAGGAGTATCCATGAACCTGAGTGACTGTCTCTAATGACTCCAATGAATATACAAGTACCGATGAGAAAATATAAAAAAGCACCTAAAAACCAATACATATTCATTCCTCTTTTTCTTTACACGTTCTCTTTGATTGAGCATTTTTGTTTCTATGCTTGTCTGTTTTTTCGTTTACATTGCTTAATCGATCAAGGCACTGATTTTTTAACACTTTCTCAGTTCGGATGCCTTTTCTTTTTAATGATAAAATGGTGAGATCAAGTGATTTCAATAATGATCATTCCTTCAATGAATAGTGAGTTCTTTATTATTGTAAATGTACATTTGAAAAGATAAAACGTACATAAAGGCAGAACGCTTATGTACGTTTGGGCAATGAACATACGCCGGGAACACCTAATGGTTCAGTGCACTTCGTATTGTTGAGTTCATTCTTTTCCTATAAAATCATTGGATAAATGGTTGTTGCACGTTATTGAAATGGTATCGGTTTTCATTAGTCTCTGTTCGGTTAAACTGTTAAAGGAGTGAATGAGGTTTGAGGAATCCTTTCAAAGAAAAATACTACTTACATGATAGACGGGCATTAAATATGCTTGCGCTCAGAGTGCCTGGCCTGGCTTTTATCCTCATGATTTATGTAGCCTCTATCGTGCTGCAATTTCTGTATGGGAGCTGGTCCATTTTATTGCTTCATGTGTTTGCGGTATTGGCCGCCATCTTTGCTATGTTGCATTGGCACTCATATCGCTGGGTTAAGAAAAGGGTGATTCTGTACTTCGTAATACAAGGCTTGATCACTTTTACGCTTGCTAATCTAATGATTGACTTCTTGGTGCTGATCGTCATTGGCCTTTATGCATTTTTGATCGGACAGATTATAGGAATGGCGGACAGAAGAAAGACGTTCCTCATCCTTTATTTATTGCTTCTGCTGTCAATCAATGTACTATATCATATTCACAAAGGTGAATATTTGCATTTTCTTGTCATAGCGGTACCTATTATGACCGTGATTATCACATATGCCGCTACACTTTTCGCCCAAGTCGATGAAAAAATAAAAGCGCAGCTGACTCTTGAAAGGCTTGAGCTGGCTCATCAGCAGGTAGAACAGCTGACGCTGCAAAATGAAAGACAGCGTATGGCCCGGGACTTACATGATACGCTTGCTCAAGGGCTGGTTAGTTTAAATATGCAGCTGGACGCTACTCATGTTCATCTCGCCAAAGGCAACACAGAGAGAGCAAAAGAAATCATTCAACAATCAATGAAAAGAGTGAGAGGGACATTAGCGGACGCGCGTTCAGCCATTGACGATCTGCGCAGCAAATCGGAAGAAATCGTTTTTTTAAAAGAAAGAATAACTTCACTAATGGATCATTTTCAAGAGTCGACAGGCATGGGTGGAGTTTTAGACTACAAGTTACATCAGGTGTTAGACGTTCGTACAGCTGAAAACTGTTACTACATCATTGGGGAGTGCATAACGAATGCAGCAAAGCATGCTGAAGCAGATACGATCTCGGTATCCATTTGGGATGATAACGGGAGGCTCCATTTAACGGTTAGAGACAATGGCAAAGGCTTTGATGTTGAAAAGGGCAAGAAAAAGAGAGGACATTATGGGCTACTCGGCATACAAGAACGCGTCAGGACAATGAAAGGCCAATTCAATATAAAGAGCACAAAATCGAAAGGAACACAAATTGAGATCACAGTGCCAATTCAGGGAGAGATGCAAGATGAATAAAGTTTTAATCGCTGATGACCATCTTGTCGTAAGGGAAGGTCTGAAGCTTTTAATTGAAACGAATGATCAATACACCATTATAGGAGAGGCGGAAAATGGCAAAGCAGCAGTCCGTCTTGCAGATGAATTAAAACCGGATATCATTCTTATGGATTTGTATATGCCGGAGATGAGCGGGTTAGAGGCCATTAAACAAATCAAAGAAAAACACGACATCCCCATCATTATTTTGACTACATATAATGAAGATCACTTGATGATCGAGGGAATTGAATTAGGGGCGAAAGGATATCTGTTAAAGGATACGAGTTCAGAAACCCTTTTTCACACAATGGATGCAGCAATAAGAGGAAACGTGCTGTTGCAGCCTGATATCTTAAAACGTCTGCAAGACATCCAACTGGAGCGGATGAAAAAGCAGAGCAGTGATACGCAGCTGACAGAAAAGGAAGTCATTGTTTTGAAAGCAATTGCTAAAGGCCTCAAAAGCAAAGCGATTGCCTTTGACTTGGGTGTCTCAGAGAGAACTGTAAAGTCCAGGTTAACGTCCATTTACAATAAATTAGGCGCGAACTCAAGAACGGAAGCCGTGACGATTGCCATGCAAAGAGGTATTCTGACATTAGACAAATAACATCAAATTTGAAATTTGCCCAAACGTACATGCCCGAATGTACGTTTTTTTTATTTCATTGTCCACTACAATGAGAAAGAATATGATCAAGCAATGTGTTGAAAGGAGATTATCATGTCAAAAATGTTATATAAATTAGGAGGATGGGTTGCTCGCCATCGCATAAAAGTAATAGGTGCGTGGATCGTTGTGTTAGTTGCTTCGATAGGCCTTGCAATTACGTTAAAACCAAGTTTTTCTGAGGATATGTCCATACCTGACACACCTTCGGAAAAAGCGATGGATGTCATTCAAAAAGAATTTCCTCACGGCCCTGATAAAGGGAGCATACGGGTGATTTTCGGAGCTGAAGATGGAGAGAAACTTACTGCAGAGTCAGCCAAAAAAGCAATCGAAAATACACTCAAGGAAATCAATAAAGATGATTCCGTTGACTCGATTGCAAGTCCTTTTGTTACAGGAACAATCGCGAAAGATAGCACAGTTGCCTATGCTGATATCAAGTTTAAATCTTCAGCAGATGATATAAAAGATTACTCTATCAAACACTTAAAAGACAGTTTGAAAATGGCTGATGACGCTGGATTACAAACTGAGCTAAGCGGAGATATACCAGGAGCCGAGATGGAGATAGGCGGAGTGTCTGAAATTGTCGGCATTATCTTGGCCTTTGTCGTTTTAGCCATTACATTCGGCTCCTTGTTAATAGCAGGTTTGCCGATTTTAACTGCGCTAATTGGTTTAGGTGTAAGTATTGGACTGGTGTTGATTGGGACACAAGTATTCGATATTGCTTCCGTCAGTCTATCATTAGCTGGAATGATTGGCCTTGCTGTTGGTATAGATTATGCTTTATTTATTTTTACAAAGCACCGCCAGTTTTTAGGCGAAGGCGCACAAAAAAATGAATCAATTGCGAGAGCTACAGGAACGGCTGGGAGTGCAGTTGTTTTTGCCGGACTTACTGTTATCGTTGCACTTTGCGGACTGACTGTCGTTAACATTCCTTTTATGTCTGCAATGGGGCTGACAGCAGGGCTTAGTGTACTGATGGCTGTTTTGGCTTCCGTAACGTTAGTGCCTGCCGTCTTATCAATAGCAGGAAAAAGGATGGTTCCGAAATCAAACAAGAAAAAAGAAAAACAAAACGCTGAAACAAATGTCTGGGGACGCTTTGTCACAAAACATCCTATCATGCTAAGTGTATGCAGCATTCTTATATTGCTCGTTATTAGTATCCCATCTATGCATTTGGAGCTGGGCTTGCCCGATGCAGGGATGAAAGCGAAGGATCATCCAGATCGCCGGGCTTATGACTTGCTTGCCGACGGTTTTGGAGAAGGATTTAACGGTCAATTAACAATCGTTGCGGATGCCACAAGTGTGACAGAAAATAAGGCGGAAGCCTTCGCAGATGCAGTGAAAGAAATAAAGGAGCTAGACCATGTATCAAGTGTCACTCCTGCAAGGCCGAATAAAGAAGGGACCTTTGCCATCATTACGGTCGTTCCTGAAACAGGTCCAAATGATGTGGTAACGAAGGATTTGGTAAAGGATGTACGCAGTTTATCAGATAAAAACGGGGTAGATTTGCTCGTTACTGGATCGACTGCAGTGAATATTGATATTTCAGACCGCCTTAATGACGCGATACCGGTGTTTGCTGTACTCATTGTTGGTTTTGCGTTTGTCTTGCTGACCATCGTTTTCCGTTCGCTGCTTGTGCCGCTTGTTGCGGTTGCAGGATTCATATTGACGATGACAGCCACACTTGGAACCTGTGTATTTGTTTTACAAGACGGTAATCTCATCGACTTTTTGAAAATACCTGAAAAAGGGCCGATACTCGCGTTCTTGCCGATTTTATCTATTGGGATACTGTTTGGATTAGCCATGGATTATCAAGTATTCCTTGTAAGCAGAATGCGTGAAGAATATGTGAAAACAAAGAATCCAGTACAAGCGATTCAAGCTGGATTAAAACACAGCGGTCCTGTTGTCACCGCAGCCGGCCTGATCATGATATTCGTTTTTGCAGGATTTATCTTTGCTGGTGAAGCGTCTATCAAAGCCAACGGATTGGCTCTTTCCTTTGGTGTGCTCTTTGATGCATTTATTGTACGAATGACACTCATTCCAAGTGTCATGAAGCTGATGGGGAATGCAGCCTGGTATTTGCCAAAATGGCTAGACAAGATCATTCCGAATGTGGACATAGAAGGGCACCAACTCACGAAAGAAATACAGCCAGAAATAGATCATGAACAAAAGAAACAAATCATGTAATAGAAAAAGCAGATCTTTTATGATCTGCTTTTTTTAACTTCAAGCGCCCGTTATTAAAAATGCAATCCAAATGCCTGAATCACAAAAATCACAACAGGCGGGATCAAGAGGGAAGGCAGCAGATTCAGTGTTTTGAACTTCTTGATTCCAAGAATGCTTAACCCTGAGCTGAGGATGAGTATGCCTCCCACAATTGTGATTTCGTTGATAAGGTCTGTATTGATGGCGCTCTCCATTACTGAAGCAAATAAATAGATGGAGCCCTGCCAGGCAAATAATACAATCGCAGCCGCTGCAATTCCAAAACCAAAAGTCGAAGCGAGCACAATGGAGGTAATCCCATCTAACATACCGTTTGTCAGGAGGTATGTATAATTTTCATTCAGCGCGGCTTCAACAGGGCCCAATATTGAAAGCGAACCTATGCAAAATAATAAGATCGCGGTTGATAAACCTTCCGCTAAGTTGCTTTTAGAGAATTTGTTCACGAGCTTGTTGAATCGCAATTCCAGATTGATGATTTGGCCAAGCAAACCGCCAATGGCCAAGCTCACAATGAAAAGAATGGGGTATTTACTATCAGGCAAATGCTGTGTGATGGCATTGATCCCCAGCGCGACTGCAGCGAATCCCATTGCTTGCATCAGGATATCCTGGTATTCATTTTTAATGCCTTTTTTGAATACCCCTCCGATGATGCTTCCTGCAATGATCATAACTGTGTTAAAAATGGTTCCAAACATAAGTTTTCTCCTCCAATAATGATTCCTGCATACAAAATAAACCCTCTAGTTAGTAGAGAGTCAAGGGAGATTGACAGCATATTCTTCGGATTTATTTGATGGGCAGCAGGATTTCAGTCACATAATTATCCAGATGATTCGTAATCCCATAATCAATGAGTGTGATTTCGATTGAGTCCCCGGCTATCTCATGATGATGGTCTTTCATATATGCCAGTACCTTTTTGTAATATGGTTCGGCTTCTGGATGTGACCCTTTAAACCTGATTTGCAGATATTCTCTTGAAGGAAAAATGATTTCGGATGAAGTCTCTTCATTTTCATCTTCAAGAATCATGAAGATACTGGAATATTTGTCGAACTGATTTGCTTTTACATTTGCTGCTGAAATGGATAAACCGATCTTGCCTATAAAGATGTCTTCATTCACATTCAGGCGGGTTCTCAAAGCTGCTAAGGAATGTTCGATATCATGGCCGAGAATATATTCATGCTGTAAATAAGCCACACGTAGTGCGGGAAGTTTGATTTTTGAAATGTGATTTAGCGGCGTGTGAACGGCATCTTCTATTTGTGTGATCCGGCGGGAGATCTTTCTTTCAATGCGTTCCAATTCTTTCTTTTTACGGTCAATTTCAGCTTGCTGGCTTTTCAGTAAATGAATCAGGTGTTTGTATTTTGAGAATTATAAAAATCAAGAAGTTTATTGATTGGCAGGCCTAAAGCCCTTAAATACTTGATCGTATCCAACCGCTCAAATTGTTGGGTAGAATAATATCTATAGTTCGTTTGCTTGTCTTTATATTCCGGTTTCAACAGACCGATTTCATCATAATACCTAAGCGCAGAAATTTTTACATTGAATAACTTTGAAACTTCTCCAATCGAAAAAAATTCCTTCATTCTAACAACCTTTCTGTACATTTGTTTGCTTTATTCTTTCCATACATCCACATTATATATGATGAAGGAGCCCTAAAGGTAATCGGGGTTAGAGGCTGAGGGTAGAAGGCGGAATAATGCAGAAAAAAAGCCCCTTTTTTTTGATATGATCCCCTCATAGTAGACAGAAAAAAGAAAGCATACTAATCTGTCTACAATGGAGGGGTTTTTTTATGGGGAAAACACGTAAAACTTATGATATCCACTTTAAGAAAAAAGTTGTTGATCTTCACCTAAATGATGGGATGGGTTATCACACAATCGCCAGAGAAATGAACATTGATAAAAACCAAGTAAGGAGATGGGTTAACCACTTTCAGACAGAGGGGATGACAGGGCTTGAGGAGAAACGAGGAAAGGCAAAAGGCACTGGTATGGGCAGGCCAAGAATTCGCCCTGAAGATCCTGAATCTAAAATAAAACGGCTGGAAGCTAAAAATGAAATGCTAAAAAAGTTCTTAAACATGTGAAAGGAGGAA
The DNA here is from genome assembly GCF_026790125.1 of Bacillus sp. N12A5. NCBI lineage: Bacteria > Bacillati > Bacillota > Bacilli > Caryophanales > Bacillaceae > Bacillus > Bacillus sp. N12A5. Next base: position 44,875 of record NZ_JALAMR010000022.1, on the reverse strand, counting down.
TTGTACCAACTAGAAGGAAGTTTGAAGTGGTCAAAGAAATGTCCGCAGGGACTTATTCTCTCCAATTGTTATGTCAGGTAGCCGGTGTCTCAAAAAGTGGTTATTATAAATGGCTGAGAAAACAAAAATCGCCTTCTGAAAAACAGATAGAGGATGAGAGTGTAAAGAAAAAAATCATGGAGTGTCATCAAAAACTTAGAGGAATTTATGGATATCGGAGAATACAGGTATGGTTGGAAAAAATGTATGGACTACATATCAACCACAAGCGTATTCAACGCCTGATGAACGAATTGGGGATCCGGGCAGTCATCCGAAAGAAGAAACCCTATTACGGAAAGAAAGAAACGCACGTGACTTCTGACAACCATCTAAACAGAGATTTTACAGCTTCTAAACCTAATGAAAAATGGGTAACGGATATTACATATTTAATGTTCAACGGCCAGAAACTGTACATGTCTGTGATGAAAGACTTGTATAATAATGAAATCGTCGCTTACCAGATCAGTCGAAGGAATAACCTGAAACTTGTAATAGACACTCTTAAAAAAGCAAAGAAAAAACGAAATGTAAAAGGAGTACTCCTGCATAGTGACCAGGGTTTCCAATATACATCCCGCCTCTACCACAAGCTACTCAAAAAATATCAGATGAAAGCCAGTATGTCGAGAAAAGGAAACTGTTGGGATAATGCTTGCATGGAAAGTTTCTTTAGCCATTTTAAAACGGAATGTATGTATTTATATTCATTCAAAACAGCTGAAGCAGTTCAAGAAGCCGTATGTAAATATATTCATTTTTACAACCATCAACGGTTCCAAAAGAAGTTAAACAACCTGAGCCCATATCAATACAGGACTCAGGCTGCTTAGTGTCTTTTTAACACTGTCTACTTGACAGGGGTCACTTCATTTGAAAGGAGCTTTTCTATTCTTCAAAATAAGGATTCACATGGATAAGCACTTCTTCAACATCTGAAAACTGTCTTTTGATTTCATTTCGGATGTCGCGCGCAATATCGTGTCCCTGCTTAATCGTCAAATCATGATCCAATGATAATCGGACATCAAGCAATTTATAGTGGCCATGTTCCCGTGCACGGATTTTATCGAGCCGTTTGACTTGAGGACAATGCAAAATAATAGCTTTATATTCCTCTATCAGCTCGGGATCGACACTTTTCTCCATGAGCACATCAACAGACGGCCTGATTAATTCCATTGAAATCTTAAAAATAAGGTAAGCCACAATTGCGCTGGCAATTGCATCGGCGTACAGCAGATAAGACCATCCGCGGATGCTTCCGATAATCGCCAATAGGACGCCGATAAAAGCGGCAAGAGAGGCCACGATATCGCCTTTGTGATCGTATGCAATTGCTATAATCGCTTTGCTGTTCCATTTTTCCCCCTGCTTAATGGAATATCGGTATAAGATCTCCTTAGCCGCGTATGAAATCAGAGCTGCAAACAATGCGCTGTATTGCGGAACGCCCGGCCCTTCAACAAAGGACAAAATCGCTTCTATTAAAATGTAAACGGATACGATCACTAAGATAATCCCTACAATCGCCTCGCTGATGACTTCCGCTTTGCCATGCCCAAAAGGATGGTCTTGATCAGGCGGTTTATTGGAAATACCGATCACTGCCAGGACAGCAATCGACGCAACGACATCCGCTGCGGAATGTATTCCGTCTGCAAAAACCGCTTCACTATTGCCTATCAGCCCAAAAAAGACCTTTCCGGCCATTAAGATCAGATTGGCTATTAATGCTATCAAAGCAACTTTTTTGCTTATTTGTTCTCTTTCACTTGCCATTTTTTCCTCCTGAAAAACTGCACAAAAAAATAGGAGCGCCTTTTATCGCTCTCCGTATCCTTGTGTAATCACTTTGCTTATCATACCAATTGCATTTCGTTTGGGTCTATAGCAACGTTGTTTCCTGTTTACTACTAAATAAGGTGACAGAAAAAAAGTTGGAGCCAGGCTAAAGATCAGACAGCTAAACAAAATCCCGTTTAGTGAAAATTTTTCCATGTTTTTAAAAAAATATTGACTTTAAAACATTCGTGTTTTATTATTATCTCATATTCAAGATATTTTAATTCGAGATATACAGTTAGGATTATAAATGAAAACATGAAAATCATAAACTGAGTATCGCTAAATAATGAAGAGTCATCTAATTATTTGCAATGGATTTTTTGAAATAATATCTCGAATTCGAGATAAAGAGGTGTGTCATAATGGCTGAATTTTTACAGTTAGTCAATGAAAGAAGATCTGCAAGCAACTTCCTTCCAGATCATCCAATCACAAAAGAAGACCTCAATGAGATGTTCGAATGGGTTGCATTAGCTCCATCAGCTTTTAATTTGCAGCACACAAAATATGTGGCGGTACTTGACCCAGATGTAAAAGAAAAACTGAAGCAGGCTGCAAACGGACAATATAAAGTATTGAGCTCATCTGCCGTTCTCCTGGTATTAGGGGATAAGCAGGCATATCAGCAAGCGGCTGACATCTATGAAGGGTTAAAGATGTTGGGGATCTTAAATAAGCAAGAGTATGATCACATGGTTCAAGACACCGTTTCGTTTTATGAAGACAGGGGAGAATCATTTAAGAGAGATGAGGCGATAAGGAATGCGTCACTTTCTGCGATGATGTTTATGCTGATTGCTAAGGAAAAAAGCTGGGACACCTGCCCTATGATTGGATTTGATGCGGAGGCCGTGAAACAGATTTTGAATATAGATGACCAATTTGAGATTGTCATGATGATTACAATCGGGAAAGAAAAAACAGAGAGCAGAAGGCCGCGCGGCTACCGGAAGCCTGTGAATGAGTTTGTTGAATATATGTAAAAAACGCAAAAAGGAGCGGATAAAAATGCTTAAAAAAACGATGGGGATACATCATATTACAGCAATTGTCGGTCACCCTCAAGAAAACGTTGATTTCTACGCAGGAGTGCTTGGGCTTCGTTTGGTCAAGCAAACGGTCAATTTCGATGATCCAGGCACGTATCATCTTTATTTTGGGAATGAAGGCGGGAAGCCAGGAACAATCATCACCTTCTTTCCGTGGGCGGGTGCCCGCCAAGGCATCATTGGTGACGGTCAAGTAGGCGTGACTTCTTATGCCGTGCCGAAGGGGGCTATGGCATTTTGGGAAAAGAGACTTGAAACGTTCAACGTTCCGTACACAAAAATCGAGCGTTTTGGTGAACAATACGTAGAATTTGATGATCCGCATGGCCTGCATGTAGAAATCGTGGAAAGAGAAGAAGGAGAAGCCAATACTTGGACCTTCGGAGATATAACACCTGACGTTGCGATTAAAGGTTTTGGAGGTGCAACGCTGTTATCAGCACAGCCTGAAAAAACAGGTGAACTGCTAGAAACTATTATGGGGCTGGAACGAGTCGGCAAAGAAGGAGACTTTGTTCGTTATCGTTCTGCCGGTGATATCGGAAATGTGATTGACCTTAAAGTAACGCCTATTGGCCGCGGGCAAATGGGAGTCGGCACTGTGCACCACATTGCTTGGCGGGCTAGTGATGACCAAGATCAATTAGCTTGGCAAAGACATATTGCTTCCCAAGGATATGGTGTGACTCCTGTTCGGGATAGAAATTATTTTAATGCAATTTACTTCAGAGAACATGGGGAGATCCTGTTTGAAATCGCAACGGATCCGCCGGGGTTTGCGCATGATGAATCACCAGAAACAATGGGCGAAAAATTAATGCTGCCTGTTCAATATGAACCGCATCGGAAACAAATTGAACAGGGGCTGCTGCCGTTTGAAGTGAGAGAGTTAGATTGATTTGACACATAAAAAATAAAGAAACATATATTCAATTGATGAATGCTGGACGGTACTGTCAGCAAAGAGATGAAAACAAAGATGAGGAGAGATACAAATGGAAGATACAGGACTGTTGCTTATTCGTGTGATGATTGGTGTGGTGTTCTTGTTTTATGGATCACAAAAATTATTCGGCTGGTTTGGCGGATACGGCATTAAAGGTACTGGCCAATGGTTCGAGTCAATTGGGGTGAAACCAGGCAACGTCGCGGCCGCTTTATCAGGTCTTGGGGAATTCGCAAGCGGAATTTTATTTATTTTAGGTGTATTCCTCCCGCTGGGGGCTGCTATCATAACGATCATTATGTTAGGTGCTACCGTAAAAGTCCATGGAGCGAAGGGATTTGCGAATGGAGCCGGCGGTTTTGAATATAACGCGGTGCTGATTGCAGTCTCTATCGGGGTTGCACTCATTGGTTCAGGCGCTTATGCTTTGCATTATTAATAATAATATCTAAGAACAGTTACTGGCAGACAGTAACTGTTCTTTTGTTTTTTAGCAAACTTGCAGGCGCTTTGCAAAGCAAAAAAGCGGATAGTATAAACATAAATGTGTATAGTGAATGATACGTATTAATGAGCTTGGCCATAAAAGACAGGCCAATGTGAAGGAGTAAATTGATGAAAGAGCTGACAGAATTACATTCATTAGATGCCATAGAGCATTTTATCAACCAGCATCAATTCAGTTTTATCTACATTTCAAGACCAGACTGTACCGTATGTCACGCTGTTCTGCCGCAGCTCAGAATAGTACTGGATCAGTTTCCAGCCATCTCATTGGGGCATATTAATGCTGATAATGTAGAGGAGGTAGCCGGCAGGTTTTCAGTCTTCACTGTCCCTGTGCTTCTTTTGTTCATTGATGGGACTGAGTTTCTGAGAGAAGCCCGTTTTGTTCATTTTGAACAGCTTGAAGAAAAGCTGAAAAGGGTTTACCGGTTATATGAAGATGAATAAAGCAGAGTTTACGTAAGCTTTTCTCTTATATTTCCACAGTGTTATATTCTGGTTTGCAGGAAATCTATTTCTCTTATCGAATGATAGAGAGTCAGAGGCTTAACTCAGCTTATTTTTTATTTGTACGCAGTGATTGTCCGGCATTGGCTGGACTTTTTTCATAAGGAGGAAACAGGATGACGTTAACCTTGGAAGACATGACTGTGGAAGAATTCGAAGCATTTCGCAGGATGTCCGTGCAAAATTATGCGAAACAAAACATAACGTCGGGAACTTGGACAGAAAAAGAGTCGCTTGAGAAATCGGAGCAGGCATATGAAAATATGATTCCGAATGGACGAGACAGCAGCAATCATTTCTTTTGGAACATCACCAATGAACAAGGGGAAAGGATGGGCTGGCTCTGGCTGTACGCCGATCCGCTCCATCCGCAAAAGGAAGCGTTTATCTATTCCTTTGGATTGTATGAAGCCTTTCGCGGAAAAGGGCTGGCTCAATTGGCACTTCAAACGCTGGATGAAAAAAGCAAGAGAGCTTGGCGCGGAAAGGCTTGCTCTTCATGTATTTGCGCATAACGAAACAGCGATCCATCTTTATCAGAAGATGGGGTATGCCATGACCAATATACGTATGCGGAAACAGCTGCGCTAATAAAAGCTGCTTACTTAAGCGGTTTCCCAAACACAGGATGCCAAAGTAGATGTTTAAAGTTTTGGTAAGCTCCCAGTTGGTGATCACACGCACGCGTCTTTTTCTTTTCACTATGTAAGCGGCCTTTTGAAAACCACCTATTACATGACCTCCCTTCTATATGTGAAATTTTCATTTGAACGATCAAGGGCCGCATACCCTTGATATTTTTTTGCCCTTGAACCCCTTAGTCATGGCAAGCTTGCGACGGCTGAAGGAGAGGCCTGCTTTAAAACACAGAAAAAAAAGATTGACCTGAAAATTGTAAGGGGTTACAATTGAAAACAATTAGGAAAGACTTTCCTTCATTAAAATTAATATTATAAATGATTTTAAGGATTTTTTTATTTAATAATGATATACAAGGGAAAGTCTTTCCCTAACTTCATAGATTGGGAGTGGTGCTCATGGGAAATGTACAGGTTGGGCTATTAGGAGCGGGACGGATGGGAGCTTTTCATGGTGAAAGTATTGCGTTCCGTGTGAAAGGAGCAGATTTGTATGCAGTTGCAGATCCGGTTCCGGGGAATGCAGAAGCATTTGCAAAAGCAATCGGCTCAAATATTAAAGCGTTTACAGATCCGTTAGACATGCTGGAACATCCTGATATTGATGCGGTCATCATTGCTTCGCCGGCAAGGACGCATGCCGCTAACATTATTGCAGCGGCGAAGAAGGGGAAAGCTGTATTCTGTGAGAAACCGATGGCTGTCACGCTGGAAGAAGCGGATGAAGTCATAAGGGTAGTAAATGAAGAGTCTGTTCCGCTTCAGATCGGTTTTAACAGACGTTTTGCTAAAGGCTTTCGCAATGCGTATGAGGAAATCTGTGCAGGAAAAATCGGCACGCCCCAGTTAATGCGTTCCATCACAAGAGACCCGGCACTCGGCGATCCGACACCAATTCCTCAATGGACGATCTTCTTAGAGACGCTGATTCATGACTTTGATACGTTACTCTACCTCAATCCAAATGCAAAGCCGATTGAAGTCTATGCCGCGGCTGATGCACTTGTCAGACCTGATTTTAAAGACAAAGGATTTTTGGATACTGCAGTTGTCACGATCAAATTTGATAACGGAGCGATTGCAACGGCGGAAGCAAACTTCCAAGCCGTTTATGGATATGATGTCCGCGGAGAGGTGTTTGGGTCTGAAGGCATGCTGACCATCGGAGATATCCGCCATACAAACATGACAAGGTATAACAAAGACGGAGTCAGCTACAACACGATTCGCTACGACCAGGATTTATTATTTGATGCTTATGTTGATGAATTACAAGCGTTTGTTGATGCTGTTCGAAATCATAAACCAGCCTTAGTAACAGGCGAAGATGCGCGTGCAGCACTTGCTATTGCCGCAGCTTGTATAGAATCTTGCAAAACGAAGCGGCCTGTCACATTAAAAAATGGAGTGCCGCAAACGGTTTGAGTTTTTGATAGAAGAAGCGCCTTTTTAAAAAGAAAATCTTGTAAGCATTCGTTTATACTAGAGAGGATCTATTTTATAAAGGTGGCCTTCTTAATGAAAACAACCATTTATGATGTTGCTAAGGAAGCAAACGTTTCAATCTCTACGGTTTCAAAGGTTCTTAATAACACCGGAAATATAAGTGAAAAAACGAAAAATAGAATTTGGAAAGTGATTGAGGAGCTCCAATATCAGCCAAGTGTTGTAACTTCAGCGAGAAAAATGATGAAGACCATCGGGCTGCTCATTCCTGACATCGCCAATCCATTTATGGCTGAACTGGCCAGAGCTGTGGAGGACAGCGGCCGTAAAAAGGGCTTCAGTGTCATCATATGCAGTACGGACAACAATTCGTTGAGAGAAGAAGAATATATCACCATGCTGAAGCAAAAGCATGTAGATGGCATTATTGTGGCGACGGGTCTCAAAAACAGTCAGGCGATACGGGAACTGATTGAAAGCGACATGCCGGTTGTCATGCTGTCGAGAGATATACCGCATTTGCCTGTAAACACTGTAGTGGCGGATGATTTTAAAGGGGGATATGAGGCAGCCGTCCATTTAGCCCAACTAGGGCATACAAATATAGCTGTCATAGCAGAAAAGATTAACAATACATCAATCAAAAACCGTGTCATCGGCTTTAAAGAAGGACTGCAGGTTTCAGGAATCCAAACTGATGAATCAGCCATTCTGGACTGTCCGTATGATTTGTCAGCCAGCAAAGACATCAGTTTAAAGCTGCTTAATCAGAAACATAGGCCGACGGCTGTCTTTGTGACGACTGAACTGCTTGCTTTAGGCGTTTTGCAGGCTGCAAGGCAGCTTCATATTTCTATTCCTTCATCTCTTTCTGTGGTTGGGTTTGACAACAGCTTCCTTGCAAAGATCAGTGATCCCCAATTAACGACGATCGCACAGCCGACTGAAGAAATGGGTGAAAAGGCAATTGAACTGCTGATAGACGGCATGGCCGATTCGAAACAAAAGAAAGTAATTCAGCGTGTGATGCTGTCTCCTTCATTAATGGTGCGGGATTCAACGGCATCACTGTTATGACCCTTTTGGTATTTGGGGGGGATCTTTCTCTTAACGAAGGGATCTCCCTTGCTTAAACGTTAAATACAATCAGTCGGAGGTTTCTTGATGACATCCAAAAAGGCCTATATCAGTCTTATTTACTTTTTCGGGGCATTAGGAGGTTTGCTGTTTGGGTACGATACGGGTGTAATATCCGGCGCGCTGCTGTTTATTAGAGAAGACATGGAGCTGACTCCATTGTTAGAAGGATTGGTTGTCAGCGGAGTACTGATTGGCGCTTTAGCCGGAGCAGCCTTTTGCGGAAGATTTTCCGACCGCTATGGCAGGAAAAAAACAATCATCTGGCTCGGTGTGCTTTTTACAATTGGAGCCATTGGAACAGGCTTTGCTCATAATATCGGAATATTATTGCTATTCAGAATAGAACTGGGTGTCGCGGTTGGAGGAGCTTCGGCAATTGTTCCTTTGTATCTGTCAGAAATGGCGCCTGCCGCGATCAGAGGCAGAATCGCTTCATTGAATACATTGATGAATTCTTTCGGGATTCTCATGGCGTATATTGTAAACTTTGTTTTTTCATCTTCGGGCAGGTGGGATCTGATGCTTCTATTAGCGGTAATTCCCTCCTTCATTCTCATGGCCGGCATGTTTTTTATGCCTGAGAGCCCGCGGTGGATACTGCAAAAAAGAAGTGAGGATGAAGCACGCCATATTTTGCTTCTGACGAGAGACCCGAAAACAATTGATGCTGAGATCCGCAGTATGAAGGAGATCAAGACGGAAGAACGTGTTTCCATATCAACTTTATTATCCCCGGCTATCAGGCCGATCCTATTTATCGGTATTGGGGTCGCCATCTTTCAGCAAGTAATAGGCACGAATACGATTATTTATTATACACCGACCATCCTAGAAAATGCCAAGTTCGGCGCTTCCAGTGCCATCGCAGGAACCATCGGCATCGGCATCATCAATGTCTTATTTACGATTATCGGCCTGCTGCTGATTGATATGATAGGGCGAAGAAAGCTCATGCTGATCGGCAATGTTGGAATGTCTTTGGCACTTGGTATTTTGGGCATCAGTACGCTGTTCTTTCATGCACCCGGATGGCTGCTGTTATCCTGCTTATGCTTGTTTATGGTAGCGTATTCAGCGAGCTGGGGAATGGTCGTTTGGGTTGTGCTGGCTGAAATTTTTCCGTTGCAGGTCAGGGGAACGGCGCTGGGAATCGCCAGTACCTGTCTGTGGCTGGCAAATATTGCAGTGTCGCTGTCCTTCCCGCTGCTCTTAGATTTAATCGGTACAGGTTCTTTATTTCTCATATACGGCGCCATTGGCGTTCTTGCCTTTCTCTTTGTTTATCATTTTGTGCCGGAGACAAAAGGCAAATCATTGGAACAGATTGAAGGAGAAATCATGTCAAAGAATACAGCTTCATCTTTCTAAAAGGGGGATTTCAATATGGGAAGAGAGTATGGGTTATGCTTATGGACTTTCGGCAGCATTCCGTTTGAACAAAAATGCCGGCTGGCTGCAGAAATCGGAGTAGACGGGGTTGAGGTCGAAGGGGATATTTCGCTAAATCCGAAAGACATTGCTGACACACTGGCCGCTCATCAAGTAAAAATTTTATCAGTAACTCCAAGGAATGTGGATATTTCAAGTGTGAATGAAGAAGTTCGGTCAAAGGCTGTACAGTATTTCTTGGATTTACTTGATTGGGCTGTCGATGCAGGCGCTTCCCGTATCTGTCTTCACGGCGATGTCGGTAAAGTGAGAGGGAGCGGTGATGATGCAAGGGATTGGAGTTTATTGGTCGAAAGCGCTAAAAAGATCATGGCCAAAGCGGAGGAATTGCAGATTCAGGTCGTATTCGAAGTATTAAACCGTTACGAAAATCATCAAGTGATCACTGGCAAAGAAGCGTTACAATTGATACGTGATGTCAGCAGCCCCAATCTCGAAGTTCTTCTCGATGCGTATCATATGAACATAGAAGAAGCTGATCCTGTGAAGGCCATTAAACTGGCAGGGCAGAAACTCGGCGTCTATCACGTGGCCGATTCAAATCGCCAGGCCATCGGAAACGGCCATGCGAATCTCAAAGAACAAATCGAAGCGCTCAATACTATCGGTTATAAAGGCCCGGTTATTATGGAGATGGTGGCGGCTGGACCGGATCCGTTTACCCCGATGAAAGGAAATGCCTATTTGGAAGTAGTGGCAGGGTATTATAAGTCATCATTAGAGACACTAAGGTCATGGGAAGGCTTGAAAATATAAAGAAAAGGACAACGGCTGTTGTCCTTTTTAATGAAAATCAACATCGATTTTATTTTTATTGCCTTGGGTTAACTTAGGCATTCTGACGACCAATACTCCATTCGTGTAGGTTGCTTTTACGCCTTCGTGAGAAACCGCTGCCGGCAGTGTCACAGTTCTGTGAAAGCTGCCTGCGTAACGTTCTTTTCGATACATATTCTCTTCTTTTATTTCACTTGTTTTATTCATTGAACCGCTAATCGTTAGAATATTTTGTTCCACTTCAATGTTGATATCTTCTTTCTTTTCAATCCCGGGAATATCGCATGTAGCCACCACTTCATTTTCAGTTTGGTGTACATCCACTTTTATGCTGCCTACATTGTGCTCGCTTCTCAAATCAAAAGGAAACTCAGAGAAAAAATGATCAAAGTCTTTTCTCATATTCGCCAATTGTCTGAATGGATCATAAGGTGTTAGTGCCATGATAGGACCTCCTGTGTGTCTATTTCGTTTGTCAATATTATTTGCTTTTTTGTGTCCTATATCCCTATCAATTTGTTTTAGAGGTCCTTACGGCTTCAATCCAGCTCTTTCATTCGTTTCGTAAGCTCATTGAAAGCCTGATCAAGCTCCTTGTACCCTTTATCATTCGGCGTCATAAAACTGAGCTTCCCCAGCACTTCTTGTCTTTCTGTCTCAAGCTTTAAACGAAGTTCCTCCCGCTCATTTCTTTCTGATGGAACGTTATTCAATTGCTTTTCGATGCCATTGTCCGAAATGACGAGTTTACTGTTTGTTGTTTTTTCGAGAAAGTATCGGTCATGTGAAACCGCCAGCAGTGTGCCGCAGTATTGTGACAGTGTTTCTTCCAGCTGTTCGCGTGACGGCAGGTCGAGATGGTTTGTCGGCTCATCTAAAATCAGTACATCTTTTTCCTCAAGAATATAGGCCATCAGCTTGATCTTTACACGCTCACCCATACTCATATGCTTGATTGGCTCAGTCCATTGGGAGGCTGTAAAACCTAAGTGCTTCATCAGATTTTGAACGTGCCCTCTTGCCATGTATGTTTCTTTCTCAAATAACTCTTCCGGCGTTTGTTCTAAAGGTAAATCAAACACCTCCTGCGTCAAATAGCCGATATTTGCGGACGGCGACACCCATACGCTTCCTTCTGCCGTTTCCTGGCCCAGAATGATGTTCAGTAATGTCGTTTTTCCGCTGCCGTTGGGGCCTATGATTGCAACCTTTTCGCCGTGCTGAATCGTAAAGTTTGCGTTTTTAAAGAGAGTCCTTTCTCCAAAAGCCTTCGTTACATTCTGAACTTCCAAAAAACGTTTTCCTGTTTTGTGGGTTTTATCGATTGAAAAGCGGACTGTATATTCGGGGGTAACGGGTTCCGCCTTTGCTTTTTCCAGCTCTTTTTCCAGCCGCTTTTGCTTGGATTTTATTTGGGCATCCGTACGCTTCGCTTTTACCCGGTGATATTCTTTAAACCCTTCCTTTTTCGTCGATTGGGCGTGGGCCTTCTCCGACCAAGAAGCGAGCTCATTCATTTGTGCTTCAATTCGTTCAATCATTTTTTGCTGCTTTTCATACTCACGCTGCTGGGTGAGTCTTTGCTTCTCCCGGAACTTCATATACCCGGAGTAATTCCCTTTGAATTCGGTCAGCGTTTGATCCTCAAGTGACCATATTTTTGTTGCAGCTTCGTCTAAAAAATAACGATCGTGAGAAACGAGTATCACAGTGCCTCTATAACGTTTCAGCTGTTGTATGAGAAACTGCAGGCTTTTTTCATCAAGGTGGTTTGTCGGTTCGTCTAATAGTAAAAGATCTGCATCCTCTGATAGTCCTTTCGCCAGCCGCGCTTTCAGTTTTTCACCGCCGCTTAACTGATGAAAATCACGAAGAGGCACATGCCATCTCTCCAATAATTTCTTTTCGGCAGGCGTCTGATCCGCAAAGGAATACGACGCAGTTTCTTGTTCAACGACCGCCATTTTTATATCCTGCCGAAGGATTTGTCCCTGTGCAGGGGCTAAGTCATTGTGAATGAGGTGCAGCAGCGTAGATTTCCCAGCGCCGTTTTTGCCGATAATCCCGATGATATCTCCTTGCTGAACACTGGCATTTACGTTTTTAAAAACAGTCAGATCCTTCACTTCACAGCTGACGTTTGTTAATGTTACGATCTCTTTCATCCATATCCCTCGCTTTAAAGGGAGAATCAAAAAAATCCTCCCAAAATGTATTGGAAGGATTAGCCGTGCCTTTGCATGATCAAATAAGCTATTTGTCATAAATAGCAGTGTCGTATATATAGAAAATGGGCAGACTAATCCTATTTTTTCTGATTTGAAATATTGATTTCAAACGGCAAAAATAAGATTAGTTAATCATTGTCCACCCATCATCCCTTCTTGTTTTGATTACAAACACTATACCATACCTTCAAATTCAAAGGCAAAGGTCATTTTCATCAAAAAAACTCCTGCTCTCATTTTTGAGGCAGGAGCTGCGAGTCTTATTGATGCTTCGCTTTTCTCACTTTGTAAATCACAATCAGCAAAATAAACCAAACAGGCGTGACAAATAAGGAAACACGAGTATCCTGTGCCAGTGCCAGCACAACCAGGATAAACGCCAGGAACGCAAGAATCACGTAATTTGTAAACGGATAAAGCGGAAGCTTAAACTTGTTTGTTTTTGCTAATTCAGGTCTTGTTTTCCGGTATTTCATATGGCAGATGACCGTAATTCCCCAAATATAGATAAAGCAGACGGTTGAAATGCTTGTGATCAGGGTGAATACGCCTTCTGGCATGATGTAGTTTAACGTGACACCGATTAAAATCACGATAGCTGAAAAGAACAGTGCATTTCTAGGTACTTTACGCGGAGTCAGTTTCGCCATTGATTCAGGCGCATTGTGATCCTTCGCAAGGGAATAGACCATACGGCTTGTACTAAATACAGCGCTGTTGCATGCTGAAGCAGCGGATGTCAACACAACAAAGTTGATGATACTTGCTGCCCCGACGATGCCAACCGCAACAAAAACCTGCACGAATGGGCTTTCACTAGGATTGATGACATCCCAAGGATAGATGCTCATAATCACAAGAAGAGCCCCGATATAGAAAAGCAGCACCCGGACAGGGATATTGTTAATCGCCTTAGGAATTACTTTCTCAGGGTTTTCTGTTTCACCGGCAGTAAGTCCGACAAGTTCAATGCCGACAAAGGCAAACACAACCATCTGGAACGAGAGGATAAACCCGTGCATGCCATTCGGGAACAGGCCTCCGTGGCTCCAGAGATTTGTGAAGCTGGACACTCCTGAGCTTGTGGAAAAACCTTTGAAGATCATCACAAGGCCAATGACGATCAGCGCCAAAATGGCAATGACTTTAATTAACGCAAACCAAAATTCTAATTCTCCAAAAAGCTTGACGGTTGCCAGGTTCATAATCAGTAAAATAATCAGAGCGATTAAACCGGGAACCCATTGCGGCACTCCCGGGAGCCAATATTGAGTGTAAAGGCCGACAGCTGTCAGATCAGCCATCGCAATGGAAATCCAGCAGAACCAATAGGTCCAGCCGGTGATAAAGGCTGCCATATCACCTAAATAGTCTTGCACAAAATCAACAAAAGAGTGATAGTTCAAATTTGATAACAGCAGTTCACCCAGAGACCTCATAATTAAAAAGCAAATGATCCCTGTGATCATGTAAGCAAATAAAATTGACGGTCCAGCGAAATGAATCGATTTGCCTGAGCCGAGAAATAAGCCTGTCCCAATGGCCCCGCCGATGGCGATGAGCTGGATATGCCTGTTTTTCAAGCCTCTCTGCAGCTTTTGCTGATTTATATTGTCTTTCGTCATGTCGTCTGTCACTTTATGTGTTCCTCCATTGAAAATTGTTTGTTGAGTCAGCAATCTGTTTTTAATGATTATTATAACACTAAAATTTCTATCTTTTTTACTATAAAGGATAGATGAAAAGAAATTTTAATGTGATCTGGACTATTCCTTATAAAAAAAGCGGCTCCATTGGGAAGCCGCTTTTTATGCCATTTGGTTCATAAACAGGTAGAGCCCGTAATCTGTCGGAGCGGATGCATATCCTGCCTGCCGCAGCATTGCTGAGATATTGCCGCGATGGTATGTCCCGTGATTGACAACATGGGGAACCAATTCAGAAACAGTCGTTTTCATGATTCCGCCAGAGGGGTTTTGAATCTGGAGAGGCTTATTGAGCTGTTCTTTTAGCTGTAAAAATAATGTATAGCGCTCGGATAACTCCAGAAATAGGTCTTCCATTTCCGCTAATTCTTTTGCATCTGTCTGTTCTTTTAGCTGTTCAGCTAATGCCAAGGCATCACTCAAGCTTTTGCCGGAAAACACTTCAATCCAGCCTAAATCAGAAAGATAGACATGAGACAGCACATGGGAGATCGACGGAAACACACTTTGAATATCTTGGCGGTACACCTCTTTTGGAAGCTCTTTTAATCGGTTGAATATTTGCTGATTGGCCCAGACGTTATATTTATACAGTTTCAATGTAAAATCTGACATGTGAAAGTTCCCCTTTCTTGTTTATAACTTCTATTATACTCGAACGCGTGTTCCTTTCGGAGCTTTCTAGAATTAAATATGTTGACAGACATAGTTTAGGGGAATAAACTAATTAACATTGGCATAAAGTTTAGAGGGGTAAACTATAATGAGGAGGGGAAGATGTTGAATGAACAAAAGCTATGTCAGGCGATAAACCTGTTTGTGGAAGTCCTGCTTGAAGGGACAGAGTTTGTGCATCATGAAATCAATCAGGATGTCTTCAAGCATATCTCCAGAGAACAGGCAGACCTGTTAAAAATTTTAAAGGTCAAAGGCCCAACCACTCCCGGCAGTCTGGCCATGTATCAAAATGTACATAAGAGCGCGATATCAAACAGGCTGAAAAAGCTGCTCGATAAAGGATTGGTTGAATGGGATGACTGTCCGGCAAAAAGTGATAAGCGCTCTAAGCTTATTAACATCACAACCAGCGGTGAAAAAATTCTCGAAGAATTAGATTCCGCCATCTTTAACGCGCTCAAAGAGCTGATCGATGATATAGATGAGGAACACGTAAATTCCATCATAGAGATATTCACCATTTTAAAAAGCAAATTTAAAGGAGGAGATTCTGCCGAATGAGAGCCATCATCAAATTCAAGTGGGCAATTGCAGCCATTATATTAGCGCTTACCGTCGTATTGAGTTTATTTTCTCCGAACTTAACGGAGCTGGCTAATCAAAAGGGGCAGGCCCAGCTTCCTGCTGATGCTGTTTCCGAAAGGGCAAACGCCATTTTAAAACTAGCGGGAGAAGACAATCATTCGATCAGTGTTGTCTTTACATTAGACAGCGCTATGAAGAAAGAAACAGAGAAACAGCTTCGCACAATGATCGATAAAATCAAAAAGATCGACGGTGTAGAAGAGGTAACGTCCCCTCTCACAGCAGATAAAGAAGTCAAAGACCAATTGATTTCAAAAGACAAAAAAACCGTTCTCCTTCCTGTCACGTTTACAGGCTCTGATCAAAAGGCGGAAAAAATCGCGGATGACATTTATCACATCGTTCCTGATGATTTAACGGCCTATATTACGGGCGCTTCTCTCATCAATCAGGATTTCGCTCACAGCTCGGAGGATGGGCTCAAGAAAACGGAAGTGATCACAGTCTGCTTGATTATCGGTTTACTGCTGATCGTATTCCGATCTGTTGTGACGCCTTTTATCCCGATTGTGATTGTCGGTTTCTCTTATCTGATCAGTCAATCCATTTTGGGGATCCTTGTGTATAATGTTGATTTTCCAATTTCAACGTTTACGCAAACCTTCTTAGTCGCCATCCTGTTCGGGATTGGAACAGATTACTGCATTCTGCTTCTGACCCGATTCCGTGAAGAATTGGCAAACGGGCATGACAAAAAGGAAGCGGCGCTTATCGCTTACCGCACAGGGGGAAAAACCTTATTTATCAGCGGATTTGCGGTATTGATCGGATTTTCCGCCTTAGGATTTGCGAAGTTTGCGATTTTCCAATCCGCAGTAGGAGTCGCAGTCGGTGTAGGAATCTTAATGATTATCCTCTACACACTGCTGCCATTATTTATGGTGACACTGGGTGAAAAATTATTCTGGCCTTCTAAGAAAGTGCTGTCGCACAGTGACAATAAATTATGGGCGTTTCTCGGCAGACATTCCGTTGTGCGTCCGTTTCTGTTTATTGTCATCACGGTGGTGATCACGCTTCCGTTCATCCTGACCTATGATGACCAGATTTCATTCGATTCAACTGCGGAAATCAGCAGCGATTATCAATCCATCAAAGCTCTTGAAGCCATTAAGGACGGATTTGGTGAAGGAAAAGCGTTCCCGATCAATGTTGTCGTGAAGGGAGACAAAGATCTTACAACAGCTGATACAATTCCTTATCTCGGAAATATCAGCAAAGCCATTGAGAAGGTCGACCACGTTGATTCTGTCATGACGATCACGCAGCCGACAGGTGATAAAATCAAAGATTTATATGTTGATAAACAGCTAGGCTCAGTTTCAGACGGGCTGGATAAGACGGCAAAAGGAATTGCCGATGTCCAAAGCGGTTTAACGGATATCGAAAACGGGTTGAATCAAATAGCGGGGCAAACCGGCTCAGCCTCAAACAGCAGCTCCGGTGGTTCACTGGGCGATGCGGCAGACGGCTTAGGCAAAATCAATCAGCAGCTGCAGCTTGTGAGCAAACAGATGTCCCAAACCGGCAATACCGCACAGACCGTCCAGCAGCTTACAGCAATCAGCGGACAGCTTGGCCAGATTCAAGCCGGCCTTGAACAAGCAAACCAGCAGCTCTCAGGCCAGCAGGCACAAGCCGGAACGCTGACAGAAAGCCTGAAGAAGCTGGCTGAAGGCGTGAAGAGCGCAAATGGTGGCCTGACCAAAATCACTGACGGCATAACAGCTTCCAGTGAGATGTTAGGCGACATGAGCAAAAGCTCAACTGTAAGGGATACAGGGATATTCATTCCTGATCAAGTCATGAAAGATAAAGACTTTAAGAAGTCTATTGACCAATATTCCTTTGCAGACGGAAAAGGCGTGCAATTAAGTGTCGTACTGGATTCCAATCCTTACTCAGAACAAGCTATTACGACGATCAACCATATCAAAAAAGCTGTAGCAAACGAAGTTGACGGCACTCCTCTTGAGGATGCACAGATTGTATACGGCGGGGTCACGAGTATGAATGCGGACTTAAAAGAGCTGTCCACAACGGACTTCTCCAGAACAATGGTGATCATGATTATTGGCCTGTTTATCGTGTTAACCATTTTGTTCCGCTCAATGATTATGCCGATTTATATGATCGCGTCACTGCTGCTGACGTACTACACGTCGATATCCATAACGGAACTAATTTTTGTAAACGGCTTAGGAAACGCCGGCGTCAGCTGGGCAGTACCGTTCTTCAGCTTTGTCATCTTGATCGCGTTAGGCGTGGATTATTCGATCTTCTTGCTGGACCGATTTAAGGAAGAGGTGCACCTTGGCATTGAGCAAGGTGTCGTCAGATCAATGAGCAAAATGGGATCCGTTATAATTACAGCGGCCATTATTTTGGCCGGCACGTTCGCAGCGATGATGCCTTCAGGCGTCAATACGCTGATGCAGGTGGCAAGTGTCATTATTATCGGTCTCTTGCTTTACGGTCTTGTCATTCTTCCGCTCTTCATTCCGGCAATCATCATGACTTTTGGCGAAGGCAACTGGTGGCCGTTTGGCAGGAAGAAAATCAAAGAATAACAGAGAGAAGAGTGATTGGACAAAAGAGCCCAGAAAATAGGTCTGGGCTCTTTGTTTTATTTCCATTCTGCAATTGTATCAATCGGCAGACGGTAGGAAGCATAGCCTTCGTCTGCTGCTTTTCCGATAGAAAGGAGCATGACCGGTACATAACGTTCTTTATCTAATCCGAAGGTTTCCGCGATGTTTTCTTTATCGTAGCCGCCGATCGGGTTTGTATCGTAGCCGTGCGCGCGTGCAGTCAGCATCAGCTGCATGGAAACGAGACCTCCGTCAATCAGGATCGTTTCGCGGTTCACCTGTGCCGGAAGCTTTTCAAAATGTGCTGTCAGCGCGGCGATTTGTCTGTCTTTGACCTCCTGCGGCATGTAACCGAGCTCCACGGCTTTTGAATAGATTTCTTCTAAGTAGTCTGCATTGTTCATGTCTGCAAATACAGCGATGACAGCAGAGGATGTTGTGACTTGTGTTTGGTTAAAGCTTGCAAGCGGTGCGAGCTTTTCTTTTCCTTCCGGGCTGTCAATGACGAGAAAACGCCACGGCTGTGCGTTAACAGAAGATGGCGCAGTTGTTGCTTCCTTTAAGATT
Source organism: Bacillus sp. N12A5 (assembly GCF_026790125.1). NCBI lineage: Bacteria > Bacillati > Bacillota > Bacilli > Caryophanales > Bacillaceae > Bacillus > Bacillus sp. N12A5. The sequence goes on along the minus strand of NZ_JALAMR010000022.1, from coordinate 26,111 downwards.
TCTGTCATCTCTTCTTTGCTGATTTTCACTGCCGGATCATAGTTGCGAATAGAACGGCGGCCTTTCATAATCTCCATAAAATCGTTTGTTTTGATCATGTTGATACACTCCTTTTAAGCTTCAATATTGTCTATATTGTTCCGCATGCGCGCCAGCACATCAATGAGCAGGCGTCGCTCGTCTGCACTTACATTTGCGAGCATTTCCTTCATGAAACGCTCCTTTTCTTTCTTAGAAGACTCGATGCGCTCTCTTCCCTGGTCTGTTAGCCGAACAAGGGTGATGCGGTTGTCCTCAGGTTTGCGCCGTCTTGATACCATGCCTTTGGCCTCCAGCTGTTTCAGGTGTCTGGTGACGGCTGCACTATCAATATTTACTTTCTTTTGAAGGTCGCTTTGACTAATCTCATCTGCATGATAAAGCAATGTCAGCAATTCCAAACGAGATTGGCTGATGCCCGTGCATGCCTCGAACTTCATGCCAATCACCTTGTTCACGCCCTGCAGCTGATATAAAATCTCGGCTTCCTCTGAACAAAATGATGCCAAAACCCATCCCTTCTTTCTTGTCAAAACTATTAATTGATATATCAATGATTGACACGTCAATTAATATACACCGATTGGTTTCATCTTGCAAGCCATTTGCCTATTTGAAAAACCTCCCAGCGTATAAAACTGGGAGGCCGTTTGTCATCCTTGCGGCTCAGGATAGAACATCAGCAAAAAAAAGCTGGCCGTTTCTTCAGATGAATTGATGTAGCTGTGCGGGGTTGACCCTGTAAACTGCAAGGCATCTCCGGAAGCGAGCATGTGCTCATGCCCCTGCAGTTTAACCGTTAATTCGCCTTCTTTCATGAAAAGATATTCTTCTCCTAAATGTGTTTTTGCTTCATGTATACATCCGGGTTTCAGATCGACGACGTAAATTTCAAACTTTGTTTCAGGATTGTAGGGGAAAAAAGGGTAGACGAAGTAGTTTTCTTCATTATCTGTAATCGGTTCGATATCTGCCAGATTGATTTTTCTAACTTTCGGTTTGTCTTCTTTTAGAAATACAGAAAAGGATACCTGAAGCCCGTTTGCGATCTTCCATAGCGTTGTGACCGTCGGGGTTGATTTTCCTTTTTCAATTTGTCCGAGCATCGCCTTGCTGACACCCGTTAATTCAGAAACTTGATCAAGAGTAAGGTTTCTGTTTCTTCTAAGCTTGACTAAATTCATTGCGATAATGCCTTGGATATCATCCATACATGTATCTCCTTACGTCCATATTCGCTTTATTATAACATATGGAAGTCTGTTATTATATCCTGTTGTAAGTTATAGCATACAATTGTATAATATCCTAGACGAGGAGGGTACAGAATGATATCTAAGAAAGAATTGACTCATGCCCAAACGGATGAGCCAACATTCCTGCAGGGTTTTCAAGATTGTGTTCCGACGCTTATCGGTTACATCAGTGTAGGCTTGGCACTCGGAATCGTGGGAGTTGCGTCTCATTTAAGCGTGATGGAAATCGTGTTCATGTCGGGATTGGTTTTTGCTGGCGGCGCCCAGTTTATCATGTGTGCGTTGTTAGCGGCGAACAGCCCGATGTCCGCCATTATTCTGACTACGTTTATTGTGAATTTACGGAATTTTCTATTAAGTGCTGCCCTTGCTCCTCATTTTTCAAAGTATTCACTGGCGAAAAATGTAGGGATCGGCATGATGGTCACAGACGAATCGTTCGGCGTTGCTTCAAATAGGATCGTCAAAAATGAGCCGATTAACGACCGCTGGATGTTCGGTTTAAATCTTACAGCGTATGCGTGCTGGGTGCTGTCTTGTGTAGCGGGTGCTGTTTTTGGCAAATGGATTACCGATCCGGAATCGTTCGGACTTGATTTTGCGGTAACAGCTATGTTTTTAGCGCTGCTGGTTCTTCAACTGGAACATGTTGTGCCGACGAAGCTTACACATTATGTATCTCTTATTATCTATATGGTGATTGCCATGGTTGTTTTTTCTTTCTTTATGCCGTCTCATCTTGCTGTCATCATATCAACGGTCATCGTAGCAACAATCGGGGCGGTGACGGATAAATGAGTATCAATACATACATCTTGACGGTGATTATCGGCTGTGCGCTGGTCACAATGATTCCCCGTATCATTCCTTTTTTAGTTGTTCGGAATATCACTTTGCCGGAGCCTGTGCTTAAGTGGCTTTCCTATGTGCCGGTCTGTATATTGACAGCACTAGTCGTAAAGGATTGTATGATTCAGTCAAATGATTCTCTTCAATTGAATTGGCCTGCAGCCGTCATCTTGATCCCGACTCTGTTGATTGCGATGAAAACAAAAAGTTTATCCATTACCGTGATCAGCGGCGTTCTTCTTATGGCGGGTTTGCGTTTATGGACATAGAACAGGGGCATATCGGAAACTCTTAAGATCAGGGCAGCAGATCCTGATCTTTTTGTGTCTTACGTTCGAGCTTTAAACGGCTTTCACATGCTGAAAGTTGTGATACAATATACAAATGTTTTACGGCTTCAATCCATTGTTGGAGTTAACATCCATTTTATAAAAGGGACTAGGTTGAAGGGAAGGTTTGATAACATGCTGCACAATCCAACTGGAAAAGAACGCTTGGCATTGGCGTTTCTCCTCGGCATGCTTGCTATATTAGGCCCGCTTAATATCGATATGTATTTGCCGAGTTTTCCTGAAATCGCGGATGATCTATCAGCAAGTGCTTCACTTGTACAGTTAAGTTTAACAGCCTGCCTGGTCGGGCTTACCATTGGCCAGCTGATTGTCGGGCCGGTCAGTGATGCGCAGGGAAGACGGAAACCGCTATTAATCTGTATATTTTTATTTGCATTATCTTCTCTGTTTTGTGCGCTGTCGCCCAATATTACAACATTAGTGGCTGCGCGGTTTTTACAAGGGTTTACCGCTTCTGCAGGGCTTGTGCTGTCTCGCGCAATCGTCCGCGACGTGTTTACCGGAAGAGAGCTTTCTAAATTTTTCTCACTGTTAATGGTCATTACCGCGGTGGCACCAATGGTTGCGCCTATGACAGGCGGTGCCATTTTGCTTTTGCCGTTCGCAACGTGGCATACGATTTTTCACGTGTTAACGATCATCGGATTTTTACTTGTTCTTCTGATTGCATTGAGATTAAAAGAAACGCTGCCGCCAGAAAAACGGATTCCAAGCTCCATCGGAACATCTGTTAAAACAATGGGAAGCCTGCTGAAGGATCGATCCTTTATGGGGTACGCGTTAACTGTCGGATTTATTCATGGAGGAAGCTTTGCTTATGTATCCGGCACACCATTCGTATACCAGGATATCTATGGGGTGTCTCCGCAGGTGTTTAGCATTCTTTTCGGCATTAACGGCCTTGCGATTATATCGGGCAGCTTTATTATCGGGCGTTTTGGCGGAATCATTCATGAAAAAAGACTGCTTCGCATGGCGGTCATTACGGCTATGATAGCGACTGCTGTGCTTTTGACCATGACCATCATTCACGGCCCACTTGCCACATTAGTCATATCCATTTTCGTTTACATGATTACGATCGGCATGGTTTTGACCAGCACGTTTACGCTGGCCATGGAGAGGCAGGGGCACCGCGCCGGAAGTGCAAGTGCGCTGCTCGGCATGCTTCCGTTGCTCCTCGGTTCCATTGTGTCGCCGCTTGTGGGCATTAATGAGACGACAGCCATCCCGATGGGAGCGATTATGTTTGTGACAGCGGTCATCGGCTCGCTGGCGTTTTTTGGATTAACGAAAGAACGAGCGAACTAGAACGAATAAAAAACCTGACAATATGTCAGGTTTTTTTGTTTGATCAGAATAACAACAGCAGGCCCGCAATCGCCGGGGTCAAAAAGATGGCTGACTTCAGGACAACCTTTGGCATAAGGTTGGTGAATTTCGCGCCTACATAGGCACCGCACATGGTGCCGACCAGAACCTTGATCAGCAATACATAATCAACAAATCCTTCTGTAATATATCCGATTCCTCCTCCTACCGCGAGAGGGATGATGACAAGCATCGTCGTTCCGACAGAATGGCGGATGGACAGGTTCAGCATAATCATTAAACCGATTTGGATAAAAGGCGCCGACCCGATGCCGAATGTGCCGGAAAGAACGCCGGCTACAATTCCTAAGATGACCGCTCTCGTATACGTTGAAAGAGTGCTTTGATTCACTTGTGCCTTCTCTTTTAACAGAAACAATCTGATTAAAATAAGAATCGCTGATAAAAATAGCATTCCAGCCGTCAAATAATGAAGCAAATCAGCCGGTATGAAAGATGTCAGCTTGGCGCCGAAAAATGAGCCAACCGCAGCAAAGCATCCGACTGTTAAGCCAATTTTCATTTGAATGTTGCCTTCACGATAGTGGCTGTATGCCCCTGATAAGCTGGTAAAAGCCATGCCGGCGAGGGAAGTGCCTAGAGCCGTATGAATCGGGATGTGAAAAAGAAGAGTTAAAAGGGCAATGACAAAGCCTGCTCCCCCGGCACCAATAAAGCCTAAAATAATCCCGAGAAGAAACATAACAAGAATAATGAGCATATTTTTTCCTCCATTGAAAAGATCTAATAAAATAAGTGCGCTATTCTGGCGGAGGTATGGTGTCCTATTGGCGAGGAAAACAGTTGCCAGTAGTCCGTCGACCGTCGTTCAGCAAACATATCGTACCTCAAAATTTGAGATCTGACAAGGCAGTTTGTTGCTTCCCAATACCATCTGTTATATGATTTTGATGAAGAAAAGCCCCTGAATATATTCAAAAGAGGTATTATATATGGACGATTTTAAATTAGACAAGCCGACTCCTTACTACCTGCAATTTTATAACCAGCTGAAAAAAATGATCTTCAACGGGACATTTAAGCCGGGGGAACGGATAAACGAAACACAGCTGGCGAAAAGCTTTGGCGTCAGCCGCTCTCCGATAAGGGAAGCCATGCGGCTGCTTGAAAAAGACGGGTTGTTAAAAGCCGATGAACGTAATGGATTTTCTATCACGTCGTTAACGGCAAAAGATGTAGATGAGATTTATAAAATTAGAATCCCGCTGGAGCAGCTGGCAGTCGAGTTAGTCATAGACGAAGCGAATGAGGAAGAGCTTGCCATACTTGAAAAACAGCTTGAAGAAACAGAAAAAGCCATTCAGAATGGCATGGAAGATACGGAAATCATCAGTTTAAACCAAAAGTTTCATGATATGCTTGTCGATTTTAGCCATAACAGACATTTGAAAAATTTGCTTGAGCATGTGAATGATTTGATTCACTTTTGCAGAATCCTTAATTATACGGGTGACCACCGTGCAGAAACGATACTGAGTGAACATCGCAAAATATTTGCAGAGGTAAAAAAGAAAAACAAAGAAGCAGCCAAACAGTATGTGATGGCTCATTTCAACCATGATTGTGAGCATTTAAAGCGTGTGCTTGAAGAAGGAAAAGAGAATTGAATTGCGTGATCCGGTACCAAGGGGGAGCTGACCCCTTGGTATTTTTTATGTGTTCACCAACATATATAAGGAACCCGATTAATAAGATTTTATGATGGATTGACTAACGAATAATGGGGGTTAAACATGTTTATCCATATCGTCGGGCTTGGTGATTCTTTGTTTTCCATAGGCAGAAGATACGGTGCTTCTGTTGATCAAATCAGGGGTGTGAATGGTTTAGATGAAACAAATATTGTGCCGGGGCAGGCTCTTCTTATCCCTCTTTACGTATATACCGTTCAGCCAGGTGACACGCTGACGGCCATCGCTGCAAAAGCGTTTGTCCCATTAGAGCGGCTGCGGGCCGCAAACCCGGGCATCAGCCCAAATGCTTTACAGGCGGGAACAAAAATAACGATTCCATCTATCTCAAATTACATTGCGGGTACGTTAAGCTTTTATGTAATCCGAAGTCCTGAGCTTGACCGGGCGTTAATCAATGATTATGCGCCATACTCGTCTTCGATTTCGATTTTCGAATACCATATTGCACCTAACGGCGACATTGCAAACCAATTAAATGATGCGGCCGCTATTGAGACAACATGGCAAAGGCGAGTGACACCGCTGGCCACCATAACCAACCTTACACCGGCAGGGTTCAGCACAGAACTCGTTCACCAAGTCCTGAATAATCCGACAGCGAGAACCAACTTGGTCAACAATATTTATTACTTAGTTTCCACAAGGGGATATGGGGGTGTGACAATCGATTTTGAACAGGTGAGCGCCGCGGATCGAGACCTTTTCTCTGGTTTTTTACGTCAGCTGAGAGATCGCCTTCAGGCGGGAGGGTATGTGCTGACGATAGCTGTTCCGGCAAAAACAAGCGATAATATCCCATGGTTGAGAGGCTACGATTACGGAGGGATTGGAGCAGTTGTTGATTATATGTTTATCATGGCCTATGATTGGCATCATGCCGGAAGTGAGCCAGGCCCTGTAGCGCCAATTACTGAGATCAGGAGAACCATTGAGTTTGCGATTGCGCAGATGCCGAGCAGAAAAATCATTATCGGAGTCCCGCTCTACGGGTACGACTGGATCATCCCTTACCAGCCAGGTACAGTCGCCTCAGCCATTTCAAATCAAAACGCAATTGAAACCGCGATGAGATACCAAACTCCGATACAATATTCAACCGAATATCAATCCCCTTTTTTCAGGTACAGAGACCAGCAGGGGCGGATGCATGAGGTATGGTTTGAAGATGTCAGGAGCATGAGCCAGAAGATGCTGATCGTCCGCGAATACGGATTGCAAGCCATAGGCGCTTGGCAGTTAACCTTAGGCTTCACGCCAGGCCCATGGCTTCTGCGGAAATTTTTTACGATCAGAAAGGTATAAAAAAGACACCAAAGCTTGGTGTCTTTTTTTGATCTCAGTCCAGAGCAGCAGAATTGTTCAATCATTTGTCCCTTGCATGGCGTTGCGTTTCCATCTTACGATTAGTAGTAGTCTGATCAAACAAAGATTCAGAATACGATATGAGAGGGAGTTGTCAAAATGAAGACAGTATTGATTTTGAATTTTCCTGCGGAAGGCCATGTGAATCCTACATTAGGCATTACGAAAGCCTTTGCCGATAGAGGATATGATGTACATTATATCTCCACTGAGAAGTATAAAGAAAGATTGGAAGCAGTAGGAGCGACTGTTCACCTTCATCAGGATTTACTGAGAACAACACCTATTAATATCACTTCGCCGAATGGCATTCTTGATTTCCTGAAAATACATATCAAAACCTCATTGGACATTTTATATATCGTAAAAGAGTTGTCAAAAAGCATTCAGTTTGACTTTGTTTATTATGATAAATTTGGTGCGGGAGAGCTGGTCAGGGATTATCTCAACATCCCTGGCATCTCTTCCTCTGCTTCCTTCTTATTCGATGAAGAGCATTTAAAGATATTGCCTCTGCATCCGGATTCAGAAGTGCCTTTACAATTGGATAAACAGTGTGAAGATCTATTATTAGAAATGAAACAAAATTATGGTGTATCACCTGAAAATATGGTTCAATTCATGCATAATAAAGGTGAATTAAATGTAGTGTACACAAGCCGATATTTTCAGCCGGAAAGCCATCGTTTCGGCGATGAATTTCTGTTTATCGGTCCAAGCTTTCCTAAGAGAGCAGATAAAACTGATTTCCCAACTGATAACTTAAAAGATGAGAAAGTCATTTATATTTCTATGGGGACGGTATTAGACGAAACAGAAGAGTTTTTCAACTTATGTATAGATGCATTTTCTGATGTCAAGGGCAAGGTCGTGATAGCTGCGGGAGAAAAAGCTCATTTGACAAGATTAAAGCAAGCGCCGGAGAACTTTATCATTGCTTCGTATGTGCCTCAATTAGAAGTGCTGGAACAATCAGATGTTTTCATCACTCACGGAGGAATGAACAGTGTAAATGAAGGCATTCATTTTAACGTTCCTTTAGTTGTTATGCCGCACGATAAGGACCAGCCAATGGTGGCCCAGCGGCTGACTGAACTACAAGCAGGTTATACAGTATCTAAAGACCATGTAACCGCGCAGTCTTTAAAACAAGCAGTGGAAGAAGTGTTGAATAACGACCAATATAAGGAAGGGATTCAAAAGATCAATCAAAGCTTTCAGGATTGCATGAATATGGAAGAGGTAATGGGGCGGATTGATCAATTTATAGAACAGAGAAAATAAACAGCAAAAAGACCTTCGTATGAAATAAGAAAAAAGAGTGAGATTAAAATGTTCTCACTCTTTTTTACTGATACAGTCTAACAGGCATTGTGGAAATAATCGGGTCATTTTGCAGATCATCGGTTTTGGCAAAAGGATTATATATTTGTAAGAGCTCTTTTACTGGGAGCGAAGGCAGATGGAGGAATACTTTCACATTCATTCACACTCAAAATCATTTTTCATATTATGAATAGGTGTATGGAAAATCAAGTTATAAAAAGGATGTGAATAGAAATTATGTCACGAAAACCGTCACATAGATGCCCTTATTGTGGATCTAACTCTTCAAGCCCTAGTTGTAGAGTAGGCCCTAAAAAAATTCCTGAGCCTAAACAATCATGTATATGTTGCTGTTGCGTAAGGGGAGTAAGAGGGCCTCAGGGACCACGCGGATTACGCGGTATCCCAGGCAGTGTTGGAGCCACAGGAGCCACCGGTCCCACAGGACTACCAGGGCTGGCCGGAGCGACAGGAGCCACGGGAGCTACGGGAGCTACGGGAGCCACAGGAGCGACAGGAGCGACAGGAGTCACGGGAGCTACTGGGGACGCCGGA
>NZ_JALAMR010000022.1:0-17216 GCF_026790125.1 Bacillus sp. N12A5 | reverse complement strand
GGAGCCACAGGAGCGACAGGAGCCACAGGAGCTACCGGGGACGCCGGACTAGCCGGAGCCACGGGAGCTACGGGAGCCACGGGAGCCACTGGCACAGGAGCAGCTGGGTTATCCGAATACGGGTATATATATAACTTAAGCGCTCAAACGGTAGCTATAGAGGCTGATGTCATTTTTGATTCAACAGGGATAACCACCCCAGGAATTACACATGCCCCCGGAACTTCTCAAATTGCAATTACCACTCCGGGAGACTATGAGGTCACTTTTTCTGTTTCGGGAGTAGAACCTAACCAATTCACACTATTTTTAAATGGTGCGCCGATTACGAATACAGTCTACGGTTCAGGTGCAGGTACTCAGCAAAACAATGGTCAGGCTATAATAGCAATAGCAGCTGGCGATGTTCTGACTCTTCGAAATCATACTTCCGCTGCCGCAGTGACTCTGCAGACTTTGGCAGGAGGGACACAAACTAACGTAAACGCTTCAATTGTAATTAAAAAATTAGATTAACAATCAGCACTGTGTCATGAACAAACAAAAAGTACTCTATTTATTTTACTAGTACTTAATACTTCAGCAGTGCTTTTTTTTGATCTGATTTATGTTAATCATACAAACGAACCAAGTTCTTTTTATCTCAGGTATTTATTTTGTATGGGGAGAAGAGAAAAATACTGAATTTCATAACTCACTGATAGACATTTATCACTATAGGAAAGAAAAAGAAGTTCGATTTACTTTAATTCCTTCAAGTGATAACTGGGATAGGGGGCGTAAAACACTAAAAATCGATATCGTAGAAATGAGAAGATATACCTTTTCTTTTAATCGGTTAAACAGGGTTTACAGCATCTAAAGATTGCACTATAAAAAGAATTGACGAAGAAACGACTACAAACAGCTCAACTAAACGTTTTGGATATGCCATCACCAAGATAGGATAGTGAAGTTAACAATTTACAATCGATAAAACCAGCTCAAAAGTAGGGCTTGATGAACAGATGAATTATTCTATTTTCACCAAAAAATAAGATCATATCAAATTGGCATGCAAGGTGACTGTTTAACTTAACCGATAAAAAAACCTTCCGTGTTGGAAGGCAATCGTTAAAATTCAATTTTGATCTTTTGAGCATCACTGATTTTCTTATGGTTCTGGTCAAAGACGTCACTTGTTGTAATTTCAATCCACTCGATCTCTTTTTCTTTCTTCTTATCATCAGCATCTTTGTCATGCGTATGGGCGTTTGATGCGTTCACGATAAAGCCGAGATTTCCGGACTTTTCGGCTCCGCCCTCCAATTCGCCATTTAACTCTTCAAGATAAATATCTTTGTTCCAATCAAACGTTTCCCCTGTATTTGTTTTCATCAAGGCAATCGGCGCAACATTTACTTTCTTTGAAGATGTGTTTTTGATGTCAACAAAGACCTTAACGAAATCAAACTCTTCATCGTGTGTTAACACATGAAAATAATCAATCATGCTGTAATCCGGGCGCAAATGGATCAGCTTCATTTCTTTTACTGTTAGCTCCACGTCGCCAATCTTATATGTTTGGTTTACTTGCTTGATATCCTTTAAAACCGCTTTTCCCTTGTCATCAGAAAACGTTTGGCCAACTTTTTGCAATGACCGGTCATCGGTCACTTGGGAATTAGGCTGATACTCTTCTATACTGTCTTTTTGAGATGACGTGCTTTGTGGTGTGGCTTTTACCGCTTGCTCTCCGCCCGTGCTTTGTTTTTCTGTACTGGCATTTGATGAGCAGCCCGCAAGCACGACGATAAAAACGAAGATCGAAAGAATTCCTCTCATGATGATTCCTCCATTAAAAAGAGAGCCCGTTACTTCATACAAGCAACGGGACACCTTGTATTCTTTTACTTATCGTTAATCTTAATGTTGTATTGTAAAGCGCTGAAAACATTTTTGGCGATTTGAGTATTATCAATTTGGCCTGCAAAGTCCTCGCTAGATGGCCCGTACGCATAGACGGGAACATCCTCACCGGTATGTCCGCCTGTCGTCCAGCCGGTGTGGGAGCGCTTATTGAAAATGTTCTCGATTGCATTATCGATTTCAAGCACTTCCTTCGTTTTTGCAGCTTTTTCAACAGATTGAATTTCTGATTCAGTTAAGGCTAATTTCTTTTGGTCAATATACGTTTTTAATGTTTTTTCAACATTTGCGCCGTCAGCGATTTTTTCTGCCATAAAGTCAGGTGTGCGCTTAGCTGCTTTAATGGGTTCACTGAACCAGTTGTAGATGCCGTCCGCACCGATGGAATATCCGCCGGTTGAGTGGTCAGCCGTTGCGACAACCAAGGTGTGCTTGTCCTTTTTGGCGAAGTCAATAGCCGCTTTATAGGCTTGTTCAAAATCTTCCATCTCACTCATGGCGCCGACAATATCATTGTCGTGGCCCGCCCAGTCAATCTGGCTGCCTTCCACCATGAGGAAGAACCCGTCTTTATCCTTGCTTAATTTTTTAATCGCTGTGTTTGTCATATCTTTTAAAGAAGGAATATCCTTTGTGCGGTCAATCTTTTTAGGCAGGCCGCCGTCAGCGAATAGGCCGAGAACTTGGCTGTCTTTATTTTTCAGCATGTCCTTGCGGTTATCCACATAGCTGTATCCCGCTTTTTTGAATTCCTTGATCAAATTGCGGTCCTTGCGGTCAAAATTGCTTTTGCCTCCGCCTAGAAGGACATCAATTTTGTGCTTGCCGTTGACCATTTCATCAAAATAATCATCGGCAATCGAGTTCATATTTTTTCGGCTGTGATCGTGTGAACCGAAAGAAGCCGGAGTAGCATGTGTAATCTCTGAAGTGGCCACAAGGCCTGTTGATTTTCCTTTTTCTTTCGCCGCTTCAAGTACCGTTTTGGCCTCTGAACCGTCGTTATCCACCGCAATCGCATTGTTATATGTTTTGATTCCGGCAGACATAGCCGTTGCTGCAGATGCAGAATCTGTCACGTTTTGTTCTGGATCTTCCGGATAAGTCGTTTGCTGGCCGACCAGGTATTGATCAAAAGCGGTAGGCTCTACAAACTTTGTCTTTTTATTATCTTTTAAATAACGATGAGCAGACGTATAGGACACACCCATACCATCACCAATCAGAACGATCACATTTTTAATTTCGTTTTGATTCCCCTTTTTCTTTTCCTGGGCGCTGGCTTCAGGCACACTGCCGCTGGCTAAGCTGCTGAACGCAATAGATGATAAAACCGCGATAGGCAGTAATTTCTTCGGGAATTTTTTCAACTGGATAACCTCCTAGAAATATATAAATCTGAAAGACAACCTCATTATATTTTTCAAGTGTTAAGCCAGTATTAATCGATTTTAAAGATTGGATTTACAAGAGGAATTAACTGCTGGCTAAACTCTATTCAGAAGTTTAGAAGGAAAGAGCGATAGTGCCAAAGAATAAATTGGAGGATAGATATTGGCTGTGGGGAGGCGGACAGTTAACTGCTATAGTCACGTAGAAACAATCCGCTTACTTCTTGAACAATCAGGATTCTGTTAAGTATTACATGAAATGGGTATTGATGAAGCACGTGTCTGATCGGTATTGAGCTTTAAATGAACTTCTCTGCGGCATCATTTTATTTTAGGAGGGAACAACATGGATGTTTTTTCTGAATATTTAGCGGGGATTGGTGACCCGTTCCACCGAGAAAGAACAGAAGAAGTGTTGACTTGGATAATAAATAAATATCCAAATTTACATAAAGAAATAAAATGGAATCAACCAATGTTTACGGATCATGGCACATTTATTATTGGCTTTAGTGTATCTAAAAAGCATTTAGCTGTCGCCCCTGAAAGTGTGACGATAAGGCATGCAGAGGATGATATTGTAAAGGCCGGATATGACTATACCAAGCAGCTGATACGTATCCCTTGGAATAGCCCAGTTGATTACCCGCTACTTGAAAAAATGATTGAATTTAATATTCGGGACAAGGCTGACTGCTCCACCTTTTGGCGGAAATGAAAAATCAAATAGCTATAGGGAAGAATGATATGTCATTGTAAAGAAGAAAGGCATAACCTATTAGGTATATGAAATGGGTTATGCCTTTTAATGATATTACTGCTTTTAGTTTTCATTAAGCGTAAACTGACTTGCGGAATAATGATCACCTTGCTTCCACTTCACTTCAATCGTAATCTCATGGCCTTCAAGCTCATGTTCATCTAATCGTTCTAAAAAAGAAACGGACTTCTCTTTTGCGCCTCCATCGCAAAAAGTTCCGCCGGAATAATCTCGTATGGGGATTTCTGTATCAGAGTTCAACAGAACCTCATCATCCTTTTTTACAATCAGTGATTCCATATAGGTGCTGTCTGCTTTATCTGTATCACCGACCCAATAAAGATTGCCGCTGTATTCATTTGGTGCATCTTCATGTCTGGAAAACACGGCTTCCCAATTTCGATCATTGCTTTCTCCCTGCCATTTAGGATATTCCAATCTCACATGATGGATCAGCTGATAGGAAAAAAAGATCAAGCAGAAAGCCGATAATGAAAATGAGAGGGTATTTATAATGACTGGACATAAAAAACTCCTATTCGTTTTCATTGATTACCTTTGAGAAAAGGATTTCATCCCGAATGACAATGCCGTTTTCAGCTTTCTCAGGGATCTCTGGCTTGATTTGGCGCGCTTTTTCAACTGCGTTCGGAAACAATGCGGCGAATTGATAGCCTCTCTTTTGATAAAACGCCATTGCCTGTACATTATCATTCGTTGTGATAAGCTTGATTCGATGACAGTGTGCATGTGTAGCTGTCTCTTCCACCTGCTGCAGTAAAGCGGTGCCGATCCCTTTGTTTTCAAATGATACTATCTAATGAAATAATGTCACAATCTTTGCCGTCTATCACGTATGTAATACAACCGATGATTTCCCCACGCTTATCTACAGCGGCATAACCATCTAATTCATTACAATGAAAAATGCCGCTGGAAATCACCATCTCGGGTGTACCCCAATGCTTGGCAAAAAAATCGGCCATCATCTGTTTCGGTAATTCATTGTTTGGGATGATGATCATCGTAACACTCCTCTATTGAAAGATTGGATGTGTACTATCAATATACATTAAATAACAATAAGAAAATAGATGTAGAGGTGAAGGCATGAACATCAACGATGACATTTACGGACAGCACGAAATAGACGGAGTGCTGGAAGAGCTTATCAAGAGCGCTCCTGTGCAAAGATTAAAAGGAATCTATCAAGGCGGAGCCAGTTTTTTAGTCAATCGAAGGTGGGATGTGACCCGGTATGAGCACTCCATTGGCGTGATGCTCCTCATCAAACAGCTGGGAGGAACAATAGAGGAACAGATAGCAGGCCTGCTCCACGATGTGTCACACACGGCTTTTTCCCATGTGGTTGATGTTGTGTTTGAAAATGAAGCGGAAGACTACCATGAAAACATCTTTCAACAAGTCATTGTCCACTCTGAGATTCCGGGCATTTTAGAAAAACACGGTTATGATACCGAAGAACTTTTATCAGGCGATACGAGATGGACATTGCTCGAACAGCCTGCACCGGAGCTGTGTGCCGATCGGATAGACTATACACTGCGGGATATGTACCGATATGGATACATTAGTCTGCAAGAAGCACAAACCTTTTTGGAGCATCTAATTGTGAGAAACGGAAGGATGTTTCCGGATGGTATTGAAGCCGCCGAATGGTTTGTCGGGGTGTATTACAAGGAAGTAATTGATTTCTTTTTGCATCCCGTGAATGTATTTGGATATGAATATTTAGCACGAACGTTAAAGGCTGCGCTGCGGCACAATGTCATATCTGTAGAAGATCTGCTAAAAACGGATCAAGAGGTGCTTGACATGTTGTATGCATCCAAAAATGAAGAAGTACTCAGCTCGCTTATGCATATTCATACTCGCATCCAAGTAAAAGAAGATGACATCCAGTACGATTTCCATCAAAAGAAGAAAATGCGCCTCATCGATCCATCTATTTTTCATCATGACGAATGGGTTAAAGCTTCATCTGTATCTGAAAACGTCAGAAAAATGGGAGAAGCCGCTTATCAAAAAGCAAAAAAAGGTGTGTATATAAAGGTGTTACATCACTAATTGCCGCGTAACAGCGGCTTTTTTCATGTTTGGCTATGCAAATCAAGGGGAATAGGACAAACTGCGGGAACGTTTTATGAGAATATCAGCGTATTTACATACCATTCGGGGGTATAGTATTATCGAGAGGGTATGTTTTCATTGTCTGCGGGCAAAAGTGACAGTAAAAATGAAGCAAAGGAGAATGACCATGAACGTCTCTAAAAAAGCACTGGGAATTCTGATGTTATCTCTTGTTTTTGTTTTATCGGCATGCGGCAATAACAGCAGTACGAAAGAAAGCACACATGACAATCATTCAGACTCCTCATCACATGATGAAATGGAGCATACCGGATCAGCTGATGTTCCAGAGGGATTACAGGAATCTAAACATCCGAAATATAAAGTAGGCAGCCAAGTGATGATCAATACATCTCATATGAAAGGCATGAAGGGTGCCGAAGCAACAGTGACAGGTGCCTATGATACAACGGCGTATGTTGTCTCTTACACACCGACAAACGGAGGACAGCGTGTGGACCATCACAAATGGGTGATCCAAGAAGAAATCAAAGATGCCGGAGATAAAACGCTGCAACCCGGAGATCAGGTGATTTTAGAGGCTTCTCATATGAAAGGCATGAAGGGAGCGACAGCTGAGATCGACTCCGCCGAAAAAACAACTGTATACATGGTTGACTATACATCGACAACAAGCGGTGAAAAAGTGAAAAACCACAAATGGGTCACCGAAGATGAGCTTTCAGCTAAATAATAAAAAATCCTCCTTTTACAAGGAGGATTTTTTTGCTGTCTGAACAGGTCTTGTTAAAGAAATGAAGGCGAACAGGACAGCGATAATGACAATTGATCCGCCGCACCAAGCATTTGATACCACAGTGCCTGTCTGATCCAAAACAACACCGCCAATGGCTGAGCCAAGGGCAATTCCGACCTGAAGGGCAGATGTGTTAAAGCTTTGCTGAATGTCAGACGAATCTGGCGCAATTTCAATTAAATAGCTTTGCTGAGCCGGGGCGAGACTCCAGCTTAGCAGACCCCAAATCACCATGACAGGCAAAAAGAAAATCATAGACGATGTTGACAGCGGCAGTAAGAACATAATAATGGCAAAGGAACCAGTTACCAGCAAAATGCTCTTAAAGGAACCAATCCGGTCAGAAAGCGCTCCTCCGAAAGGGCCTCCGCATACAGCGGATATCCCGAAAAGGAAATAACAAATGCTGACCCAGAATGAGCTCAGATGAAGAGTCTCTTCTAAAAACGGAGCAAAGTAAGCGTATAGCGTATAATGCCCCGCTAATGTAAACATCGTGACGAGATGTGAACTCGCGATTTTCAGATTGCCAATCGTCTTGAGCTGATCCCGGAAAGGAATCATTTTTTCCGCTGGTATCTTTTCAAAGAAGATTGAAATAATCAGCATGGAGACCAGCGCCAGAAGTCCGATGCCAAGGAACAAAATGCGCCATCCGAATGAATCGCTGATTAAGATTCCGAGCGGCACGCCTAATGCGATAGCGGAGCTGAATCCCATAAAAATAATTCCGATGGCGCGCGCTCTGTATTCAGGCGCTACAATTTTCGGAGCGATCGTTAAGGAAAGCACAACAATCAGCCCTGTACTCATCGCAGCCAATACCCTTGACACCATCAGCGTCGCAAAATTAGGGCTGAAGTAGGCCACAAGATTGCTAAGAAAGAAAACAAATAAGGCAATTAAATATAAACGCTTCCGTTCAATCTTCGCAGTCAAAGCCAAAAGCAGCGGCCCTGACACTGCATATCCCAGTGCAAACACACTGATCAGCTGCCCGGCTGAGACAATAGAAATGTCTAAATCATTTGCGATTTGAGGAAGAATTCCTCCCACAATTAACTCAACCAATCCGACTGCAATCGTAGAAGCTGCAAGAAGGAAAACTTTAAAATTCATAACAAACTCCTTTACTGAAATGTTTTGATAAATAAAAAAATCCTGATTACAAAAAAAGTTATAAACAATTTTTGTAATCAGGATTTTACGGTTCCTGGTAGACACCCTCAAACCATATTATTGAGGTTATACAAGTGATCATAGCTATTTAATTGAGTCGTTTCCGTTGATGAGTGTAACACATTATGAATGAATCTTCCATAGAAAAATTTACAAAGCGATGAACTCTGAAAATATATGATTGTATTTATTTTCTAAAAGTATAGACATTTAAAAATAAATGACTATAATAAAAATTGTAAGCGTTTTAATAACGGGGGGATAGCAGTTGAAAAAAATTTTACTTGCGTGCAGCTCAGGAATGTCAACCAGTCTATTGGTGACAAAAATGAAGGAATATGCACAATCCATCGGAGAAGAAGCAGAGATTTGGGCTGTCGGCCAGGATAAGGCGAAAGAAGACATGAAAAAGGCAGATGCTGTTTTGATCGGACCGCAAATGAGCTTTCTGAAAAGCGAACTGCAAAAAGAGGCGGATCAATACAACATTCAGGTTGAAGTCATTGACATGATGGCCTACGGAATGGCAGATGGCAAAAAAGCATATGAGCAGGCATTGTCCTTAATGGAGAATCAATAATGGAACAGATGAAAATTACGAATTTAACAGACGAACAAATCAGTTTTCAGCTTATCCTGCACAGCGGCAATGCCCGCAGCGCCATCATACAATCACTGCGCACTTATAAAGAAGGGAACATGGAGGAGGCCGATGCGCTCATCGCCAAGGCTGAGCAAGATTTATCCGCGGCCCATGATATTCACTTTCAAATGATACAGAAAGAATCCGGCGGAGAAGCAGCCGCTTTCTCCTTGCTGCTTATGCATGCGGAGGATCATTTAATGTCAACATTGACCATGAAAGAACTAGTGAAAGAACTGCTTGATCTCTTTCAAACAAAGAATCTATAAATAATCGGGGTGGATAGGGTGTTCGAGAAAATCAGCCAATTCCTTGTTCCAATTGCAGGGAGGTTAAACAATAACCGTTATTTGCAAGTGCTGCGTGATGCGTTTATGCTGGCTTTCCCGCTTACGATATTCGGGTCCATTTTTGTCGTGTTAACGAATTTACCGTTTCTAAACAAAATCATGAACGCCTCAATGCTTACATCGTTTCAGTCTCATTTCGGCATTGCGTCTACGGCGACTATGAGCATTATGTCTGTCTTTGTAGTCTTCGGGATAGGTTATTATCTGTCAAAAAGCTATCAGGTCGAAGCTGTATTTGGCGGAGCGATCGCTTTGGTTTCCTTTTTGCTCCTAACGCCATTTATCGTTCAGCCGGAAACAGGAGATGCCATTACAGGGGTTATCCCGGTCGACCGTCTCGGTGCAAAAGGGATGTTTCTTGGGATGATTACGGCATTTCTTTCCGGCGAAATCTACAGAAGAATCGTTCAAAAAAACCTGACAATCAAAATGCCAGCCGGCGTTCCGCCTGCTGTTGCAAAATCATTCGCCGCACTTATTCCGGCTTTTATCACATTAACCGTATTTTTGCTGATTAATGTTTTGGTGACGCTGCTATTTAAAACAAATATGCACGACGTCATTTATCACGCAATTCAGGCTCCGCTTGTCGGACTTGGAAGCGGTATCATTCCAACGCTGATTGCCGTGTTTTTCATTCAAATTCTTTGGTTTTTCGGACTGCATGGACAGATCATTATTAACTCCGTGATGGACCCGATTTGGAATACACTGCAGGTCGAAAACCTTTCTGCTTACACAGCGGGAAAAGCAATTCCTCATATTATTTCAAAACCGTTTATGGAGATTTATACCGTTGGGATGGGCGGTACAGGGATGACACTTGCGGTTGTGTTTACCATTCTCATATTCATGAAAAGCAGGCAGATGAAGCAAGTATCAAAACTTGGCCTCGCTCCCGGTATATTTAACGTGAACGAACCGATTATCTTCGGGCTTCCGATTGTCATGAATCCAATCATTATTGTGCCTTGGGTGTTGGCACCGATGGTTGTTACGCTCGTCACCTATCTGGCCATGTCAGCGGGGCTCGTTCCGCCGCCGACCGGTGTAACGGTGCCGTGGACGGTTCCATTATTCATTAATGGCATTATGGCAACGAACTCGATCATGGGTGGCGTCATGCAGCTTGTCAATCTGTTAATTGTCTTCGTGATCTGGTTTCCGTTCCTAAAAGCAATGGATAAATTAAATCTCGTAAAAGAAAAAGAACAGGCTGTGCAGGAAACAGCTGCTCAGAAAAATGATAACAGCATTAAAATGTGACATAAGGGGAGAGAGACTTGGCACAAACAGAACAATATTGTTTTCCAAAGGATTTTTGGTGGGGATCATCCGCTTCAGCAACACAAACGGAGGGTGCCGCCGACAGAGACGGAAAAGGCCAGAATATATGGGATTATTGGTTTGAAAAAGAACCGCATCGTTTTTTTGATCGTGTCGGACCTGCAACAACATCTCAATTTTACGACAACTATAAAGAAGATATCAGGCTGATGAAGGAGCTTGGCCACAACTCGTTCCGGATGTCGATTTCCTGGTCGCGTTTAATACCGGGCGGAACAGGCGAGATCAATGAGAAAGCCGCAGATTTCTATAATAATGTCATTGATGAGTTAATCGCAAACGATGTTGAACCTTTTGTCAATCTGTTTCATTTCGATATGCCGATGGAACTTCAAAAAATCGGCGGCTGGCTAAACAGAGAAACGGTTGACGCTTATGAAAACTATGCAAGAACGTGCTTCCGTTTGTTTGGTGACCGGGTGAAAAAATGGTTCACGCATAATGAACCGATCGTGCCCGTAGAAGGCGGATACTTATATGATTTTCATTATCCAAACAAGGTGGATTTTAAAGAAGCCGTTCAGGTCGGTTTTCATACAATGCTATCGAGTGCCCGTGCCATTCAGGCCTACAGGGAGATGGAGCAGGACGGAAAAATCGGCATCATCCTAAATTTGACGCCTTCATACCCGAGAAGCAGCCATCCGGCCGATGTCAAAGCTGGGGAAATAGCGGACGCGTTTTTTAACAGATCCTTTTTAGATCCATCTGTCAAAGGAGAATTTCCAAAAGAGCTGGTTACCATTTTGAAGAGCGAAGGCTTTGTGCCTGACTATAAGAAAGAAGATCTTGAGATTATCAAACACAATACGGTTGATCTGTTAGGTGTAAATTATTATCAGCCGAGACGTGTAAAAGCAAAAGAACATCTTCCGAATCCAGACGCACCATTTTTGCCGGACAGGTATTTTGATTCTTACGTCATGCCGGGGCGCAAAATGAATCCGCATCGCGGCTGGGAGATCTATGAAAAAGGCGTTTATGATATTTTGATCAATTTAAAAGAAAACTACGGGAACATCGAGTGTTTTATCTCTGAAAACGGCATGGGGGTCGAAGGCGAAGAACGCTTCAGGGATGAACAAGGCATCATTCAAGATGATTACCGGATAGAATTTATAAAAGAGCACCTCAAATGGATTCACCGTGCCATCCAGGAAGGATCAAATGTAAAAGGCTATCACTTATGGACATTTATGGACAACTGGTCTTGGACAAATGCCTATAAAAACCGATACGGGTTTGTATCAGTCAATCTCGAGAAAGACGGTGAAAGAACCGTCAAAAAGAGCGGAAAATGGTTCAAAAAGGTTGCTGAGCAAAACGGTTTCTAAATGTACAGATCTTCCGGCAATCATCATGATGAATAGAGATAAACGGCCAGCCGCAACATTGATGAAACAGAGAAAAGAACTTATGATATCCGTAAAGAAGCTTATGTGATATCAAACTTTAACAGCTGCCGGAGGATACCAATGAATAAATATGAAATCATCGCAAATGAAATGAGAAACAGAATCAAAAATAACGTCTATCCGCTCGATCAGCCGATTCCCGATGAAATATCACTTGCCAAAGAGTTCAACTCAAGCCGCATGACGATGAAAAGAGCCTTGGATAATTTAGTTGCCGAAGGGCTGCTGTTCAGAAAACGGGGCCACGGCACGTTCATTATTCAATCAGCGATACAGGATGATCATGTCCATGTGGTCAGCAACGAAATCCTTGGATTGACCAACTTGCTGAAAGATAAGGAGATCAAAAGCAAGGTCATTCAGTTTGAAGTGCAATTTCCCACAGAGGAAGTGGCTGCCCATTTATCTATTGATCAGAAAACTCCGGTTTATTATGTCGTACGGCTGCGGATTGTAGAAGGAGAGCCCTATGTGTTGGAAAAAACATATATGCCGACTCATTTAATACCGGGCATTAATGATGAGGTTCTTCATGACTCGATCTACAACCACATCACAAACGAGCTGCAGCTCAAAATCGCCGGTACGCATCGGAAGATCAGAGCCTGTAAGTCTGATCATATTGACCAGCAGCATTTGGGCTGTAAACAGGATGATCCAATTCTGGAAGTCGAACATGTGGGCTTCTTAGATAACGGCATTCCATTTGAATATTCCTTTTCACGTCATCGGCATGACAAATTTGTCGTCACTTCAGTAAACATACGGCGCTGATCGCGGAGATAACAAGGAGGCCATCTGCATGCTTGGCGGTATTGAAGCAGGCGGCACAAAATTTGTTTGTGCTGTCGGCAAAGAAGATGGAATGATCATTGACCGAGTAGAGATCCCGACAACGATGCCGGATGAAACATTAGAGAAAGTGTTTCAATATTTTCGCCAATTCTCATTACAGGCCATCGGCATCGGCTCCTTTGGTCCCGCTGATACTAATAAAAGCAGTAAAACCTATGGAACCATTACGGCCACGCCGAAAGATGGCTGGAGACACTTTCCCTTTTTGCAGACCGTGAAAAATGAAATGAAAATCCCAGTCGCATTCAATACGGATGTCAACGCGGCGGCGCTTGGTGAATTCCTTTTCGGTGAAGCGAAGGATCTCGACGGCTGCCTGTATATGACGGTTGGCACCGGCATTGGTGCAGGAGCAATTGTAGAGGGACGGCTCCTTCAGGGGCTGTCACATCCAGAGATGGGCCATATTTATATCCGGCGCCACCCTGATGATGTATACCAAGGGAAGTGCCCATATCACAAGGATTGCTTTGAAGGCTTGGCATCCGGTCCTGCCATCGAAGCGCGCTGGGGAAAAAAAGCTGCTGATTTATCAGAAATAACCCGGGTCTGGGAACTGGAAGGATATTATATTGCCCAAGCGCTGGCTCAGTATATTTTGATCCTTGCACCTGAAAAAATCATTCTTGGCGGCGGCGTTATGAAGCAGAAACAAGTGTTTCCTTATATTTATCAATATGTCCCGAAAATCATGAACAGCTACTTGAATTTTTCGGAATTATCAGAGAATATATGCGATTATATTGTGCCTCCGCGTTTAGGCAGTGACGCGGGTATCATTGGCGCGCTTGTTTTAGCGGATCAGGCATTGCGAGCAGAACCAGCACCCGGGGAGGTGCGGTCATGAAGCACCCCTTATTTTTGGAGCCTGTCTTTAAAGAAAGGATATGGGGAGGAACGGCGCTTCGTGATAAATTCGGCTACACGATACCTTCAGAAAAAATAGGAGAGTGCTGGGCTGTTTCTGCTCATGCCCATGGTTCATCGGCTGTTCAAAACGGCCCGCTGGCAGGAAAGACATTAGACCAAGTATGGCAAGATCATCCGGAGATTTTTGGTTTTCCGGATGGAAAGGTGTTTCCGCTGCTGGTAAAGCTGCTTGATGCCAATATGGATCTCTCCGTGCAAGTTCATCCTGATGATGATTATGCAAACCTGCATGAAAACGGCGAGCTCGGAAAAACGGAGTGCTGGTATATTATTGATTGCAAAGAAGGCGCAGAACTGATTTTGGGCCATCACGCACGCTCAAAGGATGATTTTAAACGGCGATTGGAAAGCGGCGATTGGAACGGGCTGCTGAGGCGCATCAAAATCAAGCCTGGGGATTTCTTTTATGTCCCAAGCGGTACGCTCCATGCTTTATGTGAGGGAACCCTTGTCCTTGAAATCCAGCAAAACTCTGATACAACCTATCGCGTATACGATTATGACCGGTATAATGACCAGGGCGAAAAAAGGACTCTTCATATAGAAAAAGCCATGGAAGTTATAACGATACCGCATAACGATGCAGTTCATACACCGGAAGTGAAAGAAGATGGTGACGCGTTGATCACTGTTTATGTACAATCAGATTATTTCTCAGTGTACAAATGGAAGGTTAGCGGCCGAGCTGTTTTTCCTTCTCATCAAACCTATTTGCTGGGAAGCGTTCTGAACGGATCAGGACGAATCGTAAATAATGGTATTCAGTATGAGTGCAATAAAGGCTCACACTTTATTTTGCCTGCGAATTTTGGCGAGTTTTCAATAGAAGGAACTTGTGAGTTGATGATATCTCATCCTTAATGATTGGAGGAATGACATTTGTTTAAGAAACATACAATCTCTTTGCTCATTTTCTTTTTGCTAGCGTCTGCTGTTATGGCAAAACCAATTGAAGCGCACACTGTGCCGCCTGTAAATCCTCATGCACAGCAGACAACAAAATCAGTGATGAATTGGCTGGCTCATCTGCCGAATCGAACAGAAAACAAAGTCCTTTCTGGAGCGTTTGGAGGGTACAGTCATGACACATTTTCTATGGCTGAAGCTGAAAGAATCCGAAGCGCTGCCGGACAATCACCTGCTATTTACGGCTGTGATTATGCCAGAGGATGGCTTGAAACGACAAATATTGAAGACTCGATAGATGTAAGCTGCAACAGCGATTTACTTTCGTACTGGAAAAGCGGTGGAATCCCGCAAATCAGTATGCATCTGGCTAATCCGGCTTTTCAGTCAGGACATTTTAAAACACCGATTACAAACGATCAGTATAAAAACATACTAGATTCTTCAACAGCAGAAGGGAAGCGGCTGAATGCCATGCTCAGCAAAATTGCTGACGGACTTCAAGAATTAGAGAACCAAGGTGTGCCTGTTCTGTTCAGGCCGCTGCATGAAATGAACGGTGAATGGTTTTGGTGGGGACTTACATCATATAATCAAAAGGATGATGTAAGAATCTCCCTTTATAAACAGCTCTACAAGAAAATCTATCATTATATGACCGATACAAGAGGACTAGATCACTTGCTCTGGGTTTACTCTCCCGACGCTAACCGAGACTTTAAAACCGATTTTTACCCGGGTGCGTCTTACGTGGATATTGTCGGACTGGATGCGTATTTTCAAGATGCCTATTCAATTAGCGGATATGATCAGCTAACGGCTCTTAATAAACCATTTGCATTTACTGAAGTCGGCCCGCAAACAGCAAATGGCAATTTTGATTACAGCTTGTTTATCAATGCAATAAAACAAAAATATCCTAACACCATTTACTTTCTGGCATGGAATGATGAGTGGAGCCCGGCTGTAAACAAGGGTGCTTCGGCTTTATATCATGACAGCTGGACACTCAACAAGGGAGAAATATGGAACGGTGATTCTTTAACGCCAATCGTTGAATAAATAAGCTACATGTTAGAAGGTGCCCAAGAAGTTTCTTGAGCACCTTCACACCTTGATTAGGCATTCATATCGCCTAACCCAGGACTATGTTCATTTGGCATTTCCGGAAGTACTGGTACAGGAAATCCTGCCGGAGGTTCTATTACTTGTAACTCTCCGCCATTTCGGCTTGGAGATGTTCCTTGATAGATTTCACCGATTCTTGTTTCATCCAACCTAAAGTTAAACTGTACATTATGATAGCCTAATTCGACATACTTTCTGCACTCAGGGTATTTATTAATATCATAATTCGGTACAGGAAGAAGCTTCGCCCACTCAACACCCAAAGTCTCGAGCGCTTTTGCAAACGCATTCTGGTGAGCGTTGTCGCGTACAATCAGAAAAGCAAGGGTTTCCCGAAACGTCTGATTAGAACTCATTTCATAAATCCTTGTTTTTTGCAGCACGCCTGTTGACTCAAGAAGCAAGTTATCCAACAGGTCGGTGATTAAGTTTCCATGGTTATACACCCACGACCCATTCCAAGGATTGCCCCCTGCATCAACAGGAAGAGAACTTTGCGCCCCAATAATATAATGATGAGGATTCGCATGCTTCACCGCTTCGTTAAGAGGAGCCTGATCTGCACCTTGGCTGCCGACGCCTTCTCCGCCTGACTCATCTAATAAAGCATTAATTGTGTTTTGCACCAATTCAACGTGGGCAATTTCTTCTAAAAAAATGCCACGGAGCAGATCACGGTACTGTTTCTGTTTTCCTCTGAAATTAGAGCTTTGGAAAAAAAACTGCATCATCGTACGCATTTCACCGTAATGTCCGCCCAATATTTCCTGCAGTACCTTAGCGGCTGCAGGGTCTGGCTTATCTGGCTTAATGATATTTATTAATTCCTCTTTGTAGTAATACATAACATGCCTCATTTCTTTTTTAGTGATTGGTTTCTTATATCCTTTGTAAAAGGAGATAAAATATACAAATGCAAGGCATGAAAGAATCAAATAAAAAATATAAAAAAAGTGTTGACCATAGAAAACACACATGGTATATTATTAAACGTCGCTGATGAACAGCACACACAACAACACGGAAAACAAAAAAAGTTTTTCATAGGTGTTTACAAGTTTTTAAAAATGTGTATAATAAGTAAAGTCGAATAAAAAATTCGAACTTCGAAAAAAACATTTTAAAAAAACTTCTTGACTTCAACTGCAAATGATAGTATGATAGTTAAGTCGCTTGATAAGCGCCCGTAGCTCAATTGGATAGAGCGTTTGACTACGGATCAAAAGGTTAGGGGTTCGACTCCTCTCGGGCGCGCCAATATAAAATACCACGCGGGTGTAGTTTAGTGGTAAAACCTCAGCCTTCCAAGCTGATGTCGTGAGTTCGATTCTCATCACCCGCTCCATTATTTATTGAATGATCTTTGAAAACTAAACAAGACAAAACGTACCTGTTAATTCATTTTTTATAAATCGCACAGCGATGTGCGTAGTCAGTCAAACTAGGCCTGCACGATGCAGGTCACACAGGTGTCGCCGCAGGATGCGGTGAACTTA
>NZ_JALAMR010000021.1:0-105470 GCF_026790125.1 Bacillus sp. N12A5 | reverse complement strand
CAAAAACGGGGGTCAGTCCCTTGTGTTGAGCTTTTTTTATGTTACTGCTGGTAGGATTGCTGCTGGAATGGCGTGTTTTGGCCGAATGGAAGTGTAGACACATTCGTATTCATGACGCTGGATTGTCCAGTAAGTTCCTGCTGCATTTGGTTGCACATGTTGACAACCTGCTGGCACTTTTGAATGGCCATGTCGTGTCCGTGCAACGCTTGCTGAATGGTATGTGCAGCTTGTTGTTCGTGGTTTAGAATCTGCTGCAGCATTTGGATGTTTTGCTGCTCCTGGTGAAGCATTTGGCGATATTGCTGGCTGCTTTGCTGAGTTTGCTGAATGAGCTGCTGAGCAGTCTGGCGGCATTGATTCAGCTGCTGCAAGCCGTGTTGTGTTTGATGCATGAAAATAATCCCTCCATAATATCGATTGACATGAGTCGGTATTATCATGCAACTTGAATGAAAAGAAATTCTATAAAAGAGGAACTACAATTATTTTCCTTAGCCTCTCTATCTTTGAATGGAAACGGTAAAGATTGTATACTGGTAAAAACCCTTTTTATGTAAGGTCCGTTTGAATACATAAGGATCGCGGAAAACGAAACCCTGAAATCGGGAGAATCGTCTTCCGCTTTTTTCTTTTCCTGCTTCAGAAGCCGCCTTCTCCTGCAGTAAATGGGATATTCAGCCTGTTCTCTACTGTGCGGAGGCGCTGATTGAGCCGATTTAGGCGGCGTGTATGGCGTTCAACAGCCTGGCTTAGCTGATTGACCTGTTCGGCAATCCGTGCAATTTCCCGATTTTGACGGCGGTCTTCGTTTGTCAGACGGGTTAATTCTCTCGACTGCTGTTCATTTTGCCGTTCAAGTGCTGCGATTCTTCTTTCCAATGCCGGCTGTCTGTCAAGTTGGTATGGCTCGTATACATCCTGCTGCGGATAAGGGTTGTAATCATATTGGCTATAGTAAGGTTCCTGCTGAGGCAGCTGCGGGCTGTAATATTGATAAGGGTTCATGTAATCAGTCTCCTTAAAAAAATGTAAATGTGGGTGAATTCCTTATAACTTATGTAGTTATTGGCACAGTGCCACGGCATTCGCCCAAAAAAGAGGAGGAAAGGATGGTGGTCTCATTGATCAACAAATATGGCATTTTGCTTTTAATGGCTGTATGCATCGTGTTATCGGGCTGCCAACAGCAAAAAGAAGAGACGCCGTTTTATTACGGAACGTGGGATGAAGGGATTGCTCCAGGAGCCATGTATGGCGTGAAATCATCAACAGTCACATTTACCAAGGAAGTCTCCAAAGCAATGACGGGTCTATTGAGATTCAGTATCTCGGCCCCTATTATCCGCTCAAAAGCACGCTGAAAAGAGGGAAAGACGGAACATTGATCTGGGAGCAAAATGGCCAGACAAAAACGATGACAAGAATTGAATCAAAGACCGGCAAGGAGGAGAAAGATGAGAAATAAAAAAGCTGAAAGCCTGGTGGTAACAGGACTTATTCTACATATCATTCAGTGGCTATTTATAGTATGGGCTTTTCTTAAGATTAAGCATTTATTTAGTGACTATACGATCTATAACCCTAATGTCATCAGCGGATCGATGCAGTCCTTATCGTTTATCCAAATGATGCGCGCTATGATCTACTCAGGGGCAATCGTGAATGTTGTGTTGTTTGCTGCGTTTGCATTGCTTATTTATGGTGTAGTGCTTCATGCCATCTTGATTGTTCTGGAAATGGCTGCATACGTCATGATCAGACGGAATCCTGCCTCTGCATGGGGACTCTTTCTGACGGCGGCGGGTGTGAAGCTTGCCATCTTGAATATCATCGGCATTCCGTTTTTAGCTGCCGGCTTTCTGCTGATGAAACAGGAAAAAACAGAAAACGGAGACGTAGAGACAGAAAGAAAGAGAAAACCGCGCATGCGTATCCGAAGACAAGGAAGGCGACTATACAGAAAACGGAGAAAATCATCTCTTCCGGTTGAATCTCAAAAAGAAAAAACGATATGATGGGACTATAGCCTGAAAACGACATGAAGGAGATGCAGGATGTACAAACTAATTGCAATTGATATGGATGGAACACTTTTAAATGATCATCATGAAGTAACAGAGGAGGTCCGTAACGCGCTTCATGCGGCAAAAGCGGAAGGCGTCAAAATTGTGCTTTGCACCGGCCGGCCTATCGGGGGTGTGCGAAGATATTTAGATGAACTGAATTTAATTGAAGAAGGCGACTATGTCATCGCGTATAACGGAGCGCTTGTTCAAAATACGCATACAAATGAAGTGGTCTCGGAGCTGTCTCTCGGCTATGATGATTTAACTTCATTATATGACCTGAGCTTAGAGCTGAAGACGCCGATGCATTTTTTTGACTCATCTAATTTGTATACGCCTAACCGGGATATTAGCGAATTTACCGTATACGAATCCTATGTGACACAAGTGCCGCTTCATTTCCGCAAGATTGACGAGGTGCCAAAAGATATCCTTATCCCGAAAGTGATGTTTATTGATCAACCGGAGAACTTAAGCCGCGTCATTACATCGATTCCAAAAGACGTGAGAGAAGCATATACGATGGTCAGAAGCGCGCCTTTCTTTTATGAAATTCTGCATCCTGAAGCCAGCAAAGGAAATGCCGTACGCCAGTTGGCGCAGCTGCTTGGAATTGAACAGGCGGAAGTCATGTGCATAGGCGACAACGGGAATGACCTGACAATGATTGAATGGGCGGGCTGCGGCGTGGCCATGGCAAATGCTATCCCAGAAGTACTGGAAGCCGCAAACTTTCAAACACGCTCCAATAATGAACATGGTGTTGCGCATGCCATTCACGAGCTTGTTTTAGCGAAATAATGATATCCAGCCTTTTTTGAGGTTGGATTTTTTGTTATGTTGTGCCTGTGAGGTCTGTCATTTCAAGCTGCCCTTTTTCGGAATGGAGCGCCGATATTTAGAACGTCAGCAAATCATTTTTGGTTGCCGAAATAAAAAAGGGAGCAATTACATAAACATCAGCATCGTATATGTTTTTCTCATGAACGAATTTCCCCACCTTTATTTTGGGTAATGAATCTTTTGACGAATCTATTTGACTTTCGTTATGCTGATAAAACAAGTTGTTCACAAAATGTATGATCTTAATCTGAATGGAAAGGGGATTGAATCAGATGTGCACAAGTCTAACATTGGAAACTGCTGACGGAAATCATTTATTAGCGAGAACAATGGATTTTGCATTTCAGCTGGGGACGGAGGTTATTCTCTATCCGCGCCGTTATAGCTGGACGAGTGAAGCTGACGGAAAGGTGCATCAAACACAGTACGCGTTTATCGGCATGGGGAGAAAGCTTGGAAATATATTATTTGCCGACGGTGTTAATGAAAGCGGTTTATCCTGTGCTGCGCTTTATTTTCCGGGCTATGCGGAGTACGAAAAAACGATACGCGAAGACACCGTTCACATTTCCCCGCATGAGTTTGTGACATGGGCGCTGTCAGTCTGCAATTCTTTAGAAGACATCAAAGAAAAGATCCACTCTTTAACGATTGTGGAGAAGAAATTAGCTCTATTAGATACCGTTTTACCGCTTCACTGGATATTGTCAGACCGGACGGGACACAGCCTGACGATAGAACCGAGAGCAGATGGCCTCAAAGTCTATGACAATCAACCAGGTGTCATGACGAACAGCCCCGACTTTATATGGCATGTAACCAATCTGCAGCAATATACAGGAATAAGGCCGAAACAATTAGAGAGCAAAGAGATGGGCGGATTAGCACTATCCGCTTTTGGCCAAGGCTTAGGAACTGTAGGCCTGCCTGGGGATTATACACCGCCTTCCCGGTTTGTCAGAGCTGTTTATTTGAAAGAACACCTAGAGCCGGCGGCCGATGAAACGAAAGGTGTAACAGCCGCTTTTCAGATTTTGGCAAACATGACGATACCCAAGGGCGCTGTGATAACGGAAAAAGACGAAATTCATTATACGCAATATACTTCCGTGATGTGCAACGACACGGGAAACTACTATTTCCACCACTACGACAATCGCCAAATCCAAAAAGTAAGTTTATGTCGTGAAGACCTTGACCGTTTTGAGCCTAAAGTGTTCTCCGCTAAAGCAGAAGAAAGTATTCTAGAACTTAATTAAGATTCAATCAGCTGATTCCGGCATGATCCGGGGCCAGCTTCTTTTTTTGTCAATAGACCGTGCTGCGCTGAAAACATGATCAACAACGCAGTTCACGTGCTGTATTCGAATATACAGGCTGCACAATGCCGCCCCATTAATCCCGCGGAATTCTTTTCAGGTCAAAAAGTGTCGTCGGAATGAAAAAAGAAATGGCAGCTGCCATGATCATTGGAAAAGTAGCTGGCGGAATTACAGCTGCCGTAGCGGCTGCGTGGATGACGCCCGCACATTCAGCTGATCACCACAAACACGCCTCAGCCGGCCAATGATTCAAAAAAGCTGTTTCAACTTTGTCCAATCGGGAATGTTACAGTAAGGATTCTGTGGAAAGAGGGTTAGACACATGGCCGTGAAAGACCAGTACATGGCAAAAATCAAACAGGAAACCAAGCCTTGGATTAAGCGATTCGGGAGGCTTGGTTATTTTGCATTCGGCGGTGTTTTTATCCTGCTCGGGATTTTGGCGTTTATGACGGCTGCCGGGGCAGGCAGCGCAAAAGATTCGAGCGGAGCGCTCCAAACGTTATCACGCATGCCGTATGGGTCAATATTGCTTTTTTTTATCGGTGTTGGTCTTATTGGTTATGTAATCTGGATGGTGCTGAGTGCGCTTAAGGATACAGAAGGTCACGGGACTAGCAGGCGCGGCCTGTCGCGGAGAACGGGAAACTTTTTCAGCGCCGCCATTTACGCATCCATTGCTTGGAATGCTTTGCGATTTGTGTTTGACCAAGGGGACGGAAGCACCTCAGAACAGACGTGGTCCGCTTATGTATTGGCACAGCCGTTCGGCCAATGGCTCACAGGACTTACGGGCGCGGGTTTTCTCCTCTTTGCAATTGTTCAATTTATAAAAGGCGTGCGGGCAGCTTTTATGAAAGAATTTGATACGTCAAAAATGAACAAACACATGATATGCATTGCAAAAAGCACCGGACGCGCAGGCAATATCGCCCGTGCCATTATTTTCTCAGCCATTGGCTATTTTCTTATTAAGACAGCCATGACGGCTGATCCTGACGACACAAGAGGCTTTGACGGCGCGCTCGCCGAACTCGCGCAGCAGCCGCATGGCAAAATGATTCTGGCTATATTAGCGTGCGGGCTGATCCTATATGGACTGTACGCCATTATGAAAGGAATTTATCAGCATATGACATGGAAGAAATAAGCTCTGGCCGGACCTGTATCCAGAGCGTTTTTCAGTTTTTCAGAAATCAGGTGGATGAAAGCCGGCGCCAGCCTGTATAATAAAAGCAAATCGTAAGCAGTTTCATTAAGAACTGGTCCAAGGGAGGTGCGGAATGGATCGGGAAAAACAACAATTAAGCATAGAAGCGGCAAGGCTTTACTATCAGTCTGACTACAGTCAGCAGCAAATTGCTGAGCAGCTTAACATTTCAAGGCCGACCGTTTCCCGGCTGCTGCAATATGCAAAAGAAAAAGGATTTGTCCAGATTCGCGTCATGGACCCTTTTGAGGATTTGGATGCGCTCGGTTCCATGCTTGAAGAGAAATATGGGCTGCTCGAGGCGCATGTTGTGTTTTCCCCGACACCCGATTATGCAGGAATTACACATGACCTCAGCCGCTATGGTGCAGAATATATGCATGAAACTGTAAAAGACGGTGACATTGTCGGCGTCAGCTGGGGAACCACCATGTATCAAATTGCGCAAAACATGCAGCCGAAGCAGGTAAAAGGCGTTGAGGTCGTCCAGCTGAAAGGCGGCATTAGCCATTCCCGGGTAAACACGTATTCTGCTGAAACGATTCAGCTGTTTGCGGAGGCTTTTCAAACGATGCCGCGCTATCTCCCGCTTCCCGTCGTATTTGACAATGCAGATGTGAAGCGAATGGTGGAGAAGGACCGCCATATTGAGCGGATTATTGAAATGGGCAAGCAGGCGAATATCGCTCTCTTCACGGTGGGCACTGTCCGTGACGAAGCGCTGTTATTCCGGCTCGGTTATTTTAATGAAGAAGAAAAGGCCCTGCTGAAAAAACACGCTGTCGGAGATATCTGTTCACGATTTTTTGATGCGAAAGGGAATATTTGCAGCAGCGCCATCAATGACCGGACCATCGGTGTCGAGCTTGAAGACCTCAGGCTGAAGGAACGCTCCATTTTAGTGGCAGGAGGGAGCAGAAAAGTGTCCTCCATACACGGTGCGTTAATGGGGAAATATGCCAACATTTTAATCATTGACCAGCATACCGCAAGGGCGCTTGTTAATGATTTGTGACACGCTTACACCGTTCGTTGAACAAAATTTCAATTACCAATTTACATATGTTCAAAAGTCGGTTATGCTAAAAAATATCTTAATAAAAAAGGAAGTGTGCGAAGGATGTCATTAGCTAACATAATTGATCATACAGCTTTGAAACCGCATACACAAAAAGCGGAAATTCTACAACTAATTGAAGAAGCGAAAACATACAAATTTGCTTCAGTGTGCGTCAATCCGACGTGGGTGGAGCTTGCAGCAAAAGAGCTTGAAGGAACTGGAGTTGACGTTTGTACGGTCATCGGCTTCCCGCTTGGTGCCAACACAACTGAAACAAAAGCGTTCGAAACAAAAGACGCGATTTCAAAAGGTGCCACTGAAGTGGACATGGTTATTAATATTGCGGCATTGAAAGACAAGGAAGACGACGTCGTTGAAGCGGATATTCGCGGTGTGGTGGAAGCTGCAGCCGGAAAAGCGCTTGTCAAAGTCATTATCGAAACATGCCTTCTGACTGATGAAGAAAAGGAACGGGCGTGCCGTTTAGCGGTTTCTGCTGGAGCGGATTTTGTGAAAACATCAACAGGCTTCTCTACAGGCGGCGCAACGAAGGAAGATATCGCTTTAATGCGCAAAACAGTAGGCCCTGATATCGGCGTCAAAGCATCCGGCGGCGTCAGAACGAAAGAAGATGTAGACACAATGGTCGAGGCGGGAGCAAGCCGAATCGGCGCTAGCGCAGGGGTTTCCATTGTGAAAGGAGAAAACGCATCAGGCGGAGACAACTACTAAGAAGCTGACGGAAGGCACATTGCTTTCCGTTGCTTATCTTTCTTTTCTGGGGAAACAGCTATTGTAAGCGAATACAAATAAAGGAGAACACATATGAAGTATTTGATTGGGGTTATCGGTTTAATCGTGTTTTTAGGCCTTGCATGGATCGCAAGCAGCGGGAAAAAAAGAATTAAGATCCGCCCAATTGTTGTTATGCTCATTTTGCAATTTATTCTCGGCTACATTCTCCTCAATACCGGGATAGGGAATTTCCTTGTAGGAGGCTTTGCCAAAGGATTCAATTACCTGCTTGAATACGCGGCAGAAGGAATCAACTTTGTGTTTGGCGGTCTCGTCAATGCGGACCAAACGACATTCTTTATGAATGTTCTCTTGCCAATTGTGTTTATTTCCGCTTTGATCGGAATTCTGCAAAAATGGAAAGTCCTCCCGTTTATTATTAAATATATCGGCCTTGCCCTCAGCAAGGTAAACGGTATGGGAAGACTGGAATCGTATAACGCAGTTGCTTCTGCTATTTTAGGACAGTCGGAAGTATTTATCTCCTTGAAGAAAGAACTCGGTCTATTAAATCAGCAGCGCTTGTACACGCTTTGCGCTTCTGCAATGTCAACCGTGTCAATGTCGATCGTCGGTGCGTATATGACGATGCTGAAACCGGAATATGTTGTAACGGCGCTAGTCTTGAACTTATTTGGCGGTTTCATTATCGCTTCTATTATTAATCCTTACGAGGTTGCGAAAGAAGAGGATATGCTTCGTGTGGAAGAGGAAGAAAAACAATCCTTCTTCGAAGTGCTCGGAGAATACATCCTTGACGGATTCAAAGTAGCGGTAGTCGTCGCTGCGATGCTGATCGGATTTGTTGCGATTATTGCCTTGATTAACGGTATTTTTAACGCAGTATTCGGTATTTCCTTCCAAGGCCTTCTTGGATATGTGTTTGCTCCATTCGCTTTTCTTGTGGGTATTCCATGGAATGAAGCTGTTAATGCGGGAAGCATTATGGCAACAAAAATGGTATCCAATGAATTTGTCGCCATGACGTCACTAACGCAAAACGGCTTCGACTTCAGCGGCCGTACGACGGCGATCGTATCGGTGTTCCTTGTATCATTTGCGAACTTTTCTTCAATCGGAATCATTTCCGGTGCTGTAAAAGGGCTGAATGAAAAGCAAGGAAATGTCGTTGCTCGCTTCGGCTTGAAATTATTATACGGCGCTACGCTTGTCAGCTTTTTATCAGCGGCAATTGTGGGCTTGATTTACTGAACTTAATCGAAAAGGATCGGTGACTATAATGAGAATGGTAGATATCATCATCAAAAAACAGAACGGTAAAGAACTCACCACAGAAGAAATTCAATTTTTCGTGAACGGCTATACGGATGGGAGCATTCCTGATTACCAGGCAAGCGCACTTGCCATGGCGATTTTCTTTCAGGATATGAGTGACCGTGAACGTGCGGACTTAACGATGGCTATGGTGAACTCCGGTGAAACGATTGATCTTTCTGCCATTGAAGGAATTAAAGTCGACAAACACTCTACCGGCGGCGTCGGTGACACGACAACACTTGTTCTTGCTCCGCTTGTTGCAGCTCTTGGCGTGCCGGTTGCCAAAATGTCCGGCCGAGGCCTCGGCCATACGGGCGGGACGATTGATAAATTAGAGGCAATCGACGGCTTTCACGTGGAACTGACGAAGGATGAATTTATTAAGCTTGTGAACCGTGACAAGGTCGCTGTCATTGGGCAAAGCGGCAACTTGACGCCGGCTGATAAAAAACTGTACGCGCTTCGTGATGTAACGGGAACGGTTAATTCCATCCCGCTGATCGCAAGTTCGATCATGAGTAAAAAAATCGCTGCCGGAGCGGACGCAATCGTGCTTGACGTAAAAACGGGGGCGGGCGCCTTCATGAAAACGGAAGAAGACGCGGCTGAACTCGCCAAAGCGATGGTTCGCATCGGAAATAACGTCGGCCGCCAAACCATGGCTGTTATTTCTGATATGTCCCAGCCGCTCGGCTTTGCGATCGGAAATGCGCTTGAAGTCAAAGAAGCGATTGACACACTCAAAGGTGAGGGGCCTGAGGATCTTCATGAGCTTGTCTTAACGCTCGGCAGCCAAATGGTTGTGCTTGCGAAAAAGGCCGAGACACTTGACGAGGCGAGAGCAAAGCTGGAAGAAGTCATGAAAAACGGCAAAGCGCTTGAGAAGTTCAAGGACTTCCTGAAAAACCAAGGCGGCGACAGCTCGATTGTTGACGATCCTTCTAAGCTTCCGCAAGCTGCATATCAAATGGATGTGCCTGCCAAAGAAGCGGGTGTCGTCTCCGAAATCGTTGCGGACGAAATCGGCGTCGCAGCGATGCTGTTAGGGGCCGGCCGCGCCACAAAAGAAGACGAAATCGATTTAGCCGTCGGCATCATGCTCCGCAAAAAGGTCGGCGACAAGGTAGAAAAAGGTGAACCGCTTGTCACGCTTTACGCCAATCGCGAAAACGTGGATGAAGTCATCGCGAAAGTATATGACAACATCCGCATTGCAGCAGAAGCGAAGGCGCCAAAACTGATTCACACGTTAATTACAGAATAAAAATAAAGCACATCCCATCCTGAGTGGGGTGTGCTTTTTTGATTAAAGGATATGATCCATCTGATATTCTTCCTGGCTGCTTTTTTTTGCTCTCTCAAACTTTGATTTGAAGTAGAAGATGAGATAGCAAAGGATGATACAAGGAATTCCGCAGAAAAGCGCGATTCTTTGATTGGGATCAAAAGCAAGACCGATACAAGAAGCTGAGCATAATAAAAGAGCGGCTATAGGCATAAGAGGATAAAGCGGTGTGCGAAATGTCAGATCTTTTACATTCCCCCCTTTTTGAAGAAATCTTTTCCGAAACAAGAGCTGGGACAGCGCAATGCTCATCCAGACCACGACTCCTGCAAATCCAGCAATTGCTACCATCACCACATAGACAGTTCCAGGGGCCACGATACTGGAAACGAGAGATAAACAAGATACGGCCATGCTGATCATTAAGGCATTTAAGGGAATGCCTTTCGATGTGACTTTCTTAAAACGGGAGCTGATCATGTTTTCATTTGCCAACGACCACATCATACGGGTTGAAGCATATAGGCCTGAATTGGCGACAGACAGCAAGGCTGTTAGTATAACGAAATTCATAATATCTCCGGCGTAAGGGATACCGATCTCCGCAAATACGGCTACAAACGGGCTTTCAATCACGCCTGCTTCCTTCCATGAAATCAATCCGGATAAGACGAACACAGCGCCAATGAAAAAAATAACTGTCCTCCATGCGACATTACGGATGGACCGCGGAATATCCTTTTGGGGATTTGCTGATTCTCCTGCTGTAACGCCGATTAACTCTGTACCGGAAAAGGCGAAGCTTACAGATATCATGGCGATAAAAACGGCGAGAAAGCCATTCGGAAACAGCCCTCCATGATCCGTGAAATTTGACAGCATAGGTGCGTCGGCCGTCCCGTTTAATGAGATCAAGCCAAACATCGCGGCTCCCCCTAAAATGATAAATAAAATAATGGTGACAATCTTTACGCTGGAAAACCAAAATTCAGTTTCCGCAAATAACTTAACTGAAAATGCGTTGCATATAAAAAGAAGGGCTGCGAAAATCGCACTCCACATCCATACGCTGCTGTCAGGAAACCAGCGCTGCATAAGAATGCCGGATGCGGTAAACTCGGAACCTACCGTCACCACCCAATTCACCCAGTACATGATGCCGACCATAAAACCGGTAGATGGCCCGATGAATGTGGTGGCGTATTTTTGAAAAGAACCGGTCACCGGCATGGCGACCGACAATTCACCGAGACATTGCATGACGAGGTACATCATCAACCCGCCGATTAAATAAGCGAGTATCGTACCGCCGGGTCCGGCTTGGTTTAGCGTATAACCCGTGCTGAGGAAAAGCCCTGTCCCTATGACGCCTCCCAATGAGATCATAAATAAGTGCCTGCTTTTCATCGTGCGTTTTAGCTGTTGACCGCTGTTCTCCTGAAGATTCACCGTCTCGCCCTCCTTTTAGCTGCCGTTCATTAGGCAGATGAGTTTCTCGTGCCCAAAATACAACCTGCCAGAAGATCACTAGAATTGGGAGCGTTTCATTCCTTTTAAAGCGTGTAACAGAACGTGAGCTGCGGCTCTGCTTGTCATATCCCGAAAGTCGAGGGTAGGATCAACTTCAACGATTTCAATCCCGGCGACATTGGGCTGTTGTGCGATGTACTTGACTGCTTCGAGCAATTCGTCTGTATAAAGACCGCCCGGACCAATCGCTGGACAGCCCGGTGCATGGGACTGGTCTAAGACATCCATGTCAACAGATATAAAAATGGTATCTGCTCTCGCCTGAACAGCGGGCAGAATCTCTTTTACAGTCTGAATTAGTCCTTTTTCACGAATCATGTCCATCGTGTGAATGTTCACGTTATGTTTTTTTGCATATGCTTCATAGGCCTGGCTGTTGCTGAATTCTCTGATCCCCAGCTGGATCAAATGTTGACCTTCAATGATCTCTTCATCCAAAAGGCGGCGGAAGGGGGTGCCGTTTGTCGGCCCCCCGTCCTCCGTATTGCGAACATCGTGATGGGCATCAAATTGAATCACCGCTGTCGTTCCTTTTGTTTGTGCTATCGCTTTTATTGTGGAGTAGCTGATAGAGTTATCTCCCCCAAGTATGAGCGGCACCCAATCCGGATGATCCGAAAGCAGAGCGTGCATGGTTTGAAAAATGTGATGATGTGACTTGACGATATCAGTGACATGAATATCGATATCCCCCAGATCGTAAAGAAGATCTGATACGACATGTCCTCCAAGCTCCGCAGAATAGGCCGATGAATGTTTCAGGGCCTGGCGGATTGTTCCGGGTGCAAAGGAAGCGCCGGAATGACTGATGGAGGATTTTGATAGGGGAACACCTATCAATGCTGGCCCCTTAATGCCTTGGCCGTCCCATGTTGCGATCAGGTCACTCATTTTTGTCACATCCCGGTCTTTAAACGAAGAGCCTGCCTCTCTGAGAAAAGGGTATTTATCCAAGAATGGCTCCCTCCCTGTTGACAACAATAGTTCCGTTTTTCATGACTTGATGGACATGATTGACGCCGTAGTGATACGGAATATACATGTAATTCGAGGCTTGCCAAATGACTAGATCAGCTGAGCGGCCAGCTTTGAGCTGGCCGGCTTCTTCTCCTTTTCCTATGGCGTATGCGGCATTGACTGTGACCGCGTGCCATATTTCTTCCGCAGTCATTTTCAGATGAAGCGCGGCAATGGACATGATCAGCTGGATATTTTCAGTCGGCGAGCTGCCAGGATTAAAGTCCGTTGCCAAGCTGATACATACATCCTCATTAATCATGTCTCTAGCCCTGGCATACGTGTTTTTGCCAAGATAAAACGTCGTGCCTGGCAAGAGGACGGCGATCGTTCCTGCCTCAGCCAATTTCTTTATGCCTTCGTCTGAGGCACCTACCAAATGGTCGGCTGAGACAGCCTTTAGCTCACCCGCTAATTCAGCTCCTCCAAGCGGATCAATTTCATCTGCGTGTATTTTTAAGCCGAAGCCCGCCTCAGCCGCTTTTTGTAAATAATGGCGGGATTGACTGACGGTAAAAACGCCTGTTTCTGTAAAAATATCTGCAAAGCTGGCGAGCTCCTGCTCTTTGATTTCCGGCAAAAGGGACAGCATTTGATCCAGAAATTGATATGGATCGTTTTGATATTCGGGAGGAATCGCATGGGCTCCCATAAATGTGGAGACAAGGTCAACAGGCTGAATTTCATGCAGTTTTTTTGCGACACGCAATTGCTTCAGCTCTGTTTCGTTTTCCAAGCCATAGCCGCTTTTCACTTCAGCCGTGGTTGTGCCATAGGACAGCATTCTTTGCAGGTGAAAATGGCCTTTTTGCAGCAGCTCTTCTTCTGAAGCTGCTCTGGTGTCCTTGACAGTAGAGAGAATCCCGCCCCCCTGCGCCAGAATATCTAAATATGAGATGCCCTGAAGCTTCAGATTCATCTCCTTTTCCCGAGATCCGCCAAATACAAGGTGGGTGTGCGGATCGACAAGGCCTGGCGTTACAAGCCGTCCCGAACAGTCAATGATTTCCTCTGCCTTGTAGCCGGCTTCAGCTCCTTTTTTTCCGGCGAACACAATCTTCTGTTCATGGATGCCGACAACAGCGTCTTCGATCACATGAAGATCCTGCATGCTTTTGCCTGCACGAGGGCCACTGCTTTCCATCGTCAAAAGCTGCCCAATGTTAATGAGAATCGTATCAATTTGTTTCGGCATGTCATCACTCCCTTATTTTTGCATCGGCACGATAATGTCTTGTTTTTTCGCTACTTCAATGGCACGTTCATAACCCGCATCCGCATGGCGGATAATGCCCATTCCTGGGTCGCTCGTTAAGACCCGCGCGAGCCGCTCGTCAGCCAGCTCACTTCCATCGGCAACGGCGACCATGCCGGCATGCAGGGAATAGCCCATTCCAACGCCGCCGCCATGGTGGAAGGAAACCCAGCTTGCACCCGCCGCCGTGTTCACAAGCGCATTGAGCACAGCCCAATCGCCGACAGCATCACTTCCGTCCTTCATCGCTTCTGTCTCCCGGTTTGGAGAGGCGACAGAACCGCAGTCCAAATGATCTCTTCCAATGACAACAGGGGCTTTTAGCTCCCCGCTTCTGACCAGCTCGTTAATGGCAAGGCCCATCTTTTTTCGTTCTCCGTATCCAAGCCAGCAAATACGGGACGGCAAGCCTTGGAACGTGACTTTTTCCTGTGCCATATCGATCCAGCGGTGAAGGGCTTTATTTGCCGGAAACAGTTCTTTTAATAACGCATCCGTACGGTAAATATCTGCCGGATCACCGGACAGCGCCGCCCAGCGGAATGGTCCTTTTCCTTCACAGAATAAGGGGCGGATGTAGGCAGGGACAAACCCCGGAAAATCGAAGGCGTTCTCCAGGCCTTCATCCTTTGCGACTTGCCGGATATTGTTGCCGTAGTCAAATACAACAGAGCCCTTTTGTTGGAATGCCAGCATGGCTTTGACATGTTTTTTCATGCTTTGCTTCGCAAGGCGCACGTAAAGCTCTGGAGTGTCTTGGCGCAAACGGTCAGCTTCCTCAAGTGAATAGCCCTCGGGAACATAACCGATTAACGGGTCATGGGCGGACGTCTGATCCGTCACGATATCAATTTTGACGCCTCGGTTCAAAAGTGTGTGATGGACCTCAGCCGCGTTTCCGAGAAGCGCGATAGATAGAGGTTTTCCTGCCTGCCTTGCCTCTTCAGCCCACACTAAGGCTTCCTCAATCGAGGCTGTTTTTCGATCGCAGTATTTTGTTTCGATCCGCTTGTCGATGCGTGTCTCGTCAACCTCAACGGCAATGACGACGCCTTCATTCATCGTGACAGAGAGCGGCTGGGCGCCTCCCATTCCGCCGAGACCGGCTGTCAGCGTCAATGTTCCTTTTAAGCTGCCTCCGAAGTGCTGTCGCGCGAGCTCAGCGAAGGTTTCATATGTTCCTTGCAATATGCCCTGTGAACCAATGTAAATCCAGCTCCCTGCCGTCATCTGTCCGTACATCATTAACCCTTTTTTCTCAAGCTCGTGGAAATGCTCCCAGTCTGCCCACTTTGGAACAAGAACAGAATTCGCTAAAAGCACGCGCGGGGCCTGCGGGTGTGTACGGAACATGCCAACCGGCTTTCCGGATTGCACGAGCAATGTCTCATCATGTTTTAGTGTTTTCAAGGATTGCTCAATGGCGTGAAACGCGTCCCAGTCTCGTGCGGCTTTGCCAATCCCGCCATATACGATGAGGTCCTCCGGCTTCTCGGCGACTTCCGGATCAAGGTTGTTTCGAAGCATCCGAAGCACTGCCTCTTGCTCCCATCCTAAGCATTCAAGCTCTGTTCCTCTGTTGGCACGGATTGATTTTTTTACATCAGTCATATGTTCATCCCCCTTAGTTCTTCATTCTGATGATCAGGTATTAAAGATTCCTTCTTCAGCCAGTCAGTCAAGCGCTCAATGTCATAGGAAAACACACGGTCCTGCTGAATGGACGGCACGACTTTTCTCATTTCCTGAAAAAGCTGTTTCGTATAGGACGCTGCATGTTCTATGCCTCTGTATTCAACCGCCTGCAATGCGCAAATCGCTTCGATGGCAATGACCCTTCTTGTATTTGCAATCACCTGATAAGCATGCCGAGCGGCGATGGTTCCCATGCTGACATGGTCTTCTTGGTTGGCGGATGACGGAATAGAATCAACACTTGCAGGATGGGCCAGTGTTTTATTTTCAGAAACGAGTGAGGCTGCGGCATACTGCATGATCATCGCACCGGATTGCAGTCCGGGATGAGGGCTCAGGAACGGCGGCAGGTCATTCAGCTGCGGATTCACAAGGCGTTCGATCCTGCGCTCTGCGATATTCGCAAGCTCTGATATTGCGATTTTCAGAAAATCCATGGCAAAGGCGATCGGCTGTCCGTGAAAGTTTCCGCCGGAAATCACTTTGTCACCGTCATTGAAAATAAGAGGATTGTCTGTAGCTGCATTCATTTCAATCTCTAATTTTTCTTTGACATAGCCTAGTGTCTGCCAAGTCGCACCGTGTACCTGCGGAATACAGCGCAATGAATAGGCATCCTGAACCCGCAGTTCTCCTTGGGAGGTTGTCAGGCCGCTGTCAGACAGATAGAAGCGAATTCGTTCTGCGACATCGATCTGCTCCTGATAGCCGCGGGCCGAGTGAATATCCTCGTCAAATGCATCGATAATTCCCCGAAGCCCTTCAATCGTTAGGCTGGCAATGCGCTCTGTTTGATAGGCTAGTTTCTCAGCTTCAATGTAGGCAACCACTCCCATTGCAGTCATAGCCTGAGTTCCGTTTATCAAGGCAAGCCCTTCCTTGGATGTCAAAGTTGCCGGCTGAATACCGGCTTTTTTCAAGCCCGTCATTGCCGGCATTCTTTCCCCCTCAAAAAAGACTTCTCCCTGCCCGATCAGCGCAAGAGCCAGATGGGAAAGCGGCGCTAGATCTCCGCTTGCGCCAAGTGATCCCTGCTGGGGGATGACAGGATGGACGCGTTTATTTAAGAGGGCAAGCAATTGTTCGATCAGCTCAGCGCGTACACCGGAAAAGCCTTTTAACAGGGCATTGGCGCGCAAAAGCAGCATTGCCCTGGAAACACACTCAGGAAAAGGGTCACCGACTCCGCAGGCATGAGAAAGGATTAAATTCAGCTGCAGCGCCTCCGAATCTTCTTTCTGAATCAGGACATCACTGAATTTGCCAAATCCGGTGGTGATGCCGTAAATTGTCTTTTCCTCGTGTACAATCCGTTCCACAGCCGCTCTGCTTTTTTTCACGCGCTCCATACTTTCCTCGGAAGCCGCTGCCTCTTCAAAATCAAACAGCACACGAGCGACATCGGCTGTTGTCAATGAAGAACCGTCTAAAGTCACCATAAGCCCAACTCCTTTGTCTTTACTTTGGTAAAGCGCCCATACAAAAAGGGGCTATGCTGTGAACATCTGTTTTCACGCATAGCCCCCTATCGCCTAAGATCTATGGGCTGTTTCATATGTGATTAATTCCAACACCGAATGTCTCGTGCTCAAGACCTTTAATCGGTGCCCCGATTGTTCCGTAAAGCGAGACAGCAATCCAATCGCCTTCCGCTTCACTTTCATAAGGATTTCCTCTCAAAACGGCAAACCTCAAGCCCACCGTCCGAAGCAGCGATCCCAGCAGCATTTCACCCCTGGTCACGCCATGCAAAGCCTCCATCGTCGCATGATAAAGCGCATGTGACTCTCGATAACCCTCAGATTGAATGACACCGCTCTTTTTGGAAGCGGTTTCAATTGCGGCTACTACTTTATGCGCGTCCATTGATCCTACCTTGCCGAGACAGACCTTCCAGCCGTCTCGCTCCAGCTCCTCAACCTGCGTACTCTCTTCCGCCTCATTCAGCAGCAGGAGAACAGACAGCCGTCCGATCCGACGCTCTTTATGCAGTGTCATATGAATCACTCAATTCCTAAAAATTCTGATAACTATTAACTGAGTATTATATTAATTGGTTCAGCAGCAGAAGTCAAAAGGTTTTTTACAGTCTTTAACAAGTTAGATTGCTATTGTAATAGCGCGACGCAGACACGATAGCCAGACAGGAGGCAAGCGGCGGCTGTCTTACTCTCAATATGCGTTTACGAAGTCGCATTTTTCGCAAGGCATTTTCTCAAGAGCCAGCCGAATGACATCCTCAGCACCGCCAAGCCAACTGACTCCGGTGTTGACGAGCAATCAGGCATCATCTTAAAAAACGCCGACAACGAAATGGCTGTATCACAGTCGACGACTTTACAAAAACGGACAAATCAGTTATTACATGTACGCGAATGAAAAACAGAGTGATGAAAGAAGGAGAAACAGCAAAAGAGTTGAACTATGAAGGAGAGGATATGCAAGCAGCAGTTCTGCGCAAATAGCCAGACAATGTAAGAGAACAGTGAGAAATCACCTATCTGTTTGAATATGAAAACATTCGGCTGTTTTAATAGGCCGGGGTATCTTCATAGAGAAATGTAAGCGTTTAAAATTTAATAAAAAAGAGAGGCGAATTGTTTAGATGTTCAACCGATTGTTCCGTGTATGTTTTCTTGCAGCTCTTATCATGGCCTTCACCCTCCCAAACTCCGTCTATGCACAAAAACCAGTATTTAAAGAAGTCAGCGTCCATGACCCTTCCATCATTGAAACAAATGGCACCTTTTATGTTTTTGGATCTCATCTCGCTTCAGCAAAAACAAATGACCTCATGCAATGGAAGCAGCTGACCACCAGTGTAAGCAACAACAATCCTCTGATTCCCAATGTCTACGAAGAATTAAAAGATACCTTCGAATGGGCGCAATCCGATACCCTTTGG
This sequence comes from Bacillus sp. N12A5, assembly GCF_026790125.1. Classification (NCBI taxonomy): domain Bacteria; kingdom Bacillati; phylum Bacillota; class Bacilli; order Caryophanales; family Bacillaceae; genus Bacillus; species Bacillus sp. N12A5. The sequence goes on along the minus strand of NZ_JALAMR010000021.1, from coordinate 87,206 downwards.
GCGGCTGACGTCACGCAGCTGGCGGACGGCAAATACTACATGTACTACAACGCCTGCCGCGGCGACTCGCCTAGGTCCGCCATGGGTGTTGCAGTCGCTGACAACATCGAAGGGCCATACAAAAACAAAGGCATCTTTTTGAAATCAGGCATGGAAGGCACAAGCAGCGATGGAACACCGTATGACGCAACCAAACACCCGAATGTCGTTGACCCGCATACCTTCTTTGATAAAGACGGCAAGCTGTGGATGGTGTACGGATCATACTCAGGCGGCATTTTCATTCTTGAAATGAATCCAAAAACGGGCTTCCCGCTTCCTGGACAGGGATATGGCAAAAAACTGCTCGGCGGCAACCACAGCAGAATCGAAGGCCCGTATGTTCTCTACAATCCAGACACCAAATACTACTACTTATACCTATCATATGGCGGTCTCGGTGCAACAGGCGGCTATAACATCCGTGTGGCCCGCTCCAAGAAACCGGACGGCCCTTACTATGATGCAGAAGGGAATCCAATGCTCGACGTTCGCGGCAAAGAAGGCACATTCTTCGACGACCGTTCCATCGAACCTTATGGCGTCAAACTCATGGGCAGCTACACTTTTGAAACAAAAAATGAAAAAGGCACCGGGTACGTCTCACCAGGCCACAACTCCGCATACTATGACGAAAAAACCGGGCGTTCCTATTTAATCTTCCACACCCGCTTCCCGGGCAGGGGTGAAGAACACGAAGTCAGAGTCCACCAATTGTTCATGAACAAAGACGGCTGGCCGGTAACAGCGCCATATCGTTATGCAGGCGAAACACTGAAAGAAGTAAAACAAAAAGACATTACAGGAACATACAAAGTCATCCTGCATGGAAAAGATATCTCAGCCGACATCAAACAAACCATCAACATCCAGCTCAACAAAAATCATACCATTTCCGGGGAAATGACCGGAACATGGAAGAAAACCGGAAAAAATACAGCCGACATCACGTTAGCGGGCAAGAAGTATAACGGGGTATTTTTACGCCAGTGGGATTCGGTGAGAGAGAAGAACGTCATGACGTTTAGTGTGTTGAATGGCAACGGTGAGGCTGTATGGGGATCTAAATAAGATGGAGAAGCGCCTTCTCTAGAAGGCGCTTTTTTATGAGCTTTATTGACTATAAGAAATGGTTGAGCGAGAGAAAAAACAGAAGTGATAGCGGGGTTCAAGACCTAAACGAAAAGTCCCCATTATGATGATTCTCCCTCTTACAAAGTTATGAAATCGAATTTTTAGCTATTTAGAACCGGGATAACGTTCCTCAAGACAATCCTTTTTACCTATTTATCCAATATGACCCATCATGTAATATGAAAATAGTCTGTATTGTAAAGAATTGACACAGTTTGATAGAAACACGAGGTGTTGCGGCATGCATAGTGAAATGTTGTTACATTCGGTAAAAGCCGACTTACATGAAAAACAGGAACAGATCCATCAGTTAAAACGAGTGCTGCACGAAATCAGGCAAATCAAACACGAATTCTCCGAGGCCCAGCATCTCATTCACCGGCCTCATCTTAACCGGGAGGCATGGAGAGGAACACATGCTCAGCGGTTTGAAGATATTCGTGAAGGAATGAACAAAGCATATCAGCAAATCAAAAGCGATCAAGTCAGCGGAATCATCGAAAGCATAGAAGGAAAAATCCACTCATTAGAGGGCGATGTCTATTCTATAAGACGCCAAATTACGAGGATAGAGCATGAAATAGAGAAGGAAAAACATAAAAAGTGAGGTGAGCACAAATGGCACAGGAAATTAAAATGGTGTATGGCACAGTGAAGCAAGGGCTTTCTCAGCTCAAGAATTCAGCTGAACTCAAGTCCTCCTTGCCCGGCCATCTCTCAGGCAGAAACCATTTGAATGTTGTGAAGTCCATCGAGCAATTAAATAAGGAAATCAAAGAGCTCACTGAAGCATATGCGTCTGTTCTGGCCAAGCATATCGCACAAACGGAAAGCGCGGTAAACGCCATGAAGGAAACGGACGAAAACATATCATCTTCCATGAAATAAAGCGCGGGAGGACAAGGGATTGAAAACATTAGATGTCCACGCTCTTCACGAGGGCATTCAGCATACGATTGAGAAACTGGACAAGCAAAAACAACAGCTGGAGAAGCTGGAAAAAAGCGTTGAGCATCTGGCAGGCATGAAGGATGCGCTGAAAGGAAAAGGCGGAGATGCCATCCGGACCTTTTACGAGGAGTGCCACAAGCCTTTTCTCCTTTTCTTTGGCATGTTTATCGACGAATACAAAAAAGTGCTGAAACAAACACAGCATGCGATTTCCTCTGTAGAATCTGACTCCCACGGCATGATCGCAGAGGCTTTTCTCTCACACGATGCGAGACATGGGGTCAAGCATGCACGAGAAGTGACAGAGCAGCTCACTGACGCAGTCAATCGCCAGACATCAGCCATAGATCACATCGTCAGCCTGCCGACAGTCAATGATACCTTTTTCCGAATGGAAACAGAACAGGCTGAGCGACTGATTTCAGACACCCTGAATAAGCTCTTTCAATTTGACGGCCATCAAACTCAAGCACTAGAAACCGCAAAATCAGATTTTCAAACGATGAAAAAATATATAGACCAGCTCGAAACCATGTATACCGGTCCGAAAATTGAAATCACAGGCTACAAAAGCGGCTCTATCCTGAAATCACAGGAAGAAGAAAACATCAACCAAACCTTCGGCGCGATTAACCCACAAATGAAGCAGGCGGATGATTCACCGATGGAGATGATGATTGAGAAGCTAAAAGATAAAATTAGCAACAAAGCTAGTCATATAAAAAAAGACAAAGGCAACACAAACAACATTCAAACAACAATTTTTACTGCAAAAAGAGACATAGGTGATTATAACGAAACGATAAACAGTCCTGAAATCCAAAGTATAGCTGGGAACAGGGATGAAAATATCCTTGATTTATATAAAAAATTTATGGACTATCGTGTTAAAATTAAAGAAGAAAGAAACGGAATCCTTGGTTTCTATGGAACAGGAAATATTTCAGGACTTTTTGAAATTAGTGATGAACAATTAGTTAATACAAAAATTGATATGAGCCTTTTTGATACGAATAAGGCTATAAAGGATAAAAACAAAAAAGAAAAAGTTAAAAAAATTAAGAAATCGGAAACTTATTTTACTGCTTTGGGAGGGAGTGCAGAATTTTCGATTCCGAGATTTTCTAATGTTTTTAATACTTTATTATCTGGTGATATGATTGGCGGTTCTGCTGAACTTAATGGTATTAATGCAGTGATTAACCATGAAAAATCGCCACTTGCTCTTGAATTTAAATTACTTCATGCAGGGGTAGAGGCGAATGTTTCGAATACTGGAGGAGGTCTAGGAGGATCGGCTAGCGTATCTGAAGTAGGAGTAACTGCGTCCCCTCTAAATTGGTTTGGTTATGAGCCTTTAGAAGAATGGTTTGGAATAGAAAATAAAAATCCGTACATCGGTGTAGGGTTTTCTATAGGAAGTTTAGGATTAGGCGCTTCGGCTAACGAGGGTTTTGAAGTTTATATAGCTGATGGAGTTGGAATTTCATTTAAGGCAGGTATAGAGGATGAGGATAAGGAAGATGAATGAAGACTTTTTATTAAGAAAAATAAATGAAGCATTATTGATAATGCAGATTGTTTTCCCTATAGCTGGTATATTTCTTACCATAATGACAATTTGGTTAGCAAATACAAATCAAGTTAACGATATAGAGTTATATGTTATTGCTGGTTTTTCATATGGTGTATTTTTCTTTTTGTTCCCATTTGGAATTTATATTTTTAGAAAAAAAATACTGCTTAAAAAGTTAAAAAAATAATCCTTAGGAGTATATAGAAATGAGTCGGATTAGAAATTGGTTTCCAATAGGAACTATAGTAAAGTTAAAAAATATGAAAAAACTTGTAATGGTTTTCGGTAGACATCAGATACAGTCATCCAGTGGAAAGGAATTTGATTATGTCGCAGTCCCATATCCAGAAGGGAACATTAGTGAAAACTTCAATGTGTTCTTTGATGAAGAAATGATAGAAAAGATAATTTATGAGGGATATACTGATAATGAAGACCAATTGTTAAGAGATAAGTTAAATGAAATTATAGAGGAGGAAAAATAGATGGAGGAATTCTGGAAGAAATTCAGAAAAAAAATCATGTTTTTTTTCTCCCTATTTTTACTTTTTACATGGACTCTTGCTATTTTATTAATAGAGGGATTTTCAATTAAAGAGAAATTAATAATGTATGCAATTGGATTAATTATGATAATTTTTTGTTTAGTGTTAGGTTATATAGTAACAAATAAAATGCTCAATAGAAAATAAATTTTTCCCCTCCAAAGAAGTGTCTTTGGAGTTTTTTTATAAAACAGAACAGGCTGAGCGACTGATTTCAGACACCCTGAATAAGCTCTTTCAATTTGACGGCCAGCAAACCCAAGCACTAGAAACCGCAAAATCAGATTTACAAACGATGAAAAAATATATAGACCAGCTCGAAACCATGTACACCGGTCCGAAAATTGAAATCACAGGCTACAAAAGCGGCTCTATCCTGAAATCACAGGAAGAAGAAAACATCAACCAAACCTTCGGCGCGATTAACCCGCAAATGAAGCAGGCGGATGATTCTCCGATGGAGATGATGCTGAAGAAGCTAGGGAAACATAAGCAGTCCAACGTTGATACCGTGATGAAGGATGACAAACAACAGAAGATCGAGCGCGAGATTCATGCTGATGACAGTAATTTAACTGTATTAAAGAAAGAAGCAGCAGCCCACCCGAAAGTCTATGGAGACATACGGGTGATAAATGATAAACTATATAATCATAAAGGATTGAAAAAGATAGATACGATAGAAGTGATTGACGAACTAACTCGCGATACTGCAAACATCGACTACGTCGGCGGTAAATATTATGTATATGAAAACGGCCAGATCGTAAGAGAATTCTACGCTGGAGGGAAAAAGCGGCTAGAAGAAGTGTCTTACATACCAGAGGATAAAGTAGGCGGAGCTAAGCCACTTGATTCATTTCTTGCCGGAACGCAGTATGAATTTGTTGAGTGGGTAAGTCCTCAGGGCGCTATTAAAAAATTGGCGGTTCGAGGCGGGAAGCGTGTTGTCACAGATGTGGCTAAGCATATTGCGGAGAAAGATATAAAGGGAGATGTAAAGAAGAAAACTTCTAAGGGTAGCGTTAATAGTAAGTGGTGGCATCCCGGATATGTAGATAATTTAAGCTCTTCCCAAACTGTTATAGGAATAAAAAATTCACCCAAAGGTTTATCAACCCTTGGTAGTTCAACACGTCAGAATGCACTAGATGCAGGAAAAGGATGGGTTGGTGAAGGAGCAGAAAAAATGTATGATAAAGCAGGAAATTTTTTAGGATACAAAAGTGTAGATAAAATGAGAGCTTTTAGATTGCAATATAAACCAAAAGAAAAAATGTGGAGAGCAAACTTTACTGAGAATGAGATTACAGTTGTAGGATCAAAAACAGAATTAAGAAACGTACATGTTGATATTTTAGATTAAAAGGTGGGATATAATTATGTTAGAAATTAAAGCTTTAACTAAGGATTATGAAAATTGGGGTGAAGACGCTGATGATTTCTACGTTTCATTTGAACTTGACGTAGGATTACACGATATACCAGGTGCTTCTGATTTGTTTACTTTTAACGTTCTTAGCCCTAAAAGATTGGATAAGATACTTGAAAGTACTGAAATTGAATTAGGCCATGGATATTTCATAATGAGAGATTTTAATATAAAAACTGTCAATTCTACTGTAGAGACTATTATGAATAAATGTAAAGACGATGATTATGATAAGTATATGAATAATTTATCTCAATATTTTAAATTACAAGGATAACACCAAAAGAGTTGTTGGCACAGAAACACATTCTTATAGTTATAATAAAAGAATATGAAGATATCGAAACTGAGATCTATATCGGACTTAATACAAATGTTATATGATAATTTAAGATAAAATAACTAAGAGTTTTTCAAGTTAGAAGATATTCCTGATTATAAATATCTCACTTCAAACTATATTTTAATTGAATAGTTTTCAGGGCCTTACGGTTTTCTTCCTAGTAGACCCCAGCTTTAGAGTAGTAACTGTTTTACCTTGATTGGCAAAGTGCCAATCAAGGCTTTTTTAAATAACTTTTGGGTGGACAAAGCAAGTCCTATCCTGAGTTTTAAAAAACTCAAAATAATAAGTGAGGGGTTTTATTAAAAACTGAATTCGATGAAACTAGCAAAGAAGATAAAGCCTTGATTGTGGACTATCACTTTCGAGTTTTGGGTGATGAGATAAATCTTTAGAGTAGAAATTAGCGAGATGTAGCGAAACTAAGCTTAAAAACAGGTCGAGAAAGTTATTGATTTAGTATTAGAAAAAAGAGTAAATCAAGAAGCTCATATCTATTTTGTAGGCGAATTTTTAAATGATAAAGAGAACATAGACATACTTTTGTAAAAGAAGTTTTGCGTGTATATTCTGAAACCAATCTAGTTGAAAGCTATCATGAACCTATTGTGGTAGAGCTAGATACATTAGAAATAATGTTATTTAAATAGTAAAATACTAATTCAAAAACCGAAAATGAAAGCGTTGACATCCCGCAAATCTAGTGCTAAAGTATACCTACAAACAAATAAAGCGACCCGTCAGGATTGTTACTGCGAAAGCAGGCAAAACCTAAATGGTGCAGATGGAGGAGACTCTCGCAATCTGTGCCATTTAGGTTTTTTTTATTCTCTTTTAGGAGGTGATGCGGCATTTGATAGAAAAAAAGCTGGATGAAAGGCGGCCACCTTTCATCCAGCAGTCCCCCCATAAAAAGGAGGTATACACATGGATTATGATAAATTATCGAAAGACATATTACAACTCGTAGGCGGTGAAGAAAACGTTCAGCGCGTGATTCACTGCATGACGAGGCTGCGTTTTAATCTTCATGACAACGCGAAGGCGGATCGAAGCCAATTGGAGCAGCTGCCGGGTGTGATGGGCACCAACATCAGCGGCGAGCAGTTTCAAATCATTATCGGAAACGATGTGCCGAAGGTGTATCAGGCGATTGTGCGTCACAGCAATCTCAGTGATGAGAAAAGCGCCAGTTCATCTTCTCAGAAAAAGAATGTGCTGAGTGCGGTTTTTGATGTGATTTCTGGTGTGTTTACCCCGATTCTGCCTGCGATTGCGGGAGCGGGGATGATCAAAGGGCTTGTTGCGCTGGCGGTTACGTTTGGCTGGATGGCGGAGAAGAGCCAGGTTCATGTCATTTTGACGGCTGTCGGGGACGGCGCGTTCTACTTCCTGCCGCTCCTGCTTGCGATGAGTGCGGCCAGAAAATTCGGAAGCAATCCGTACGTAGCGGCTGCCATTGCGGCGGCGATTCTCCATCCGGACTTGACAGCCCTGCTCGGTGCGGGGAAACCGATTTCCTTTATCGGGCTTCCTGTAACCGCTGCGACTTATTCGTCAACCGTTATTCCGATTTTGCTGGCGATTTGGATTGCAACGTACGTAGAAAAATGGATTGACCGTTTCACACACGCGTCTCTCAAATTGATTGTGGTTCCAACATTCACATTATTGATTGTCGTGCCGCTGACATTGATTACAGTCGGTCCGCTTGGCGCTATTTTAGGAGAATACTTGTCTGCTGGCGTCAATTATTTGTTTGATCATGCAGGGCTTGTGGCGATGATTTTGCTGGCGGGTACATTCTCTTTAATCATTATGACAGGCATGCACTATGCTTTTGTGCCGATCATGATCAACAACATCGCTCAAAACGGCCATGATTATTTACTGCCGGCCATGTTTTTGGCGAATATGGGGCAGGCTGGGGCATCATTTGCCGTCTTCCTTCGCTCCAGAAACAAAAAATTTAAATCACTTGCGCTTACCACAAGCATTACGGCGCTGATGGGAATTACAGAACCTGCGATGTACGGCGTGAATATGCGATTAAAAAAGCCGTTTGCAGCCGCTTTGATTGGCGGTGCAGCCGGCGGCGCGTTTTACGGCATGACGGGTGTTGCTTCCTATATCGTCGGAGGGAATGCAGGCCTGCCGAGCATCCCTGTCTTTATTGGCCCAACGTTTATTTACGCGATGATCGGTCTTGTGATTGCATTTGCGGCGGGAACAGCAGCTGCGTATTTGCTTGGATTCGAGGATGTGCCTTCTGACGGCAGCCAGCAGCCGGCAGTGCATAAAGGCAGCAGAGAGATCATTCACAGCCCGATTAAGGGAGAAGTGAAAGCATTAAGTGAAGTCAAAGACGGAGTGTTTTCTGCCGGGATCATGGGAAAAGGATTCGCCATTGAGCCTGAAGAAGGAGAAGTTGTGTCGCCTGTTCGTGGAAGCGTTACCACCATTTTTAAAACAAAACACGCAATTGGCATTACGAGTGATCAGGGAGCTGAAATACTCATACACATTGGATTGGACACGGTGAAGCTGGAAGGACAATGGTTCACGGCTCACGTCAAAGAAGGCGACAAGGTCGCACCGGGAGATCGGCTTGTGTCCTTTGATCTGGAACAAATTAAAGCCGCGGGATATGACGTCATTACCCCGGTGATCGTGACCAACACTGACCAATATTCGTTTTCGCCGGTGAAAGAAATCGGCAAAGTACAGACAAAAGAAGCGCTGCTTGCTTTATCCTAAAAAACTGATGGGGTGATCAATATGAGTTCAAACGCAAAACGATTTCCAGAAGGATTTTTATGGGGCGGTGCCGTTGCTGCCAATCAGGTGGAGGGTGCTTATAACGAGGGCGGTAAGGGGCTTTCGACAGCTGACGTATCGCCGAACGGTATCATGTCTCCATTTGATGAATCAATGACTTCCTTGAATCTGTATCACACTGGAATTGACTTTTATCATCGTTATAAAGAGGATATCGCCTTGTTTGCTGAAATGGGGTTCAAGGCATTCCGCACGTCGATTGCGTGGACGAGAATTTTTCCGAATGGCGATGAAGAGGAGCCGAATGAAGAGGGACTCACATTTTATGATGATCTGTTTGATGAACTGTTAAAGCATCATATTGAGCCTGTTGTAACGATTTCTCATTATGAAATGCCGCTCGGTTTAGTGAAGAATTATGGCGGCTGGAAGAATCGCAAAGTCATCGAGTTCTATGAACGCTATGCCAAAACGGTTTTCAAACGCTATCAGCACAAAGTGAAGTATTGGATGACGTTTAATGAAATTAACGTGGTGCTCCATGCGCCGTTTACCGGCGGGGGCCTTGTTTTTGAAGAAGGCGAAAACAAATTAAACACGATGTACCAGGCGGCACACCACCAATTTGTGGCCAGTGCTCTTGCCGTTAAAGCGGGACACGAGATCATTCCTGATTCGAAAATCGGCTGTATGATTGCAGCTACGACAACCTACCCGATGACATCTAAGCCGGAGGATGTCTTCGCGGCAATGGAGAATGAGCGCAAAACACTTTTCTTCTCAGATGTGCAGGCACGAGGCGCGTACCCAGGATATATGAAGCGCTTCCTGGCAGAAAACAATATTGAAATTGAAATGGCTGAAGGCGATGAAGAGATCTTGAAAGAACATACGGTGGATTACATCGGATTCAGCTATTACATGTCGATGGCGGCAAGCACCGATCCGGAAGATCTTGCAAAATCAGGCGGCAACCTGCTGGGCGGAGTCAAAAACCCTTATTTGAAATCATCAGAATGGGGCTGGCAGATTGATCCGAAAGGCTTGCGCATCACGCTCAATACCTTATACGACCGTTATCAAAAGCCGCTGTTCATTGTGGAAAACGGCCTTGGCGCTGTGGACAAAGTTGGCGAGGACGGCACGATCCAGGACGATTACAGAATCAACTATCTGCGAGAACATTTAATTGAAGCACGGGAAGCCATTGCGGACGGCGTTGATTTAATCGGCTACACATCATGGGGGCCAATTGACCTTGTCAGTGCATCCACTGCGGAAATGAAAAAACGCTACGGCTTCATTTATGTGGACCGGGACAATGAAGGAAATGGAACATTTAACCGCATCAAGAAAAAAAGCTTCAGCTGGTATCAGCAGGTCATCGCCACAAACGGAGAGAGTCTCTGACAACTTTTTGAAAGTGCATGCGCATCAATTGACAATAACCGGAAGCAGGCGGACAATAAAAGAGAAAGATGAACCACCCACAGTCCGAAAGGCGGGAAGAGCATGTTTAACAAAATGTTAGTTGCGATTGACGGATCAGACATGAGTGCAAAAGCGCTTGATGCCGCAGTGCATTTGGCAAAAGAGCAGCGAGCGGAACTAAGCATCCTTCATGTGGGGAGAGAAGCCGTCGTCACGACTTCTTCTCTGACGGGAATTGTCTATGTGCCTGAGCACTTTATTGATGAAATCAGGAACGAGGTTAAAAAAGAGGGCCTGAAGATCCTAGAGAATGCAAGAGAAAAAGCAGCTGAAAACGGTGTTCAAGCTGAAATCATTTACGCGAATGGCGAGCCGGCACATGAGATACTCACTCACGCAAAAGAGAAAGGCATCAGCCTGATTGTAGTTGGCAGCCGGGGGATCAGCGGCCTGAAAGAAATGATGCTTGGAAGCGTCAGCCACAAAGTGTCTCAATTATCAACCTGCCCGGTTTTGATTGTTCGATAGAATAAAGAAAATCAGATCGAAAATTCAGTCGGGGTATCTTATAGAATTTGTGGAGAAGATTCAGGGGAGAATTTAGCGATTTAAAATAAAACAATTTAATATAGAAGTTAATATTAAGATATTTAAGGAGAGCTAATAAGCTCTCTTTTTTAGTTTGGTAATATATATTATCTAAAAATGAGTAATCATAAATTAGTAACAAGGACTTTAATATAGTTTTAAGAACTAACTGTAAATAATAATGCGATTTAATATCCAAATAAATACAGTATTAATTTACCTTTTTAATCCATGTAAATATATGTATAATAAAAAATAATAAAGATACAGGAGATTTGATATGAATAATAGTTCATTAAAAAATAGGAGTTCCATAGTGTTAATAGTTATCTCTGCTGTATGGATAATTTTTATAGGAAAGTCGATCATTGCAGTTCTACCTACAAACCCATTGTCTCCAAATATTGATGAACAAAGTCTTATGAAAACTTTGTATCCTCAAGGCTGGGGTTTTTTTAGCAAAAATCCCAGAGAAGAAATGATAAATGTCTATGAAACAAAAACGTACTCACAGGCAGTTTCCTGGCCTAATAATAGTTTTAAAAATGTGTTTGGATTATATAGACATGGTAGAGCACAAGGTGTTGAGTTGGGGTATTTAATCGAACAGATTCCAAAATCAATAGAATGGGAAGATTGTAAAGACGGAACAATATCTTGTTTAAAAAAGACTGATACTGTAGTCACTATAAACAATAAAACACCTAAAGCATCCTTATGCGGAAATTTAGGTTTGTCCAGAGAAACACTAATTCCTTGGGCATGGAGCAATAAGAGAGGAAGTAATATTTCAAAAGAATCTAAAGTATTGAGAGTTGAAGTTACATGTTCTTAAAACAAAGTGTTTTTAAGACATTAAATGAGAGGATTTTTGAGTGGGTTAATTGCAACTATCCTTGGACAAACGTTTATGGTATATCTAGAAGTTTAATGGCTTTGGCTACAGCGCTAACTTTAATTTTTAATGATGCCAGTGTGTTTTTTAGACCAGCTAGCGGAATAGCTACTTATCCTTATTGTCCCAAAACTATACCAAGTGTTTTTTGCTTTACTTCAAATGATTATCTTCATCTTAATATAGTACGTTGGATTTGTGTGCTGTTATTGCTGATTATAGCGACTGGCTGGCGTCCGAGAATCACTGGGATTATTCATTGGTGGATTTGTTATAGTTTACAGGTTTCTGCATTAACAATTGATGGTGGTGAACAGGTAAATGCGGTTTTTACTTTATTACTCCTGCCAATAACATTAACGGACTCTAGGAAATGGCATTGGTATAATAATGAAGTAAATGATATTGATACCAACGGTGAGTTTTATGCTAGGATGATAGCGTTGGTCTCATTTGTTGTAATAAGAGTACAAGTATCTATTTTATATTTTAATTCTTTCGTAGCTAAGTTAGGTGAGGAAGACTGGATTAATGGAACAGCAGTTTATTACTATTCCCAACACTTAATGTTGGGTTTTCCAGAGGCAATCCTTCATATATTTCAATTTATAATTACTAGTAAATTTGTTGTTGTGGCTACTTGGGGAACATTGCTTGTTCAGTTCCTATTGTTTGCAGCTATCCTGGCGCCCAAAAAAGGTTGGAACTTTTTATTCTATATAGGATTACTTATGCATGACATTTTTGCCGTTATGTTTGGACTGATTAGTTTTTCTATGATTATGTGCAGTATTTTAATCTTATATTTAAGACCTCTAAACAAACCTTTCAAGTTGAAACAACTTAACTTAAAAAGGAGTTTATCTGAAAGGGGGGATAAACAAAAAATTCTTAATTATTAATGGGGAAAGGGGAAAAGGAAAATGAAAGGGAAAATTATTAACAGAAAAAACTTAATATTCATTTTATTCGTGCTGTTAGTTTCATCAATTACAAGTAATTTTAACTCTGTAGAGGCTATCGAAAACCATAAATTTTCTGGTGAAGAAATTTATGCTGGAGTAGCCTTTGGTCAAGGAGAAGTAGCAAAACTTTTTCCGGAAGTTTGGAGTAAAGAGAATTTAGAAAAATTGTCTACAAAGGAATCAAAAAGAAAAGCTCTTAAGTTAATCGCAGAAATGAAGGAAGTAGATCCAAACTACTTCAATAATTTAGAGAAAGCCATTTACGAAAACAAAGACCCTAAAGAAGTAAAAGAACTTCTTACGAGAAGTGGAAAAATCCTAAAGAAAATTGATCCGAACATTTCTGAAAATACTCAAGTTGACTCTGCCGAAGGAGCTTGTGTTACATTTGTTACATGGACGGCAGTAGCTGCTATATGGGTAGCTGTTGTGGCCGGAGCTGTGGTAGTTGCCTCCACTGTAACTAATGATAAGACATCTTTGATGAATGAAATGCTTGTTAAAAATATGGTGGAAAGGCTAAATTAAACTATAAAAGGATCTTAATTTTTAATTAAGATCCTTTTTTTATTGACATATCCCTCACGGGTACCTTTAAGATAAAAATGAAAAAATCTCTAAGGAGTGAATTTCATGAATATAAAACAAGTATCTGAATTAACAGGATTAACCAAAAAAGCGATTAAATACTATGAATCTGAAGGGTTGATTGAAGTTAATAAAAATCCCATAAATCAATACAGAGAGTATTCTGAAAAAGTGATTTCTCAGTTGAATTTAATTGCCTCTCTTCGATTGCTCCACCTGCCTGTAAAAGAGATTAAATCTCTTCTGAAAGGAGAAAGAAGGCTCCCAGAATTATTAAATGAACAGTTAAATGAAATTAATAAAAATTTAAAGCTACTTGAGCAACAAAAATTATTAACAGAGACTCTTATACAGAATGTAAATGAAATTGATGACTTTAGTGATAAGGTGAAAATTTTAGAAGACACTTTGCATTTGAAAGATCAGGAAAAGAAAGAATATATAATGGATAAAATTTTAAGAATGTTTCCAGGCAAATTTGGTGAATTCGTTGTTGCTATGTTTGAACCTTTTTTAGAAGTTACTATTGATAACGAAAGTAAACAATCATATTGGTTAAATTTGGTTAACTATCTTGATGATATTGAAGAAGTAGATGATAATCATCCAATAATGAAATTAATTATGGAAAATGAGCATGAGTTAGAGAGTTTTAAGAAGAACAATTATGACTTTGTTAATAAAATAATTAATAAAGATCCTGAATTATTTGAACAACAAAAAAATACATTAATAAATTTAGTAAAAAGTGTGAAGGAAAATAAAGAGTATAAAGAGAACTTTATTACACAAGCAAATAAAGGAAAAGACCTTCCTTACCTAAAAGAAGGAAGTGAATTTAGTAATATGTTGTATAAAATAAGTCCAAGATATAAGATCTTTTTAGACAATCAAACAGAAATAAAAAAACAAGCAGATGCAGAGTTAGGATTTGATTCAAAACAATTTTTAGAAGACGTTATAAAGGGTGAAAGAGATTGATAAACTATATTATTGGCGGACTTATATGTTTATTATTCGCCTATTTAATAGGGGTAAAAAAAGTATTAGTTCTTATAATAAATTACAATTCCTTCACTTTTTTAGGTGATAAGGATAAGTTATCAAAAAGAATGGGAATAATACTACTGATAATGGGAGTATTCACTTTATTAATGCCTTTATTACTCATGGTTTTTGGCGTTTTAATAAAAAGTATATATACAGCTATAATAATTGCATTGGTCGTATTGGCTTCTTTATTTATTGTAGTTCCATACTTTCAAATCAAATAAATGACTTTATTCGTTTGAGTATGGTTCAAGGAAAGAGCATAAAGCTTGTGCTTTCAAAAGTAACAGGATTATGTTCCCTGCGGCGTTCAATTGATAAAGAAATAACGTGATTGAATGGTAATGGATGAAAGTAATTAAGACTAACATACTAAAGTAAATCATCAAAATTATAAATTAGGAAGGAGTACTGGAGGTAGAATACGCTTGATGCAGCAAGATCTCTCAATCACGCCAAAACAAAAATCAACAGCCGTAATCAAAATGGTCATCTCCATGGTGATTTTCGGCTCCATCGGCTTTTTCTCAGAGCATACCAATCTGCCGTCATTTGAATTGGTCTTTGTCCGTTGCCTATGCGCGACGTTATTTTTAAGCTTTTGCTGGCTGGTGTCGGGCCAGTATAAAATCGAAAAGTGGAGCAAAAGAGACGTGCTGCAAACATTGGCGTGCGGTTTCTTTCTTATATTTAACTGGGTGTTCTTATTTAAGTCTTTTGAAGAAACGTCCGTTACAATTGCTATCTCCGTTTATCACCTTGCCCCGGTGCTTGTTCTTCTCCTGGGGAGCATCATCTATAGAGAGAAATTACATGTCATCTCCGTCAGCTCCATTATCATCTGCTTTCTGGGAACTGCGCTGATTTCCGGGATTAACGGCAGCACTTCATTGTCACAGCTGATGGGATCAGGAATCATTTGGGCAGTTCTCGCCGCACTGTTTTATGCGTTCACCACTTTATTGGGAAAAGGCATTCACAACCTCAGTCCATACACGACCACCTTCCTGCAAACCGGTTTAGGGGTGATCATCCTGATTCCGTTTATTCACTTCGGCGCTTTTGCTGACCTATCTCAGGGAAAATGGATTATGGTGGTATCTACCGGCATCATCCATACGGGTATTGTATATTTGCTGTTTTTTGACAGTTTACGATTTTTATCAACGAAATTTATTTCAATTATTGTATTTCTCGATCCGGCTGTCGCGATCGTGCTCGATACCGTCTTCACAGGCTTCCGCCCTGACCTCTATCAAACGCTTGGCATCGTACTGATCTTTGCGGGCATGGCCTTGACGCTTGTCAGGAGGCAGGGGAAGGCGGATGTGGTTGCTGAGAATTCTCAAATGTAAAGAATATCGAATGATAAAAGCAGCTGTCGAAGGCAGTTGCTTTTGTTTTATTTCCAAACGTCCTCAAGCAGAGCAGGAAATGAATCTAAAGAAATGAGTCTATAGTCATAATGTACGCGAGATGCATGATAAATCTCCATAATTTAGTATTTTAGGAGGATGCATCATCTTCTAATCATGATTATCATATTTAAAGATGATAAAAGAACTATACGAGAGCGGGAGGAATTACATAATGAAAAAGAAGAAATTGATCATGACCTTCGTTGCTTTTGTTATCGCATTGACAAGCTTTACAGCGATAGATCTTGCCGGTAACAAAGCTCAAGCAAAAGATTGGGTGAAAAGAGGCAGTATTTGGACTACCCATTACCATTCAGGCTCATTCAAAAACTATACGTACTCACCTACATTTCAGATTTTTTATTCAGGTCAAGGAACGAATGCAAGCATAAATGCAAATGGATCTGGGAGCGGGAACATAAAAGCCGAGATGCAACAGAAGACAAGTAAAGGGTGGAAAACCATTAAAACGTTTTATGCAAAGAAAAAGGGTTATACCAACTTGAGCTACAGTAAAGCATCTAAGAGCTATAAAACAAAATACAGATTTAAATTCAGTAATACAGGAACTAAAAAAACAATTAATTATACATTCGCTTCTGTATATTAAATAGCAAAACCCCAGCCTTCACTCAAGGTTGGGGTTTCTGCGTTTGACTCGCCAAATTCTGAAGACAGCGGCTGCGTAAGTAAGGGTAGCCGGGATAGTGATGGCGATGAGAAAGACAAAAAGGACGTGTATGGCGTTATGAAGTATGGAAGCTTCACCAGAAATAAACGTATTCCTGATGACAGTGACAGCCGCAGTAAGACAGAGCATGAACAATGTGATATAACGAAGGGTAAATTCACTTTGTTTTTATTTATCAATCATAGTTGAACGGTCGGAGTAAATCGGCACCGTTCCGGGTGCGGCGGCAAAGATATGTGTGGTGTATTCAGAACAAACATGTTCCCATCCGGCATTTTCGAATATGTCAAGGTATTCATCCATGCTTTCATCATCGACGGCACGATAGTCCAAGCTGTAGATCTGGTTTTGCGGTTCAGCTTTTTTAAGTTTATACCCCATAAACGCAAATGAATCGAGCACCCAGCCTTTGCTGGCCATATCGCTGAGTCTCTTCATGTCCTTTTCCTCTGAAAACGCCAATCCTTCAGACATCATATATTTTTTCTGTTTCATGATGAATCCCCTTTCAATTGTTGAAAAGCGCGTTCTCCGTGTTCAGCCATCACTTTTCTGCGCTGAATTTCTTTTTTGAGTAGTTCTTGGCCGTGCAAGGTGGTTTGGTACACTTTGCGGCGCGGGTTGTCATTGTTGACAAGCTCAATGATCTCTTCCTGCAGCAGTTTCTTTAACAATGTATATAAGGTAGCCGGGCCGATCGTGAAGGAGTCATCGGTCATGTCTTCAATCTCCTGCATGATCGAATATCCGTGCTTTGGTTTCAGCAATGTTAAGATAATATAATAGGCTGGATCTGTAAGCTGATCCATTTCCTGCGGACGTTGCTTTGGCAAGTGGTCACCTCATTCCCTATATCAATAAATGATATATCATCTATTGATATAACAAAATATTCCTTTTTGTTGTCAACGTCATTTTTTTCTGCATTCCAGTCATCATAAAGAAACAATCACAGAGTATGCATTAATGTATGCGTTTTCACAGAGGGGGGAGTCTTAATGAAAAAATGGCTGGCGGCGGTTTTTGTGATGATGCTGATGATGTGTTTTGGCGGGATTGAGGGTGTGAAGGCGGCGGAGCCGAAGGTGTATCAGTTTGATTTTGGTGGCGTTTCGGTTGAGCCTGGTTACATTGGTGTCAGGGCGTCTGACCGGTATGACCGGTCAAAGGGCTACGGTTTTCAAACACCGGAGAATATGAAGGATGTGGCGGCATCCGGGACTGGTGTGAAAAGTGATGCGGTTCAGTTTTTAGCGTATGGGACGAAAAGCAATAACACATTTAATGTGGATCTCCCGAATGGCCTTTATGAGGTGAAGGTGACGCTTGGCAATACGGCAAGGGCCAGTGTGGCGGCGGAGGGTGTCTTTCAGGTCATCAATATGACGGGGGATGGCGCGGAGGATACGTTCCAAATTCCCGTCACCGACGGGCAGCTGAATCTGCTGGTGACAGAGGGAAAGGCAGGCACCGCTTTTACGCTCAGCGCCTTGAAAATCAAGAAATTGTCTGATCAGCCGGTGACGAACCGAACCATTTATGTCGGCGGCGACTCGACGGTGTGCAATTATTATCCGCTCAACAGCAGCGAGCAGGCGGGCTGGGGGCAGATGCTGCCTCACTATATCGACAAACACACCTTTCAAGTGAGAAACATGGCGTCTGGCGGGCAGATCGCGAGAGGGTTTCGAAATGACGGGCAGCTCGAGGCGATCCTGAAGTACATTAAGCCGGGGGATTATTTTATCTTGCAGCTCGGCATTAATGACACGAATCCGAAGCATAATGAATCTGAAGCGGAATTTAAGGAGATTATGCGTGATATGATCCGTCAGGTGAAAGCGAAGGGAGCGGAAGTCATCCTTTCAACGCCTCAGGGCCGGGCGACCGATTTCACTTCTGAAGGCATCCATTCGTCTGTAAACCGATGGTACAGGGCTTCTATTTTGGCTTTGGCCGAAGAGGAAAAAACGCACCTCGTTGACTTGAATGTCCTCAGCTCTGCATACTTTACATCGATCGGTCCGGAAAAAACACTCGCGCTCTATATGGACGGAGATACGCTGCATCCGAACCGCGCAGGGGCTGACGTATTGGCACGATTAGCTGTTCAGGATCTAAAACGCCAGGGAATCGATGGGTTTTAACACGTCATTTGTCGACAAAACACATACGCTCTCGTCAATTAGAGTATAATGAGAACATCTGCAAGAGACAGGAGTTTATACATGAGTCATTTTAAAAACTATCAAATCAGTCATGACATTTTACGAGCACTGGAAGGACTGGGATATACAGAACCGACCAAGGTGCAGCAGAGCGTAATTCCCGCTGCCCTTGAACGAAAGGATCTTGTCGTCAAATCACAGACGGGAAGCGGGAAAACGGCTTCGTTCGGGATTCCTCTCTGTGAGCTGGCGGATTGGGATGAAAACAAGCCGCAGGCACTTATTTTAACACCGACCCGCGAGCTTGCGGTGCAAGTAAAAGAGGATATCACGAACATCGGACGATTTAAACGAATCAAAGCGACAGCTGTGTTTGGAAAATCATCCTTTGACAAACAAAAAGCAGAGCTTAAGCAAAAAAGCCACATTGTTGTCGGCACGCCGGGACGTGTTTTGGATCATATCGAAAAAGGAACGCTGCCGTTGGAGCGTCTCTCTTATTTGGTCATTGATGAAGCGGATGAGATGCTGAATATGGGCTTTATCGAGCAGGTAGAGGCGATTATCAAGCACCTTCCGGTTGAACGCACGACGATGCTGTTTTCAGCAACGCTGCCGGAGGATATCGAGAAGCTGAGCCGTCAATATATGCAGAATCCGGAGCATATCGAAATCAAAGCGGCCGGCCTAACCACCAGAAATATTGAACATGCGGTGATTCAAGTACGAGAAGAGAATAAGTTTTCTTTGCTGAAAGATGTACTGATAACCGAGAATCCCGATAGCTGCATCATGTTCTGCCGGACGAAAGAGCATGTCAATCAGCTGACCGATGAATTGGATGACTTAGGGTATCCATGCGATAAAATTCACGGCGGAATGATTCAGGAAGACCGATTCGATGTCATGAATGAATTTAAACGGGGCGAGTATCGTTACCTAGTCGCCACAGATGTCGCCGCGCGCGGGATTGATATTGAGAATATCACCCTTGTCATCAACTATGATCTGCCGCTTGAAAAGGAAAGCTACGTCCATCGCACGGGGCGGACGGGGCGCGCTGGGAATAAAGGAAAAGCCATTTCGTTTGTCACGGCCTTTGAAAAACGGTTTTTAGCCGACATAGAAGAATATATCGGATTTGCAATTCAAAAAATAGAAGCCCCTTCTCAAGAGGAAGTGGCAAGGAAGAAACCTGAATTTATAGCTAAATTGAATGACCGTCCGGAAACCAAAAAGGACAAAAGCGAAGAGCTGAATAAAGACATTATGAAGCTGTATTTTAACGGCGGAAAGAAGAAGAAAATCAGAGCCGTTGATTTTGTAGGAACGATTGCCAAAATTGACGGTGTGTCAGCTGATGACATCGGCATCATCACGATCATGGATAACGCCTCATACGTGGAGATTTTAAACGGTAAAGGCCCCCAAGTCCTCAAAGTGATGAAGAATACAACCGTCAAAGGGAAAAAGCTCAAGGTGAATAAAGCGAATAAATGATGAATGGCCTGCTCCCGGTTAAAGGGGCAGGTCATTTTGCTGCTGGCTGACATCTGGGCCGGTTTCCTCGGGAACAAAGGCAAGAATCACAATACCAATCACAAACAAAATGATCAGGCTGAACACCGCAGTCGAGGATTTCCCGGTCAGCTGGGCGGTAACGGCAATGAGCAGCGGCCCCATAATTGAGGCGAATTTTCCAAAAATGTTGTAGAAGCCAAAGAATTCATTGGCGTGGCGCTTTGGCACGAGCTTGGCGAAATAAGAGCGGCTCAGGGCTTGAATGCCGCCCTGCGAGGTGGCGACAAGCATAGCCAATATCCAGAAATCAAGCGTTGTCTCTAGAAAATAGGCATACACGCAGACGATCATATAAATGACGATCCCAACGTACAGCATTGTCTTCCCCGTGAAGCGTTCAGCCAGTTTTCCGTATACAATCGAAAACGGTGCGGCGACGACCTGGGTGACAAATAGGATGATCAGGAGGCTTGAGGAACTGATCCCTACATCAGATCCATAAGATGTCGACATCGTAATAATGGTGCCGACTCCGTCGATATAAAAGAAATAAGCAAGCAAAAAGAGGAACAGCGCCCGGTATTGCCTGATCCGTTTCATCGTTTGGCCGAGCCGCTTAAAGCTGTTGATGACGATATGTGGTTCTCTTTTGATGTAATAGCGCTGATGGACATGTTTGATCATCGGGATGGTGAACAGCCCCCACCAGGCAGCCGTTATGAAAAAGGACAGCTGGCTTGCGGCAGAAACAGACATCGGAATCATCTCTGCTTGTGCAAGCAGGATGACAGCAATGCTGATGATAAACGGAATCGTGCTTCCAATGTATCCTAAGCCAAACCCCCGTGCGGAGATGAGATTCATCCGTTTTTCATGCGTGACGTCAACGAGAAAGGCATCATAAAACACGTTGGCGCCGGAAAAACCGATAGCCGATATCGTATAAAACAGCAGCAATAGCAGCCAATATTCACTCGGGATAAAGGCAAGCATCGCGGTGCTGGCGACACCGGCTGATACAAAGAAACCGAAAAACTTTTTTTTGCACCCCTCATAGTCGGCGATCGTGCCTAAAATCGGCCCGAGGATTGCAAGAATAAATGTTGAAACCGCAATGGTATAGCCCAGATAGGCAGTCGATTGAGCGGCGCTGACACCGCTTTCCGCAACCGCTGATTTATAAAATAACGGAAACACCGCGGTGGTGACGACAATCGAGTAAGCAGAATTTGCCCAGTCATATAGCATCCAGCTGTTTTCTTGTTTCGTGAAACGTTTCATCATCAGCGCCCTCCTCCGGTAACGATACTTCTATTGTACGATAAATAGGCCTGAAAAGAATGGAATGAACGTTAATTTTTACAAAATGTTTATGTTTTTGTGCTTCAAATCATACTTTTGGTTTATTGCTGGCCATAGGTGTATCTGGTACCATTTATCTATATTTTTTGTATTTTCCAGAAGAGGAGCAGCAGAGAGGAGACGGGGCATGAGGCGATTCGGCTTGTGTATAAGCCTGCTGGTCACCGTTCTTGTGATGAGTGCATGTGAAAGTGATACTCAGACGTTTGCAGATCGTGATCAAAGGACGGTAAAACAAACCGCAGCCAAACCGATGAGCAATAAGAAAAAGCAAGACTTCCAAACGCTCCCAAGCGAGATGCAGCTGGCTATTGTATTCGGTTCCATGATACGTGTAAACGAAGCATTCGATTACGGAATCGGCAATCCTGAATACTTCGTGCGGAGCAGCATGACTGAACAAGAAGCAGCCATTGCGAAGGAGAATCTTGAGTCGATTCAACTTGAAAACAAACGGCTCAAAAAACAAAACAGCGAAGCACTCGCTTTCCTTCAAAAAACCCGCAATCAAGAAATGAGCCGCAACGACATTCAGCAGCTGAAAGAAAATCGAGCCGCCTTTTTAGAGATCACAGACAGTATGATCAAGCTCATCAGCCAAGTCACACCGAAAAACGCGAAGAAGACAAGGCAGCAGCTGGATCAGCTGAAAAAACAATATACGCAACATAGCGCCGAAAGCGTCAAAATTATGAACAACATTGTCAACAAGCAGAAAGCTGACGAGGCATCATTTGAACGCCATCTGGAGGCGCTGCTTCAGAAACAGCCCGGGCAGCCGGTGATAAGCGAATTGTATTAACCTGTCCCGTCTTTCCCTGATGATATTGACCTAGTACAAAAAGAATGTACAATCAAGGTGTAGTCTGTTCTTAGTTGATTGGAGGGACATGTCATGAAAATTGCGAAGGTGATCAACAATAATGTGATCAGCGTGGTCAATGAGCAGGGAAAAGAATTGGTCATCATGGGCAGAGGGCTCGCGTTTCAGAAGAAGTCCGGCGATGATGTCGATGAAGCTCGTATTGAGAAGGTGTTTACGCTCGATAACAAGGATGTATCAGAAAAATTCAAAACCCTTTTGTATGATATACCGATCGAGTGTATGGAAGTATCAGAGGAAATTATCAGCTATGCAAAACTTCAGCTCGGCAAAAAGCTCAATGACAGCATCTATGTGTCGCTGACCGATCATATTAACTTTGCCATCCAGCGCAATCAGAAGGGGCTTGATATCAAAAACGCCTTGCTGTGGGAAACAAAGCGGCTGTACAAAGACGAATTTGCGATCGGCAAAGAAGCACTGGAGATGGTAAAAAACAAGACTGGCGTGTCTCTGCCGGAGGATGAGGCAGGCTTTATTGCCCTGCATATCGTAAATGCCGAGCTGAATGAAGAGATGCCCAATATCATCAACATTACAAAAGTCATGCAAGAGATTTTGAGTATCGTAAAATACCATTTTAAGATTGAATTCAACGAGGAATCGCTTCACTATTACCGGTTTGTCACCCACTTAAAGTTTTTCGCGCAGCGTCTTTTTAACGGCACACACATGGAAAGCCAGGATGATTTTTTGCTGGAGACGGTGAAAGAAAAGTATCATCGCGCGTATGAATGCACGAAGAAAATCCAAACCTACATTAAGCAGGAATATGAACACAAGCTCACCAGTGATGAGCTGCTGTATTTAACGATTCACATAGAAAGGGTCGTCAAACAATCATAATGAAAGCGTTGACATTTCTATTTTCTTGTGTTAATTTTTTCTTACATTCACATATGATCATGTTAGGATTGTTACTGATAAGCAGGCAAAACCTAAATTACAATGAGTGCGGATCATCTCTGTCTGTGCTGATGGTAATTTAGGTTTTTATTTTTTTCAGAGGGATGGTGATGATGGCGTTTCATAGAAAAACCGAATGAGGGCATTTCTAGGATTGTTACTGGTCAGGCAGGCAAAACCTAAACTACTTGTTCCTATAGCGATAGGGGTAGTTTAGGTTTTTTATTTTTTTGCAGAAGGGATGAGAGGAAAATGGGGATTCAAGCAGCGGCAAAAGAGATTTTACAGCTGGTCGGCGGGGAAGAAAATGTGCGTTCTCTTGTACATTGTGCGACGCGCCTGCGTTTTACGCTGAACGACCGGTCAAAAGCAGATAAAGATAAAATCGAAGCTTTAGATGAAGTCGTAACTGTAGTGGAAAGCGGCGGACAGTTTCAGGTCGTGATTGGCAATCACGTTTCAGAGGTGTATCAAGAGATTGGAAAGATGTCTCATCTGCTGAATGATGACCGAGAGGAACGTTCTGCCCAGAAAGGGAATCTGTTCGGACGGCTTGTTGATATCGTATCGAGCATTTTCACTCCGTTGCTTGGCGTGATGGCGGGAGCGGGAATTTTAAAGGGCCTGCTGATGATATGTACAAATGCCGGCTGGCTCCAAGCAGAGGAAACGACTTACACGATACTGTATGCCGCTGCGGATAGCTTGTTTTACTTTTTGCCGCTGTTGCTGGCCATTACCGCTGCCCGAAAGTTTGGCGCGAATCTATTTGTTTCTGTCACAGTTGCCGGGGCGCTTATCTATCCAACGATCATTGAGCTGAAGAACGGCAATGCGGAAACGGACTTTTTCGGGATTCCAGTCGTGTTAATGAACTATACATCAACTGTGATCCCTATCATTCTGGCGATTTTTGTGATGAGTTATGTTGAGAAGTATTTGAACCGGGTGATTCATGACAGTGTGAAAACCTTCATCACGCCGTTGATTTGTTTGGTAACCATTGTGCCGCTCACATTAATTGTATTCGGCCCGATTGGGGTAAACGCAGGGAATGCCATCGCGTCTGCGATTCTGGCCATCTTCAGCTTTAACCCGATGCTGGCCGGCGCTGTGATCGCGGCACTCTGGCAGATTCTCGTCATCTTTGGCATCCATTGGGGGATTGTGCCGGTCATTTTAAATAACATTGCCGTCAATGGGCAGGATTCAATCAAACCGGCTACAGCAGCAGCTGTTTTTGCACAAACAGGAGCTGCTGTGGGTGTCATGCTGAAAACGAAAAACAAAAAATTAAAGGCGCTTGCCGGTTCCGCTGCTGTCACAGGGATTTTTGGCATTACAGAACCGGCCGTTTACGGCGTCACGCTCAGGCTGAAAAAACCTTTTGTATGCGGTGTCATTAGTGCGGCTGTTGGCGGGGCGATTATCGGGCAGGCTCACAGCGTCGCCATCGCTTCTGGCGCACCCGGTCTATTGACGATCCCAATTTTCTACGGACAGGGCTTTGCCGGTTTTATCTTGGGAATCTCGGTATCTTTTATTCTATCAATCATCCTAACGTATATTGTTGGGTTTGAAGATCCTGCAGAACAAACAGATATCAAAACAGAGCCGTCTGCACCTGCAGTCCGCCATGAAGAGATCAGCAGTCCGTTAGAGGGAAAGGTGATTCCGTTAACAGAAGTGAAGGATAAAGTGTTTGCATCGGAGACACTCGGAAAGGGAATAGCGATTTTGCCGGAGAAAGGCAGACTCGTTGCACCAGCGGATGGCGTGATATCAACTGTTTTTCCGACTGGCCACGCATTCGGCATAGTCACTGATCAGGAAGCAGAAATCCTCATTCATCTCGGATTTGATACGGTGAAGCTGGAGGGGAAGCACTTTTATCCTAAGGTCGTACAGGGACAAACCGTCAAACAAGGAGACTTGCTAGCTGAATTTGACCTGGACGACTTACGTAAGGCGGGGTTTGATATGAACACGCCGATCGTCATTACAAACGCAGATCAATATACTGATGTCATTCAAACAGACCAAAAGCAAGTCAAAATGGAAGAACGAATCTTTTCTTTAATCTAAAACCATTGGAGGAACAAACGATGAATTATAAATCACTTGCAGCATTTCCAGAGCATTTTTTGTGGGGGGCATCGACTTCTGCCTATCAAGTGGAAGGCACGTGGAATGAAGATGGAAAAGGCCCGTCAGTAATTGACGCGCGCGACAGCTATCCTGAGGGAACGACTGATTTTAAAGTGGCCAGCGACCATTACCATCGCTATAAAGAAGACGTTGCGCTGTTTGCTGAAATGGGCTTTAAAGCATACCGTTTTTCCATTGCATGGACGCGGATTATTCCTGACGGCGACGGAGAGATCAACCAAAAGGGAATTGAGTTTTACAGCAACCTGATTGATGAGCTGCTCAAATATCAGATTGAGCCAATCGTCACGATGTATCATTTTGATCTGCCGAATGCCCTGCAGAAAAAAGGCGGCTGGTCGCAACGATCGACAATTGATGCGTTTGAACGGTATTCCAAGGTGCTGTTTGAGCACTTTGGCGACCGTGTGAAGTACTGGCTGACCATCAACGAACAAAACATGATGATTCTTCATGGCAGCGCTTTAGGAACACTTGATCCGAATCTCAAAAACCCGAAAAAAGAGCTGTACCAGCAAAATCATCACATGCTGGTGGCCCAGGCAAAAGCCATGAATCTCTGCCATGACATGCTGCCCGGCGCAAAAATCGGCCCTGCTCCAAATATCGCGCTTATCTACCCGGCATCTTCAAAACCGGAGGATATTGTGGCGGCTTTCAACTATAATGCAATTCGGAATTGGCTCTATTTAGACATGGCAGTTCATGGGCGCTACAATACGACAGCGTGGGCTTATATGAAGGAAAAAGGCTATACGCCAGTCATTGAAGATGGTGACATGGAGATTCTGCAATCTGCGAAGCCTGATTTTATCGCCTTTAACTACTACACCTCTCAAACAGCGGCAGCGAGCAAAGGCGATGGCTCGGATGAAGTGGCACGCGGAGGAGACCAGCATTTAAAAACGGGTGAAGACGGTGTCTACCGCGGGAGCAGCAACCCGCATTTGAAGAAAAATGACTTTGGCTGGGAGATTGACCCGGTCGGTTTCCGCTCCACGCTAAGAGAAATCTATGACCGATACCAGCTGCCATTAATCATCACAGAAAACGGGCTTGGCGCTTTCGATCAATTAGAAGAAAATGATACGGTCAATGACGATTACCGCATTGATTATTTAACACAGCACATCGAACAAATTCAATGGGCCATCACAGACGGTGTCGATGTGTTCGGCTATTGCCCATGGTCAGCCATTGACTTGATTTCTACGCACCAAGGCTGCTCGAAGCGCTACGGCTTCATTTACGTCAACCGTGATGAGTTTGACCTGAAGGATCTGCGCCGAATCCGCAAGAAAAGCTTTTATTGGTATAAAGCGGTGATTGCTTCAAACGGTGAAGTATTGAAGGATAGTTAACAATATAAAAAATAAGAACATCGATTCATAAATGTCTTCCATGTACAGCTCCGAAGACCAAGTATTTGATGCTTCATCTGTCTTGACGAATAACGCTGACGATATGTTTTTCTTCGGCACTTCGTCAGATCGAACACAGATCACATGGATTTTGTCTGGCAACAGTCATTACTATGACCGCTTGCATCCGTTTCATTTTCGGCAGAATTCCTTTCTGTTCATACTGAAGCGTTGAAGAAGGAATACCAAATATGTTCTTACTTAGTGAATTTGATACATCTCATTACCTTCATTTTGTTTAAGTTAGGTTGCAAAGCCAAATAAATTATCAATCTAAAAGTGATAGTTACAGGATTCTAGGATTCGTTATTATCATTATTATGACCGATGTTCCCTTTTAAAAGAATCATGTATGATCGATAAAGAAAACGCTTTCGAAGAAAGGGGAATGCCAACATGTCCTATCGTATGAAACGAGTGTTGTTGCTTCTTGTCACTGGATTGTTTATGAGTTTGTCTGCAATCACTTCTACTGCCTCGGCTCAAACAGGCGGATCGTTTTATGACCCTTTTAGTGGCTATAACTCCGGTTTTTGGCAAAAGGCAGACGGTTATTCAAATGGAAATATGTTCAACTGCACTTGGCGTGCAAATAACGTATCCATGACGTCATTAGGTGAAATGCGTTTGGCGCTAACAAGTCCATCTTATAACAAGTTTGACTGCGGGGAAAACCGGTCTGTTCAAGCATATGGCTATGGACTTTATGAAGTCAGAATGAAACCAGCTAAAAACACAGGGATCGTTTCATCGTTTTTCACATACACAGGCCCAACGGATGGAACGCCTTGGGATGAGATTGATATTGAATTTTTAGGAAAAGACACAACAAAGGTTCAATTTAACTATTACACAAATGGTGCAGGAAACCATGAGAAGCTAGTTGATCTCGGATTTGATGCGGCTAATGCTTATCATACGTATGCGTTCGATTGGCAGCCAAACTCTGTTAAATGGTATGTCGATGGGCAATTAAAACATACTGCGACAAGCCAAATTCCGACAACTCCAGGAAAGATCATGATGAACTTGTGGAATGGTACGGGTGTCGATGAATGGCTCGGTTCCTACAATGGTGTAACACCGCTATACGCTCATTACGACTGGGTGCGTTATACAAAAAAATAGTGACAATTGTGATAAGAGCCTGCTGCCTCAATACAGCCAGGCTCTTATGATTGAAATGAGAAAATATCTACTACTCACTCAAAATACCCTATGTGAACTATATTGTAATCTTGGGTTTTCGGATGATACAGAACAAAAGGATTTCCGCGAGCGGAAATCCTTTTTTCATTAAAACGAAATAATCCCAATCAAAAGCGCCGCAATCGTCATGACAATTGTTGTCCCCACGGCCCATTTGATAGTGAATTTTTGATGGTCGCCAAAGCTGACGCCTGCCATTCCGACTAATAGATAGGTGGAAGGCACAAGCGGGCTGAGCAGATGCACGGGCTGGCCCAGCAAGGAGGCCCTTCCGATTTCAGCGGCATCTATTCCGTAAGCAGATGCGGCTTCTGCGATGATGGGAAGGACACCGAAGTAAAAGGCGTCATTCGACATGAAAAAGGTAAATGGCATGCTGACGATGGCCGTGATCAACGGCAGGTGCGGGCCCATGGCATCAGGGATGAGGGAAACGAGAGAATGTGCCATCGCATCGACCATTTTTGTGCCGGAGAGAATGCCTGTGAAAATACCTGCCGCAAACACCATGGACACAACGTTTAACGCATTTCCCGCATGCGCAGAGATCCGTTTCTGCTGCTCTTTGACATTTGGATAATTGACCATCAAGGCAATGGCGAACGCGATCATAAAAAGAACAGGGATCGGAAGCAGGCTGGTGATCAGAGCGGCCATCAGAGCGATAGTCAGCAGCAGGTTAAACCATTGGAGAGCGGGACGCTTGAGCGGCGCTGCATCCGGATCGGAAGACGGCGCGTGTTCAATCGAAATGACGCCGAGCCGCTTTCGCTCTTTCTTTCCGAGGATATAAGCAACGGCGATCACCCAGAGAACGCCGGCGATCATAGCGGGAATCAGTGGCGTGAAGACCTCCGACGTGTCCAATTTTAAGGAAGCCAAAACCCTTGCCGTCGGCCCGCCCCAAGGAATAATATTCATGACCCCTGAACCGAGCATCGCAATTCCCGCTAGCACCAGCCGGTTCATGCCGAGCCGTTTGTACAGAGGCAGCATCGCCGCAATGGTAATCATATAGGTTGTTGTCCCATCTCCGTCCAGCGAAATGGTCATCGTCAGAACCGCTGTGCCGATGGTGATTTTTAACGGGTCTCCTTTGACAAGCGATAGGATTTTTGCAATGAGGGGATCAAACAAACCTGAGTCAATCATAATGCCGAAATACAGGATGGCGAATAACAGCATGATGCCGGTAGGAGCAAGGTCTGTTACGCCCTGAATCATCATCTCGCCAAGATCTTTGCCAAATCCGCTGATGAGGGCAAACGCAACAGGAACAACAATTAACGCTATAAGAGCGGAAAGCCGGTTAGACATAATAAGGTACATAAAGACAATCATCATCACAAAACCGAGTATGGCAAGCACGATATGACCTCCTCCTTCTTAGTAAGCGCTTCCACCTTCTCGTTTTCGGAAGAAGGCTTATTTCAAATATGTATGACCTCATTCTGATATGTAGACCTAAAATCCTATTAAGCGGATTAGCAGTTTATATGAAGAATGCCACGGGTAAATGTGCTGTAGAATGTTTCGTTTTGAAAAGGGGGAAGAGACATGAGTGATGACCAAAACAAACGTGTAAATGAACACTCAAAGGACGAGCAGCTTGAGCAGTACAGGGTCGATAACAGCGGGAAGAAAATGACGACAAACCAAGGCGTGCGGGTGTCAGAGGATGAACACTCGTTAAAGGCCGGGGTTCGGGGCCCGACGCTGATGGAGGATTTTCACTTCCGGGAGAAAATGACGCACTTTGACCATGAGAGGATTCCGGAGCGTGTTGTGCATGCACGCGGATTTGGCATGCATGGCTATTTCCAGGTTTACGAGCCGATGACGGAGTATACACGGGCCAAATTTCTTCAGGATCCTTCAGTGAAGACGCCGGTATTTGTCCGGTTTTCTACAGTCGCGGGTTCTAAAGGCTCCGCAGACACGGTGCGGGATGCCAGAGGCTTTGCGACAAAATTTTATACTGAAGAAGGAAACTATGATCTAGTGGGTAATAACATCCCAGTGTTTTTCATTCAGGATGCGATCAAATTTCCGGATTTGGTTCACGCGTTTAAGCCTGAGCCTCACAATGAAATGCCTCAGGCCGCGACTGCCCATGATACATTTTGGGATTTTGTCGCCAATAACCCTGAGTCTGCTCACATGGTGATGTGGACGATGTCGGACAGAGGCATCCCGCGCAGCTACAGAATGATGGAAGGCTTCGGCGTGCACACGTTCCGTTTTGTCAATGAACAGGGAAAGGCACGTTTCGTGAAATTTCACTGGAAGCCGGTGCTCGGCGTGCATTCTCTCGTATGGGATGAAGCGCAGAAAATTGCCGGGAAAGATCCGGATTTCCACCGCCGCGACCTGTGGGAAACGATTGAAAACGGCGGCACGGTTGAATATGAGCTCGGTGTGCAGATGATTGATGAAGAAGATGAATTCAAATTTGATTTTGATATTCTTGATCCGACCAAGCTGTGGCCGGAAGAGCTCGTGCCGGTGAAGATTATTGGGAAAATGACGCTGAACCGCAACCAGGATAATGTATTTGCGGAAACGGAACAAGTCGCATTCCACCCGGGAAATGTCGTGCCGGGCATCGATTTTACCAATGACCCGCTTTTGCAGGGGCGGCTTTTCTCGTATACAGACACACAGCTCATCCGTCTTGGCGGCCCGAACTTCCATGAGCTTCCGATTAACCGACCGGTATGTCCGTTTCATAACAACCAATACGATGGCTATCACCGGATGACGATCAATAAGGGGCCAGTCGCTTATCATAAAAACTCTCTGCAAAACAATGACCCGTCGCCTGCGGCAGCTGAAGAAGGCGGCTACGTCCATTATCAGGAAAAAGTCGAGGGCAAAAAAATCCGCCAGCGGAGTGACAGTTTCAACGATTATTACTCACAGGCAAAGCTGTTCTGGAACAGCATGTCTCCTGTCGAGAAGCAGCACATTATTTCTGCTTTCTGCTTTGAGGTCGGGAAGGTCAAAAGCAAGGACGTGCAGCGGCAGGTCGTTGACGTCTTCAGCAATGTCGATACAGGCTTAGCGGAAGAAATCGCCAAAGGAGTAGGCGTGGCGGCGCCGGCAAAACGGAAAGCATCTAAAGAAATTCTAACCTCGCCTGCGTTAAGCCAGGCCCGTACAGTGAAAACGGCGTCAACGAGAAAAGTCGCTGTTCTCGCCGGCAATGGTTTTGATGAAAATGAGCTGCAAACAGTGCTGGACGCTTTAAAGCAAGAAGGGATCACAGCGGACATCATCAGCCAAACGCTTGGGTACATCACAAGCGGCACCGGACAGCAGCTTGAGGCCGGCGGCACGTTCCTGACGGCGGATTCTGTTCTGTATGATGCCGTCTATGCCGCAGGAGGGCCGGAGCTCAAAGACAACAAACAAGCGATGGCGTTTATCAGAGAAGCCTACAGCCACTATAAAGCGATCGGCGCAGTGAATGAAGGAATTGGCCTTCTTCAGTCAGCTGTTGGGACAACAGAGGGTCCGGGCATCGTGACAGCGAAAGATGAAGCTGACTATACCGCCTTCAGCAAGACGTTTATCGAGGCCGTCGCCGCTCACCGCCATTGGGATAGACGAATTTAATCCGCTCCTGTATCTTATAGGAAGATACTTTTCATAAGGAGCATGACAGATGAACGAAAAACAGCTCGTTGAAGCCTACGAACGCGATGAAAATATGATGATTTTGGTGTTTGCCCAATGGTGCGTGAACCATGATCTTGATCCGCTGCAGCTGTACGCCAAGGCGTATCCGCAGCAGAAGCTGAATGAAAGCTTGAAAAAAACCATGGATGAATTGGTCGTGCCGAAGCACGAATCAGAACACATTCCGGACCAGACCGTCATTGCGGTGTTAGAGATGTTTGGAAATACAGATTTGGCACAAGCGGTGCACGAAGCCATTGCGGAACGAAAACAATAAAAAAAGAGACACATTGTGTCTCTTTTTTTATTGGAAAAATCAAGCGATTAGACCTAGAAACTTCTTTTCACCCTCAAGAGTCTATAAAAGTGTACCTTTCAGAAAAAAGGGAATCATAAGCAATGCATATTAAAGGAGGAGATCGTATGAAATGGAGCAACATGCTGAAAGCTGCTGGGATTTCTGTTTTGCTTTTTGCTGTATTTGCATATACGGCCCCCGCATCGAATGCAGTTCAAGCGAAAGGACCGACTGTCAGCAGCCATACGTATAAAAAGATTAAGGAATTAAAGTATCCTCAGGTGCATCACATTGGAAATGCCGCGTTTGAAAAGAAAATCAATCAAGAGCTGAAAGCCTACATTGAACAATCGTATCAGGAATACCTGAAAAACAAAAAAGCAGGCGAACAGCAGGGATTCAAAGCGGAATATCAAACATCCTTCAGCGTCAAATACAATGCCGCAGGCAAGCTCAGCATTCAAACACTCAATTATATCTATTCAGGCGGCGCTCATGGTTTAACGTCTGTTCAGTCATTTAATTATGACTTGAAAGCACAAAAGCGGGTGACACTGAATCAGATTCTGAATACCAAAACAAAAATCAGCAAAACGAAAGATTACCTGTACAGCTATATCCAAAAACATAACACGCTGTTTTTCCCTGACGTAAAGAAAGAGGATATTACCCTTAACCAAAACACAACGTTTTACTTTACGAAAAACGGAATCGCCATCGTCTTCGGCCAATATGACCTGGGACCTTATGCAGCCGGAATCCGAGATGTGCAGGTGCCTTCCTCTGTTTATCAATAATTAAAAGAGCCATATCCTTAAAAGGGATATGGCTCAATGTTTCTACCACACAAACAGGCCGACAATCGCAGCACTTAGTAAAGATACTGCAATTCCGCTGACGAGCAATTTCCACACGTTTTTCCCGATGACGGTTGACTTTTCGCCGTCAAGGATCGAGTTGTATGTTCCGTAAATCATGCCGACAGTACTGAAGTTGGCAAATGACGTCAGGAATGTCGTCGCCACCGCAACGGTGTGAGGCGGAAGTGATTTGAGGTTTTCTTTCAAGTCAAGCATCGCAACAAACTCGTTCGTTGCCAATTTCATTCCCATTAGCTGAGCGACATACATCGCATCATGTACCGGCAGGCCAAGCAGGAAGGCAAAAGGACTGAAGAGATAAGCAAAAATCGTCTGGATGGTCAGTCCGTGTACGAAAACGCCAAGAATGCCATTGACTGCTGATGTTAATGCGACATATCCGATCACCATGGCCAAAATAACGATCACCATGTTCATGCCGACAAGCATACTGTTAGAAATCGTAGAGAAAAAGTCTTTTTTCTCTTCTTTAGGCGGGGTATAGATGATGTCTTCATCCTCCGGCACGTGAACAGGGTTCAGCAAGTTTGCGATAATCAGCGCGTTTAAGCAGTTCAGCGGAATTGCTGTAAATACGTAAGTCGCCGGCACCATTGACAGATAAGAACCAATAATGGAGCCGCTGATGCTGCTCATGCTCATTAAGCCGAATGTGAGCAGGCGGTTGTTGTTTAAAACCGTAAGCTGCTGGCGGATGACCGCAAGTGCTTCCGTATTTCCCAGGAACATCATTTGAATTGAGAAAAAGCTCTCTAATTTCGGCAAGCGGGAAGCCTTTGAAATCACCCAACCGATTTTATCAATCAGCCAAGGCAAAATGCCGAAATATGTTAAAATATCAAAGAATGTGACGATAAAGATAATTGGAAGAAGTGCACTGAAGAAAAAGTCTACTGTTTCATTCGCCATCACTGATGGGAAGGCAAACGCGATACCGTCACTGGCGCAAGCAATCAGCCAAGTGAAGAAATCACCAATTTTACCGATGGCCCAGCTCCCGACTTTCGTTCCCAGCATAAACCAAGTAATCAGCAATTCCAGAACAATTAACGTAATGATCGGGCGCCACTTGATTTTCTTTTTCTGCGGAGAACATAGGAATACAACTGCCATAATCACAATGAGACCAACAAGGTTTAATAAAAAGTACATGATAGCAACTCCTATGAGGTTTATTATGGAAACAAAAAAAGCCCTTATCCTTCACAAATTCTGGAAGTGCAGAAAGTGTGAAAAATAAGAGCAAACAGAAAAGAACTTGTCCTTTTCAACTCGTTCAAATTTATTCAAACTTTCTTGTAGTCTAGTTTTTTACGGTTACTAGGTAGAAACAATCAGACCATATTACTGATCATATACAAGAATGTCTTTTTCTAAGATGATAGCAGTATTTTATCCTTTCACTTTTTGAAAATCAACCTTTTTAACTATTTTCACAATAATAAAATTTATATTTTGAATTTGAGAAAATAAAGGAAAAACATGTTGGATTGCTATGCTGATATGATGTTGATGAGGGCAGCAGCAGTATGGCATTGATTTTTCTTCAACCTATGCTTTCAGCTCCTAGAGGTTTGTTGTATGATGTACATGGGGAAACCCATACAGCAAAAAAGGGAGTTTTTTTCATGATTATCCAATTCATTCGTTATAGATAATGACAGGTGTAGACAATCTGCCAGACCTGGCCAATTTTTGAGAGAGGCCCAGGTTTATTTGTCTATGCCTTTTTCATTTATCTAAAAATGAATGAATGAGGTGTTGTTATCATGAAACGAACAGTTGATTTCAGCCAATTCGCCCTCATGTTTCGATGTCCGCTCTGCGGTTCTTCCATGGATGCGGATTCAGGAAAAAGCTTGATTTGTACAGAACGAGGCCACACATTTGATAGATCCCGGCACGGGTATGTGAACTTCCTGGCGAAGCCGGTCAAAACCGGTTACGATGCCGGACTTTTTGAGGCGAGGAGCAGGCTGATTGGAGAATGCCGGTTCTTTGAGCCGCTCCATCATGCGATTGCAGATCTCATCAGTTACCCCAGCTCTGGTGAAGAAGCTTTCACCATCTTGGACAGCGGATGCGGTGAGGGATCTCATTTGAATGCGCTTTGCGGGTTTGATTATGCAGGGAAAGCAGCGATGGGAACAGGCATCGATCTTTCGAAGGATGGGATTATAAAAGCTTCTAAGGCATTCAAAGATCAGATGTGGGCGGTTGCCGATGTGGCGCGTGCTCCCTTTTATGACCGCCAATTTGATGTTGTGCTGTCTATTTTTTCGCCGTCCAATTATGCAGAGTTTCATAGACTGCTGAGGGATGATGGCATGCTCATTAAAGTAGTGCCGCGAAAAGATTATTTAATAGAATTAAGGCAATTTTTATATACTGATTCACCAAGGCGTACGTATTCCAATACGGCAGCTGTTGAGCGTTTTACAGCGAATGTTGAACGCAGTCATCAAGCGAGGCTGCGCTATGCCAAAACGCTTAACCGGCAAGCGATACATTGGCTGCTCCAGATGACGCCGCTCGCCTGGTCGGCGCCGAAAGACCGAGTCAGCCTGCTGAAAGAGATGAAATCAGCCGATATCACGGTTGATGTCGATATCCTAATAGGAATGAAATGATGGCAGAGGAAAGCTCCGAAAAAAGGAGCTTTCCTTTTTTAATCGGAATAGTTGGCCCCCGCTTCTCGTACATATGGAAAGGGGACGGAAACAGCCGATGCGGGGAGTTTTTGTAAACGCTTTCTTATCTGTGGAAATGGGGGATGCTTGTGGAACTGATCATTATTCTATTGGCGTTAGGTTTGCTGATGTTTACGGCGTATCGGGGATTTTCTGTCATTTTGTTTGCGCCGATTTGCGCGCTATTCGCGGTGCTGCTGACAGATCCAAGCCATGTGCTCCCTTTTTTCTCATCCATTTTTATGGAGAAGATGGCGGGCTTTATGAAACTGTATTTCCCAGTGTTTCTGCTCGGTGCAATTTTTGGAAAGGTCGTCGAAATGTCCGGGCTTGCGGCATCGATTGCAAAAACGATTGTCAGGCTTGTCGGGGCAAAAAGAGCGATACTTGCAATTGTGCTGATGGGCGCTATCTTGACGTACAGCGGCGTCAGCCTGTTTGTTGTCGTGTTTGCCGTATATCCTTTTGCAAAAAATTTATTCCGAGAAGCAAACATACCGAAACGCCTTATCCCGGGAACGATTGCTTTAGGGGCTTTTACGTTTACGATGGACGCACTTCCGGGTACGCCGCAGATTCAAAATGTCATCCCGACGACGTTTTTCAAAACAGACATTTATGCCGCTCCTTGGCTTGGCTTGATCGGCGCAGTGATTGTGCTGGCAGCGGGCATGCTCTATTTGGAATCGAGGCGGAAAAAAGCGCAGGCATCCGGCGAAGGCTATGGCGGTTTTGATTCGGAGAATACAGCCGCTCTCGAAAAGTCTGAGTTCGCGGCAGAACCTGACAAAAGCCCGGTGCAGCATGCGCTTGCCTTTGTCCCGCTTATACTCGTAGGTGCAATGAATAAATGTTTCACCATATACCTTCCAAAGTGGTATCCGAATGGATTTGATTTTTCATCGATCGGATTAAAGGAGTTCGGAAAGCTTGATATTTCTTCAGCAGCTGCCATTTGGTCGGTTGAGCTTGCTCTGGTGATTGGCATCATCACAACGATTTTATTTGATTGGAGAAGAGTGTTTGCCCAAATGAAGGAGGGGCTGAATGAAGGGATCGGCGGCGCCTTGCTGGCATCTATGAATACGGGTGCCGAGTATGGTTTCGGCGGCGTTATCGCCGCACTGCCGGGGTTTCACAAGCTGAGCAGCGGCATTTCGCACACCTTTGCCGACCCGCTTGTAAACGGGGCTGTCACGACAACGGTGCTGGCGGGAATCACCGGGTCGGCTTCAGGTGGTATGGGCATTGCGTTAAGCGCGATGTCAGATCAATATTTGCAGGCGATTCAGGCTTACAACATTCCGCCGGAAGTGATGCATCGGATCATATCGATGGCATCGGGCGGCATGGATACGCTGCCGCATAATGGAGCCGTCATTACGCTTCTGGCCGTGACGGGACTGACTCACCGGCAATCGTATCGGGATATTTTCGCGATCACGCTCATCAAAACGGCTGCCGTTTTCGCTGTGATCGCAATTTACAGCTTGACGGGTCTAGTGTAGGAGAAAACGAAAGGGGCATCAATATGGGAAAAGTGCTGTCATCAAGTAAGGAAGCTGCGGAACTGATTCATGATGGAGATACGCTGATCGCAGGAGGATTCGGGCTGTGCGGCATTCCTGAACAGCTCATTTTGGCGATAAGAGATCAGGGAGTAAAGGATTTAACCGTTGTCAGCAACAATTGCGGGGTCGATGACTGGGGGCTCGGCTTGCTTTTGGCTAACAGGCAAATCAAGAAAATGATCGCATCCTATGTCGGTGAAAATAAAATTTTTGAGCGGCAGTTTTTAAG
Source organism: Bacillus sp. N12A5 (assembly GCF_026790125.1). Lineage (NCBI taxonomy): Bacteria > Bacillati > Bacillota > Bacilli > Caryophanales > Bacillaceae > Bacillus > Bacillus sp. N12A5. The sequence goes on along the minus strand of NZ_JALAMR010000021.1, from coordinate 49,793 downwards.
CGGAGAGCTTGAGGTCGAGCTTGTACCCCAAGGAACACTCGCTGAGAGAATTCGTGCAGGCGGCGCGGGCATACCGGGATTTTATACGGCGACAGGCGTCGGCACCTCCATAGCCGAGGGAAAAGAGCATAAAACGTTCGGCGGCCGGACGTATGTACTGGAGCGAGGCATTACTGGCGATGTGGCGATCGTTAAAGCGTGGAAAGCGGACACCATGGGGAATTTGATTTTTCGGAAAACGGCGAGAAATTTCAATCCCGTTGCTGCGATGGCAGGCAAGATTACGATTGCCGAGGCGGAAGAAATCGTGGACGCAGGAGAGCTCGATCCAGATCACATCCATACACCGGGAATTTATGTACAGCATGTGGTGCGTGGCGCGAGCCAAGAAAAACGGATTGAAAAACGAACAGTTCGGCAAGCGGCGGGAAAGGGTGAAGCGAAATGAAGGAAGCGAGAAAACGAATGGTTAAACGCGCTGTACAAGAAATCAAGGATGGCATGAATGTGAATCTTGGGATTGGAATGCCGACGCTTGTCGCAAATGAGATCCCCGATGGCGTTCACGTCATGCTTCAGTCAGAAAACGGATTGCTCGGGATCGGCCCCTATCCTCTGGAAGGAACGGAAGACGCGGATTTGATCAATGCTGGGAAGGAAACGATCACTGAAGTGACGGGCGCTTCCTATTTTGACAGTGCTGAATCATTCGCAATGATACGAGGCGGGCATATCGATCTGGCTATTCTCGGCGGCATGGAGGTTTCGGAGCAGGGTGATTTGGCCAATTGGATGATCCCCGGCAAAATGGTAAAAGGGATGGGGGGCGCCATGGATCTCGTCAACGGTGCGAAACGGATCGTTGTCATCATGGAGCATGTCAATAAACATGGCGAGTCAAAGGTGAGAAAAACATGCTCGCTTCCGCTGACAGGCCAGCAAGTCGTGCACAGGCTGATTACGGATTTGGCAGTGTTTGATTTTGTTAACGGCCGCATGACGCTGACGGAGCTTCAGGAAGGTGTCACCATTGAAGAGGTTTATGAAAAAACAGAAGCTGATTTCGCGGTAAGCCAGTCTGTGCTCAAACAAAATTCTTAATGGGAAGGTGTTTGACATGAACGAACAAGTCGCCTTGGTAACAGGGGCAGCCGGCGGAATCGGATTCGAAATCGCGAGGGAATTCGCCCGTGAAGGCGCCAGCGTCATCATTTCAGATCTCCATCAGAAAGCGTGCGAAAAGGCAGTCTCCAAGCTTGCAGATGAAGGATTTGACGCGGTGGCCATCCCGTGTGATGTGACAAAGGAAGCGCAAGTCGCTGACACGGTGAACGCCATCCAAAAACGGTACGGGCGCTTGGATATTTTGGTGAACAATGCCGGTATTCAGCACGTCGCCCCGATTGAAGAGTTTCCGACAGAAACCTTTGAACAGCTGATCAAGGTCATGCTGACGGCGCCCTTCATCGCAATGAAGCATGTTTTTCCGATCATGAAAAAACAGCAGTTTGGCAGAATCATTAATATCGCGTCTGTTAATGGATTAGTTGGCTTTGCAGGGAAATCCGCTTACAATAGCGCCAAGCACGGCGTCATTGGACTCACAAAAGTCGGGGCGCTGGAAGGCGCGCCCCACGGCATTACAGTCAATGCGCTCTGCCCGGGTTATGTCGATACCCAGCTTGTACGCAATCAGCTTAGCGATCTATCGAAAACGAGAAATGTCCCTTACGACTCTGTACTTGAACAAGTCATTTTTCCGCTTGTGCCGCAAAAGCGACTGCTTTCCGTCAAGGAAATTGCGGATTATGCCGTGTTTTTGGCAAGCGAGAAGGCGAAGGGCGTCACTGGGCAGGCTGTCGTCCTTGATGGGGGCTACACTGCACAATGATAGAAAAAACACACTTGCTCCGTTAGGGAATCAAGTGTGTTTTTTCTTTGCTTATTTCCACACATCGTTAGCGATCTCAACCACGTGGCGAAGCTTCGCCCATTGCTGTTCTTCAGTCAGCTTGTTGCCTTCCTCAGTGGAAGCGAATCCGCATTGAGGGCTGAGGCAAAGCTGGTCTAAGCTCACATAACGGGATGCTTCTTCAATACGGCGTTTCACATCGTCCGGATGTTCAAGCTTACCAAATTTAGATGTCACTAAACCAAGGACAAGCTGAAGGTCAGAGCGCTTCACATACCGGAGCGGCTCAAATCCGCCTGAGCGTGAATCATCATACTCTAAGAAAAGCCCGTCCAGGTTCAAGCCGTCAAAAATAGTTTCGGCTGCTGCGTCATAGCCGCCTTCAGCTGTCCAAGTGGACTGGAAGTTGCCGCGGCAAATATGCATGGTTACCGTCAAGTCATCCGGACGGTCAGCAATCGCGTCGTTAATGGATTTCGCAAATAGCTGGCGAAGCTCGTCAGGCGTTGTTCCAAACGCTTCGATTTGTTTTAAGCCTTTTTCAGATAAGAAAACAGCCCATGCCGTATCATCAAGCTGGAGGTAGCGGCAGCCTCTGTCGTAAAACGCTTGAATCGCCTTTTTATATGCTTTGGATACATCGTGCTGGAAAAGGTGATAGTCATTTTTATAGGAAGCCTTTTCTAGCTTGCCGCGGAAAAACAGCATATTCGGGCTTGGGATCGTCATCTTTGGCGTCGCATCACCGGCAATGCTGTGGAGAAATGAGTAATCTTCAAGCATTGGGTGAGTTGAAAAGTCGATATCACCTGTGACTTTGATGCCGCGTGCTTTAGTCTGCACATTATGGAATTGAATGCCGTGCTCAGGAGTGAACGGCTCAACGCCATCCAGATTTTCTAAGAAATCAAAATGCCACCACGCTCTGCGGAATTCACCGTCAGTCACGACGTTCAGGCCGGTTTCCTTTTGTTTCTCCACAATGCGGGTGATTTCATCGTCTTCAATTTGGCGGAGCTGTTCAGCCGTAATTTCGCCAGCCGCTTTTTGCAGCCGTGCTTTTTTGACGGGCTCAGATCTCAGCAGGCTCCCGACTTGATCCGCGCGAAACGGCGGTTTTTTTCTTTGAAGTGATTGTTGTTCTGCGGGTGTTGTTTGTTGTGACATGTTGTCCATTCCTTCTTTCCATTCGAGTATAAAAAAGCTCTTCCTTTGGATAAGGAAGAGCTTGTGTGACAATCTCAACCTTATCTTCAAGAGCAATTATTGCTCTAAAGGATTTAGCACCATTCTGTTAAACAGCGGTTGCCGGGTATCGCAGGGCCAGTCCCTCCACCTCTCTTGATAAGGAAAACCTTTTTATGAAATTTTCTGATAGTATCTATTATTCACACATTTTCTGTTTCTGTCAATGATAGATTATCTCCACACATCGTTGGCGATGTCGATGACATGGCGAAGCTTTGCCCATTGCTGCTCCTCTGTCAAAAGGTTTCCTTCTTCTGTAGAGGCGAAACCGCACTGCGGGCTGAGGCACAGCTGATCCAAGCTGACAAAGCGCGCCGCTTCATTGATTCGGCGTTTCACATCGTCAGGATTTTCGAGCTCGCCGTATTTTGATGTGATCAAGCCGAGCACGATTTGCAGATCTTTGCGTTTCACATAACGGAGCGGATCAAAGTTTCCAGAGCGGTCATCATCGTATTCCAAGAACAAGCCGTCCAGGTTTAAGCCGTCCAAAATCGTTTCTGCAACAGCGTCATAGCCCCCAGATGCCGCCCAAGTTGAACGGAAGTTGCCGCGGCAAATGTGCATCGTGATTGCTAAATCATCAGGCCGGTCTGCCACTGCATCGTTAATCGTTTTGGCAAACAAGGCAGGCAATGTTTCTGGATCGCCGCCGAGCGCCCGGACAACCTCTCTGCCTTTTTCTTCAAAGAAGAGAGACCATGACGTATCATCAAGCTGAAGATAACGGCAGCCAGCGTCATAGAAGGCTTTGATTGCTTTTTTGTACGCTTGGGCCAGGTCATGAAAGTATTCCTCTTGGTCATCATAAATCCCCTTATCAGCCTTTTCACCGAAAAACAGCATATTCGGGCTCGGAATCGTCAGCTTGGGTGTCGCCCCGCCGGCAATCTTATGTAAAAATTGATAATCGGCAAGTGCTGGGTGGCTCGTAAAATCGAGTTTTCCCGTCACCTTGATGCTGCGTGCTTTTGTTTTGGCATGATGGAACTGAATCCCTTCAGCCGGAATGAATGGTTCCACGCCGTCGAGCCCTTCCAGAAAATCATAATGCCACCATGAACGGCGGAATTCCCCGTCTGTTACCACATCAAGGCCGATTTCTTTTTGTTTTTCCACAATGCGGGTGATTTCTTGGTTTTCGACATCACGCAGCTGTTCCGCTGTGATCTCGCCGGCCGCTTTTTTCTGCCGGGCTTCTTTCACCGGAGCAGAGCGCAATAAACTGCCGACATGATCGGCACGGAAAGGAGCTTTGCGCTGTTGTTCTGTTTTTTGTCCTGCAAGATGTGTTTGTTGAGCCATGTCATTCGCCTCTTTTCTAAATTATGTTGAGCATAAAAAAGCTCTTCCTTTGTGTAAGGAAGAGCTTGAACGATCAAATCTCCGCCTCATCTGCAAGAACGCAATGTTCTTAAGGATTTAGCACCATTCTGTTTAAAACAGCGGTTGCCGGGTATCATAGGGCCAGTCCCTCCACCTCTCTTGATAAGGTACATCTTCATATATAGATTTCAATTATCTTAATATTATTACTTTTGAATCAATTGTCAACACTTTTTAGAAAATACTTTCATCTTCATCGTTATATAAAACCATATCCAGTACGATAGCAATAGCCGTGCAAATCAGCACATCCTCCTCGTTTGCAATCTGCAAGTGATAGGAATCGCCCCAGCTTAGCCACTTTTTGCTTACGGACATCCGGACATTCTTCCCGTCCGTCAGCTGGAATTCGTCCTTCCACAAATCACCTTCGATTTCCCAGTTAAGCTTGGAAATCTCAAACTTCGGTTTGAAAAACGTTACCTTCTTCGTCACTTCACAAACCGTTTCTCCGCCAATTGAAATCTCGTATCGCGGCAAAAAAGACATCACTTTTTGTTCTATGGACACGAGCGTTTTTCCTGTTGAATCTGTCATTTGTAACGAGTCCCCTAACGAAAAGAACCGCCCCTCGACCTTGAATGTCTCCTGTTCATCCCGGTCATAAATGTGAAACGCATCTTTAAACGAGAACATTTTTTGTTTCATAAATAATTCAATCATTGCTAAAGTCTCCTTTTGGATTTGCCTAGTATGAAATTACGGATAGAGGGTGAAAAGTTTTCAGGCTCTAAATCAAAACAATTTTAAAAGGCTGCCTGATTCAGCAGCCTTTTCGTTTGAAATATAGAATTAGGAAAGATGCATCCGGCGTTTTTGGCGGATGGCGTCAAGGTCGATTAGGTTGTTGTGATGAGGTGCGGCTGCTGGCAGAGGGCTTGTCTTTTGCGGTTTGCGGCGATTGTCCTTGCTGAAAGAAAAAAGAAGATAGCCGCATAATGCGATGATAATAAATAGGATCATGTTACATACCTCCCAAAAATAGTTTTGGTATTCTCTATTGTACGGATAAAATGTCAAAAAGTATTCAAAAAATTCCAAATCGACTAAAAATAAATTACTGTCCCTCTAAAACAGTCTAACCTGTTGACCTGAAAATAGTCTTACATCTCGATGGTTATTCTAGTTGTTGGTTGGTTCTATAGTTACTATCGACGCTATAATCAATTCCTTTATATAACTTTAAGACTAAGTTTTCGTGATTCTAATTACCTGTTTTTGGATTCTCTTTTTTTTTGCTTGTTTGATGTATACCCTATTTTCCGCAATCAAACACAAAAAACCCAAATCACGGAGCATTTGGGCGGTACGAGAGGGATTGAGATTGTGGTTTTGAGGATGTGTATGTCAATTAGAAGAAGCGTTTGAACATTTTTCTGATCTTTTGAAACGGGCTGGATTTCTTTTGCATGTTTAGCGGTCTAGTCGTGATCCATTTTTTCAATAGGCTCTTTTTTGCAGCAATTGCTTGTTTTGTCACTGTTTTTCCTCCTCATCCGTTGATACTTGTTTTACGGAGGACGTTTTAAAAATGTTTCATTTTTACGCAAAAAAACCAGTCCTTTTTTGGACTGGTTTTTGGCATTACGCCTGTTCTTCAAACAGCTTTGCAATCTCAACGATGACGTTTACGGCTTTGACCATGTTATCAGCTGAGATGTATTCAAATTTTCCGTGGAAGTTTTCCCCGCCGGTAAAGATGTTTGGCGTCGGGAGTCCCATGTAGGACAGCTGGGATCCGTCCGTCCCGCCGCGGATTGGAGAAATCTTCGGTTCAATGCCGAGGTTTTCCATCGCTTGTTTGGCAATGTTGACGATTTCGATGACAGGTTCGATTTTTTCTTTCATGTTGTAGTATTGATCGTTCATATCAAGCTGAACGCGTTCTTTTCCGTATTCGTTTTGAAGCTCCTCAACGACACGCTTCATTGTGTCTTTTCTGTTTTGGAAGTTCTCTTTGTCAAAGTCTCTGATAATGTAGTGGAGTTTTGTTTCCTCTACATCTCCTTGAATCGACAGCAGGTGGTAGAAGCCCTCATAGCCTTCTGTATACTCAGGCGCTTCATCTGCCGGCAACAGGCTGTTCAGCTTCATCGCGATTTTTGCAGAGTTAATCATTTTCCCTTTTGCCGTGCCGGGATGTACGTTATTGCCTTTGATCGTGATTTTTGCGGCAGCGGCATTAAAGCTTTCGTATTCAAGCTCGCCGAGCGGGCCGCCGTCAACAGTGTAGGCAAAGGACGCATTGAACCGTTTTACATCAAATTTGTGTGGCCCTCTGCCGATTTCTTCATCAGGCGTAAAGGCGACTCTAATCGTGCCGTGCTTGATTTCAGGGTGTTTGATGAGGTAATCCATGGCTGTCATGATTTCAGCGATACCGGCCTTATTGTCTGCGCCGAGAAGGGTGGTGCCGTCTGTGGTGATGAGTGTGTGACCTCTATAGCCAGACAGCTCAGGGAATTGATCAGGCGACAGGATGACCTGAAGCTGTTCATTGAGAACGATGTCTTTTCCATCGTAGTTATCAACGATTTGCGGATTCACATTTTTGCCGGTAAAGTCTGTGGCGGTATCGACGTGAGCGAGAAAGCCGATTGTCGGCACGTCTTTTTCAGTATTGGAGGGAAGAGTCGCCATGACATAACCGTTTTCATCAATGGCTGCATCCTGCATGCCGATTGATTTCAATTCATCAACGAGCATGTTGCCTAACGTCAATTGGCCGGGTGTGGAAGGGCAGGTGTCGACGGATTCATCGGACTGTGTGTCGACCTTTACGTATGTAGTAAACCGTTCAATGATTTCTTCTTTCATTTCCAATCATCTCCTTTGCCTTATTTTATCATGATGGGATAAGGGTTTTCTATTGCACAATCCCGTTTCGAATGGCAAAAACGACTGCCTGTGTCCGGTCTTGGGCATTGCATTTTTGCAGGATGCGGTGCACGTGGGTTTTCACAGTGCTTTCGCTGACGAAAAGCTTTTCAGCAATATCCTCGTTTCGCAACCCGTAGGCCATTTGCTGAAGAACCTCGAGCTCTCTTTTTGTGAATGGCTCGGCCAGTTCTGCTGCTTGAGTTTGTTTCGAGCGAAATGTCTCACTGATCATTTTGGCAGCTGTGGCTGTACGGAAAATCGCTTCGCCTCTGGCGCTTTGGATGGGTGAGATAAAAATTGCATGCAATTGAAAATGAGAATAAGGCTCGGCACAAGCTTCTTGTAGTGCCGAGCCGGAGATTGTCGGTTCATGCTGGTCCTTCTTTCAGTTATTGAATCGATACTTTGCCAGCGGTCAGCCGTCTGTATGCTTTGTAAAGCATGATGTTGCGGGCAGTGATGGTGCCGAGGGGGATGAAGAACATAGAATGAATAACGGCAATAAAAAGCTCATTGCTCTCAGGCAGCCATACTCTCGCGGCCATACGCAAAGAAAGTATCACTAAAATGAGGATAACACTTCCAAGGGAGCCGCGTGAAGTGACCTTTCCGGTTTCTGGGTGAATCCGCACGTTTACCATCTTCCCAATGCCAAACCCGCAGGCCAGCCCGATCAGTAATAAAATGCCGCTGATCGCCACATGCAATACGGAATGGAAATACGCCGGCTGAAACGATGCTGATACGCCCCATAACAGCAGCAGCGGAATGATCAGCAGTTTACCGGGCTTTACCGTTCTTTCTCGATACATTGATAAAACAATAAGAATAAAGACAATCAAAATATAAGGGCTCATTGCCATCTCATCAAATCCTTTCTGCCTAAAGCATAGCGAAAATGCAGAAAGAAAACGTCAACCGGCAGATTGGTTTTTCTCTATCAAATTGGTCGAAAAAATATGAAGAAACTATTAATAAACGATTAAACTTCTTCAAAATGGATGTGGAGCCGTCCTAAACACTATATAATAATAGCAGGTCATTTTTTAGGAGGGTTTACATCATGGCAATACTTGTTACAGGCGGCGCGGGATACATCGGAAGCCACACATGTGTGGAGCTATTGAACAGCGGCTATGAGATTGTCGTTCTCGATAATCTGTCCAACAGTTCGGCTGAGGCGCTGAACCGCGTCAAGGAGATTACGGGAAAAGATTTAACGTTCTATGAAGCGGATCTATTGGATCGGGAAGCGGTAGATTCGGTTTTTGCGGAAAATGAAATTGAAGCTGTAATTCACTTTGCAGGGTTAAAAGCAGTTGGTGAATCTGTTGCGATTCCGCTCAAATATTATCATAACAATCTGACGGGAACGTTTATTTTATGCGAGGCCATGGAGAAATACGGCGTCAAAAAAATTGTATTCAGTTCATCCGCCACGGTATATGGCGTTCCGGAAACATCACCAATTACAGAGGACTTTCCATTAGGTGCGACAAATCCTTATGGACAGACGAAGCTCATGCTGGAGCAAATTTTGCGTGATTTGCATACAGCCGACAATGAGTGGAGCGTTGCACTGCTTCGTTACTTTAATCCATTTGGCGCGCATCCAAGCGGACGGATCGGTGAAGACCCGAACGGCATTCCGAATAACCTCATGCCGTATGTAGCGCAAGTAGCCGTTGGCAAGCTGGAGCAATTAAGCGTATTTGGAAATGACTATCCGACAAAAGACGGGACAGGCGTACGCGATTATATTCACGTCGTTGATCTCGCAGAAGGCCACGTCAAAGCGCTGGAAAAAGTATTGAACTCCACAGGAGCCGATGCCTACAACCTCGGAACAGGTACAGGCTACAGCGTGCTTGAAATGGTCAAAGCCTTTGAAAAAGTGTCAGGGAAAGAGGTTCCGTACCGTTTTGCGGACCGCCGTCCTGGAGACATTGCGACCTGCTTCGCAGATCCTGCGAAAGCCAAGCGGGAACTGGGCTGGGAAGCGAAACGCGGCCTTGAGGAAATGTGTGCTGATTCTTGGAGATGGCAGTCTTCTAATGTGAATGGGTATAAGAGTGTAAAATCATAAAAAGAAGGGCTAGGGGTTTTCCCCAGCCCTTCTTTTTATTGATCCAAGTTTACTTCAAATGTAAATGGATTGATTGTAATATCGTAGTTTTCGGAAGAACCTTCTAAAATAACATTTGCTGTTTTGCTTTCGATTTTAGGGAAAACAATAACTCCTTCCGTTTTAACTCCAGGTAAAATTTCACTTTGAATTTCAGGATACTCAGAAAGGTCAGATTTAGGCTCAATCTGTTTATTATCAGCTGTAATTTTGGCATTGAAGTCATAAAAGCTGATTTCATCTTGTGATTTGTTTTCTATCTTTACATACAGTCGAGTTTCTTTTTCAGCAAGTTCAACTTTTTGAAGTGTGAGTGCAAATCCGTGTTGGTTCTGTGTTTTATCCACGTTAATTGTTTTTTGAGCTGGGGCAAAAGCTGTTGCATAGTCGCTTTTTTCAATGGAATCGGCAATGATTCTCGGCGCTGAAACGGAACCGCCCAATGCATTTTCACCATCATATTTGTCTTTTACCATGCCGACTACATGAATAATGTCGTCATCTTTAATATCTAAATCAGAATCGTCGCTTATAATAATTGTATTTTTGCTTAACTTTTCTGGATTATTATAGCCTTGAAGATATGTGCCATCATCGTCTTGTTCAACGTCAAAAACTTTTACATACAGATCAACTTTATAGTTTTTAAATTGATCGGCATTAGTATATAGTTTTTCCATATCAGCTTTTTGTACCGTTTTTGTCGACTTTTTAGAGTCGGAGCTAGTTGTTGTAGTAGAAGCTTGAGAATCTCCACTGTTTCCGATGTTCGCAATAATGATAATGACGACTATCGCTAGAATGAACGTAATGATTTTATGTCTCATAAAAAAGTTACGTTGGTCTTTACCGCAATTCGGACATTTTTTAACACCTTTTGCAATCTCTTGACCGCAAGCTTTACAGTGTGTTAGTTTCCCTGACATTATATTTCCTCCTATGTAATTAAATGTTTAAAATATATGTTCTATTTTGCCTATATATTTTCATATAGTCAATGATAAATTGGAAATTATATTTTCTCTCAAAAAGGTACTTTGTATCATATCGGTCAAATCTATCATTTATTAACAGTAGATTATCTTTTTTATTTCTCTTAATTTACTGAATAAATCTCCGCAAATACCTCTTGAACCAACTCGAACTGTCCCTTATAATGCTAATATTGGAAAGCGAAGAAGATATGATAAAAAAGTGGTTTTCTAGGGTTCCGCAATGCAAATTGGACTGTGACCGAGAGAAAACACATAACAGCCCCGGCTGTTATGACACGGTGGGATAAAAGCCCAGGAGTTTCTGCTCTTTTGCGAGAGCGTACTCCTGGGTTTTTTTGTTGATACTATCTGGAGAAGGAGTGTTTTGTGATGAAAAAGAAAATGCTTGATGTGCTGATGCTTGTGATTGGTGCGTTTTTCTTCGCGCTTGCCGTGAATTTGTTTGCGATTCCCAATGACCTTGGGGAAGGCGGGGTCACTGGGATTACGCTGATTTTGTATTATGTGTTTCAATGGTCTCCCGGAGTAACGAATTTTATTCTAAATGCATTTCTGCTGTTAATCGGCTACAAATTTCTAGACGGTAAAACGACTGTCTACACCATCATCGCCGTAGCGGCGAACTCGCTTTTCCTTCACCTGACACACGGATGGAGCGTTCCGTCTGATGAATTGATTATTAATACGATTTTCGCGGGTGTCTTTGCGGGAGTCGGGATCGGCATGATTATTCGGGTTGGCGGCACGACAGCCGGTTCTGCGATTCTGGCCAGAATCGCTAATAAATATTTAGACTGGAATATCAGCTACGCTTTATTGTTTTTTGATTTAATCGTGGTATTTAGCTCTTATTTTATTATTGGTGCGGAAAAAATGATGTTTACGATCGTGATGCTGTATATCGGAACGAAAGTAATGGACTTCATTATTGAGGGCTTGAATACGAAAAAAGCGATTACGGTTATTTCAGAAAATAAGAGTGAGATCGCCGAACAGGTGAATACCTTGATGGATCGGGGCGTGACGATTTTATCAGGGAAGGGAAGCTATACGGGCCAGTCAAAAGAGATTTTGTATATTGTCATTAACAAACAGGAGCTGTCCATGCTAAAGAAAATCATCAGAAGCTGCGACAAAAAAGCGTTTGTAATCGTTCATGACGTGCGCGATGTGTTTGGCGAAGGGTTTGTTGATATATCTAAATAAAGAAAAATCCCTCTGTACTTCAAGCAGAGGGATTTTTTCGTTTAAAACGGATATTTGCGGTATTGCTTCTGAATCGAAATCCATTTCATCACGGTAAATTCCTCGACCACCCATGGGTTTCCGAAGCGGCCGACACCGCTTGCTTTGTTTCCGCCAAAGGCGATATTCGGCGAATCATTGACGGATTGGTCGTTGACATGCGTCATGCCGCTGTCAATTTGCAGAGCGAATTTTTCACCTTTTTCTAAATCAGAAGTGAAAACCGCCGAGCTGAGGCCGTATTCGGTATCATTGGCCATATCAATCGCTTCCTCATCACTGGAGGCTTTGATAATGGTGGCAATTGGGGCAAACAGCTCTGTTTGGGCAATGTTGCTGTTGTTGTCAGCACCGACAAAGACATACGGTGTGAGCACGTTTCCGACGCGTTTTCCTTCAACCGCAAGCTCAATGCCGTCTGCCTTTGCCTGCTCAATGATCTCCAGTGCTTTTTCAATTTGGCGTTCGTTGATCAGCGGGCCGACAACGGTTTTCGGATCGGTTTGATCGCCGTACGGAAGCTGTTTGACACGGGCTGTGAATTTTTCAACAAACTCATCGTATACATCTTGATGAACAATGATTCTGTTAATGATCATGCAGATTTGTCCTTGATGAATAAATTTCCCGAAAATCGCGGCATCAACAGCGCGATCGACATCCGCGTCTGAAAGAACGGCAAATGGATTGTTGCCGCCGAGCTCAAGGGCCATCCGCTTGAAGTCACGCCCGGCGATTTCACCGATGTGGCGCCCGACTGCAGTTGACCCCGTAAAGCTGATTAATCTTGGGATTGGATTGGTCAGCATGCCGTCCCCGATTTCTTTTAAGTCTGTCAACATGACGTTGAGGACACCCGCAGGAAGGCCGGCGTGTTCAAACGCTTTTGCAATGATGGTCCCGCCGGAAAGAGCGGTTTGGATATCAGGCTTGTGAACAACACTGTTTCCCAGCGCAATTGCCGGTGCAATGGTTCTCATTGATAAATTCATCGGGAAATTAAATGGAGAAATCGATGAAATTACGCCGAGCGGAAGGCGGTAAATTTTATTGATTTTTCCTTCAATGTTCGATGGAACCTCTTTGACCCCGCCCAACTCGCCGGTATACGTCATGGCTTCATCTAAAATCGCAATTGTTTGCTCAAGCTCAATTGTTGATTTTATAATCGTTCCGCCGGTTTCGCGGGAAATCATCATTATGATGTCATCACGGTTTTCCTGTAAGTAGCCGCGCGCTTTTTGCAGAACTGCTTTTCGGTCCTCTGTTGTGCTTTTGGCCCACTCTTTTTGCGCCTGTTGTGCAATGTCAAATGCATCCTCCAGCTGTTTGCTTGTTGCCAACGATGCTGTTGTAATCACAGACTGGTCATATGGGTTCAAAATGTCCTCTGTACGCCCGCTTTCTCCTTCTGTCCATTTTCCGTTGATAAAACTTTTGTTTAATGATTCTAACCCCATTCATGATCACTCCTTTGGTTCTGCATATATTCCTTACTGTTTCCGTTGAAACAAATGTGTAAACGATCTCTTTCAGTTTTTTGTCTGTCTATGTCGTCTATCCTTTTTTTATTGGAGAACATGCAGGTTTCGCCTTATACTGGGTATACAGATCCTTACATAAGAGAGGGGACTTTATGAAATCGCTGCTGGCTATTTATCCAGGTTCAATTGTGTCTGAAGAGCTTTGCGTAAAGGAAGACTGTCTATGCTTTTATGATGAGAACAGTCAGAGATATATCTCCATTCCGAAAACAGAGATCAGCGAAAAAGAGACATTGCTGCTCCAGTCATTTTTGACCCCCGCAGATGAGGTCAATCAAAAATCTTTGAAGTCGCCAGAGGAAAACAAGTGGTTCGCTTTTCTTTTTTCTAGAGGGGAAGTGCCGTCGAACATAAAAAAGCGAACGAGATTTGTCCATTTTCATTTGCTCGGCAAAATAGAGCGTGCGTCCTTTGCGGAAGCTGTCCGCCATTTTTGGCCGGTGTCTTTTGTGATTGTGTGGATGCATACGGACAGAGGCGTGATTGTTGAGCAGGAAAGTGAAGCGGCAGCGGGGAAAGACGAATTGGAGTCACTCGCTAAGGTTCTTGAAAGTGATTTCTACTTCAGTGTCCGTTTTTATGCCGGGAGATTTTATGAGCCGGATGAGAGTTTGCGAACACATTACGCCCGTGAACAGACGTATTTTCTCTTTGCTGAAAAACGGCTGCCTCAGGTGCAGAGTGTGACCTTTGAGATGATTTTTCCTTTTTTATTATTAGAAGCAGAAAAAGATAAGCTGGAAACGCTGTTATCTGAAGAAGCTGAGCTTTTATTTGGGAATGTATCTGAGCTGAGGAAGACAATTCAGCTGTTCATTGAAAACAACTCAAACGTGACGTTAACGGCGAAAAAGCTGCACCTGCACCGCAACAGCCTGCAATACCGGATTGATAAATTTATTGAGCGGTCAGGGATAGACATCAAATCGCATAAAGGCGCGCTGCTCGCCTATTTTATCTGCCTGCAAAGCGAAGGTTCAGAATAAATTGGAAATATGCACGAAAATTGGCTGGTTGATTTTATGAACGCTGCCCATTCAAGCGATATGAAAAAGCTGTTACACTCAATTTAGGAAAGCGTTTACATTAACAAAGGGGGATGTTAGATGGCTGAATTGCGGATGGAGCACATTTATAAATTTTATGATCAGAAGGAACCGGCGGTTGATGACTTTAACCTTCATATTGCCGATAAGGAATTTATCGTATTTGTCGGCCCGTCCGGCTGCGGGAAATCAACGACACTGCGAATGGTCGCAGGGCTTGAAGAAATTTCGAAAGGCGATTTTTATATTGAAGGAAAACGGGTCAATGATGTAGCGCCAAAAGACAGGGATATCGCGATGGTATTTCAAAACTACGCGCTCTATCCGCATATGACGGTCTACGATAATATCGCGTTCGGGCTGAAGCTTCGGAAAATGCCGAAGCCCGAAATCAAAAAAAGGGTAGAGGAAGCCGCGAAAATTCTCGGACTGGAGGAATATTTGCACCGAAAACCGAAAGCGCTGTCAGGCGGACAGAGACAGCGGGTCGCGCTGGGCCGGGCTATCGTGCGGGATGCAAAGGTGTTCCTGATGGATGAGCCTTTATCAAACCTGGACGCGAAGCTGAGGGTGCAAATGCGGGCAGAAATCATTAAGCTCCACCAGAGGCTGCAAACCACAACGATTTACGTGACGCATGACCAGACAGAAGCGCTGACGATGGCGACACGGATCGTAGTTATGAAAGACGGTAAAATCCAGCAGATCGGAACGCCGAAGGATGTATACGAATTCCCTGAAAACGTCTTTGTCGGCGGTTTTATCGGTTCACCGGCAATGAACTTTTTCAAAGGAAAGCTGACGGACGGCGTTATCAAAATCGGTTCTGCGGCATTAACCGTGCCGGAAGGAAAAATGAAGGTGCTGCGTGAAAAGGGCTACATCGGCAAAGAGGTCATTTTCGGTATCCGTCCTGAGGATATTCACGATGAATTAATTGTCGTGGAATCGTATAAGAACTCCTCGATTAAAGCGAAAATCAATGTCGCAGAGCTGCTCGGCTCTGAAATTATGATTTATTCACAGATCGACAATCAAGACTTTATTGCGCGGATCGACGCCCGCCTCGATATTCAATCAGGTGATGAGCTGACGGTTGCGTTTGATATGAATAAAGGACATTTCTTTGACAGTGAGACAGAGGTGAGAATTCGATAAGCTTGATGACCGGACATGGAGACATGTCCGGTTTTTTGTGTTTGCAAGGTTTACAGAAAAAACAGCAGCGGGTAGTGGTTGGTAAGAAAGGAGAGATAGAGATGTGGAATGCGGCAATGTGGGGCGGGATCTCAGGCTCTGCAGTTTTGCTGGGCGCGCTGGCGTCTATGTTTTTTCCGATTCGCAAACAGATCATCGGCTATATTATGGCTTTTGGCACAGGCGTCTTAATTGGTGCGGCTGCTTACGAACTCCTCGGGGATGCAGTGGCAGAAGGAGGAATTGTGTCGACAGGCGCCGGATTTATTGCGGGGGCAGTCGTGTTTACAGTTTTTGATTTCGCGGTTTCCAAAAGAGGCGCGTCCCAAAGAAAAAGATCGGGACAGGCAGCTGCCGGCGGCGGAGGAATCGCCATTTTTATCGGCACTATCATGGACGCTGTTCCAGAATCGATTATGATTGGCGCCAGCCTTCTCGAAGAACAGTCAGTCAGCTTTCTTTTGGTAGTCGCCATTTTTATCAGCAACATACCTGAAGGGCTCTCCAGTACAGCAGGAATGAAAAACAGCGGCTATTCCAGAACGAAGATTATGCTGCTTTGGGCTGCAGTGCTCGTGATTTCGATACTCGCATCATGGTCGGGGTATTTCTTTCTCGACGGTGCTTCTGAAGAAGTGATGGCAGCAATCGCAGCATTTGCAGGCGGGGGGATCATTGCGATGATTGCTTCGACGATGATGCCTGAGGCATACGAAGACAGCGGTCCGATGACAGGCTTGATCGCTGCACTTGGCCTGTTAACCTCGCTGGTTTTGAATCAGTTTTCTTAATTGTGAGCCGGTCATGCATCCATGTCCGGTTTTTTGTGCTTGAAAATCTCAGAAACAAACCGATGAAAAAAGGAGGAAGAAATAGACAGAAAGCAGGAATAAGATGAAACGACTGATCGTAAGCATTTTTCTTTTAGGCAGCTGTTTGGCTCTCGCGGCTTGCGCTGATCAAGAGGCGAACGCGGAGCAGCAGCTGCCGAAAGCGGAACAAAAGAAAACGGAAGAAAAGACAATACATGTTCAGAAAAAAGAAGACGATACATCAGCATGGATCAAAACGGAGAAACCGGCAAAGCTGCCGATTTTGATGTACCACAGCATTTCCTCTGGAAACAGCCTCCGTGTCCCGAAGGAAGAATTCGAAGCGCATATGAAGTGGCTGCACGAGAACGGGTATCAGACATTAACGCCGAAAGAGGCGTATCTCATGCTGACGCAGGATAAAAAGCCGAGTGAGAAATGCGTGCTGATCACGTTTGATGACGGATACACCGACAATTATCAAGACGCGTATCCGGTGCTGAAAAAGTACGGGATGAAGGCGACGATTTTTATGATCGGCAAGTCGATTGGACATAAACACCATCTGACAGAGGATCAGATGAAAGAGATGGCGAAGCACGGCATTTCCATTGAAAGCCATACGATTGACCACCTTGAGCTGAACGGATTAACACCTCAACAGCAGCACAGTGAGATGGCGGATTCGAAAAAGCTGTTTGACGGCATGTTTCATCAGCAAACCTCCATCATCAGCTATCCGGTGGGACGCTACAATGAGGAGACGCTGAAGGCCGCCGAAGAAACAGGCTATCAAATGGGTGTGACGACAGAGCCGGGAGCGGCAGCGAGAGACCAGGGAATGTACGCCCTCCATCGTGTGCGCGTGTCCCCTGGCATGTCAGGCGCGTCCTTTGGCGCGTACATTGAGTCGATGAAATAAAAAAGGCGGCGTTTAATCGCCGCCCCCTCCGCCGTCACAGCCGGAATCGCTGAAGCCACCGTCACTGCCGCATCCATCACGGTGTGAGCCATGATCTGAATAACCGACATACCCGCTGTCCGCCTGCTGGCGGCTTTTTGTTTCCGAGGGCTGCAGCTGAATGACTGAAAGAAAAACAATAATAGCTATAATCAGTAAGATAATCACAATCACGTCCGATCACTCCCTTTTTTCACCATATCCTGTTTTACGGGTGAAACGCTGATCGGTTTCACTTTAAGGTGATCGATTCTTTCAGCCGGTCTCTCAGCCAGCGCTTCAGCACGCCATGTCCTTTGTTTGACAATAAAGTGCTGACACGCCAATACATAGGGGGATGCGGAGCGAACTGAAAATCAATCAATCTGAAAAGCCAGCTTTTATCGCGGGTGAGAGAGTCAATTTGAAGCTCGTCCCCATCTCTTTCAGCACTGTAGGCGCTTTGTTTCTGAATATCCTCATCCTGCCGAACTGCCAAGATCCTTAAGGCTTCGGCCATTTGTTTGTGCCCGCCTTCCAGCAGTGATGCGCCAAGGTTGTCAGCACGCACCTCCATCCATTGTGAACAAAAGGATTGATAGAGCTGGAACAGGATAATGATTGCCATAATGAAAGCCCAAAGCGCCATTTTGTGGGCCTCGGGATGGGTAATATGCTGTTCAAACAAGAGGAAAATCCCAACGACTGCTCCAAGATATAGAAAACGCAAAAGCTGTGATAACAGAACATCACGTTTTTTGATATGAACCGCCTCATGGGCCAGAATGCCTTCGATGACATGCTGCGGAAGTGTTAGTGTGTTGCTAGTCAGGATGACCATCGACCTTCCGACATTCATGCCGACTGCCATTCCGTTGTATTCATCACTCTCCGTTTCGTATATCCGGACATGGGAAATGCCGGCCTTGCGGAAGATCCTGTCGGCCGCTGCCTGTACATGCGGATGATGACAGGGCTTGGCATCCATTGCTGCCAGCAATACACGGTCTGACAGGTACATATTGAATATCCAGTACAGGATCACAGCAATCGCCATGACCCATGGGGAGGCATGGAATCCGTATAACGCGAGCACCAATAAGGCGTAAGCCGAGACGCCTTTTACGCTGGCGGCAAAATAAAGCTTCCCAAGCAGCCGCTTCACATTTTTTCGATGATAAAACGGCAAAACAGAAATCACAGCGTCCTCGCTAGCTTCCGAATCTATATATTCCCGGAGAATCGTTTTCCATTTTTGCGGGTCCTTCACCGTCAGAAACAGTGTTTCCCCGGGAAGTGACAATTTGATGACTTGCTGAAAGCTTGTTGTCAAATCAATACGGGATGAATACATCGTCAGAAGCGGATGGAGCTTTAAGAGATCAGCTGTTGATTCAAGCTGAATGTCTTTCAAATCGGAAAGCGGGTATGTACGGGTTTCATAATATGAGCTGATGTGTAATTTTTCTAAGGATGCTGAATAAAAAACCTTTACGCTGAAAACATTCAGTATTCGCTTCACCAGTGCCCCTCCGCCGGAGATGAGACCGAAAAGGATCACATATTTGAGGGGGCTAGGATCAGGTCCATAGATGAAAAAAATGATGGCGCCCGCAAACACAACGGCGGTCAGGGTGATGTCTGACAGGAGGCGTGTTTTGTTTCTGCCAAGCTCAATTTCCTGCCAGTCTCCCGAAGGTTTTTCCGCACGATCTGAAACAGTGAGGTCCATCGCAGTCCAATAGCAGTAGAACATTGTCGCGATCGAGACAATACCGTCCATAAATGATAGATGAGAGAAGATGTAAAAAGAAGTGCCGACCCAAAGAACGATATCAATCCAGAAATCTATAGCCGGAATGAGTTTTGCTGTTAGGGCTGATATCCAATAGAGTCCCAGCCCGAGAATCATTATGCAAAATAGATGTGTTCCCATAGGCATGCTAGAGTCCTTTCTATCTAGTATTTCCAACTATTACTATAGCATGTGGCGGGAACTTGGAAAAACAAGGACATACAAAAAAGCAAGCTCTTTCGTTTTGCGAAGAACTTGCTTGCGGTGTATCAATAAAACTGATGCAGCAGCAATAAGGTTAAGGACACTGTGATCGCTCCCCCGATGCGGGTAGATACCTGGGCGAACGGCATCAGTTCAAGCCTTTCAGCGGCGCTTAAAATGGCGACATCCCCGGTGCCTCCCTGCCCTGAGTGGCATGCATTGATAATGGCTGTTTCAATCGGATACATGTTCAGCCATTTTCCGGTAAAGAAACCGACTGCCATCATGGTGATAACGACAGACAGAATCGTAATAATATTGCTGAGGTTGAAGGCAGCGACAAGCTTGTCCCACGGCGTCATAGACACCCCGATCGCAAAAAGCAGCGGGTAGGTCACGGCTGTTGAAAAGAAGCGGGACACGCCAAACGCGCCGTTTTCAATTGAGGCAGGCACCAATCTGAACAGCTTAATCAGGACAGCCAGCAACAGCATGGCGACGGGGGCCGGAAATCCGAAAAAGTCGTGGGCGAGCATGCCGACTAAGTATAAAGAAACAGCAAGGATTCCGCCTGACGCAAATAAAGAAAGGTTGAACATTTGCTGTCCGCTTTGCGATTCCTCTAGCGCAGCGGATTCTTCTTCAGAGCGATCTACTTTGCCGTTTCCTGTCCATTCCGGTTTTTTCTTACCAATTCTATTCAGCAATCCCGCTAGAATGATCGCACACAGGCTGCCAAGCATAATCGACGGCAGAACAAGTGCAAACGCTTCCCCCTGAGACATGGGCATAATGTCAGAATAACCGATGGACAGCGGGATAGCGCCTTCTCCGACTCCCCCTGCCATGATCGGAATGACAATATACAGCAGGGTATGCTGAAATCCGAGTCCGAGCAATGTGCCGACAGCCAATCCCACAATAGCGGCGGCAACAGAACCGGCAATTAGCGGAATAAAGATTTTCATGAATGCTTTTACGAGTGTTTCTCTTTTCATGCCGAGGATGCTTCCGACGACAATCCCGGCGATAAACAAATAAAGAAAGTTTGAGTTTTCTGTAAATTCTGTGGTGGATTTGACGATATCATTAGGCAGCAGGTGATAGTAGACGACGGCGGATGGAATAAAAGTAGCTAGGATGGCTGGGCCGCCGATTGAACGGACAATCGGTATTGATTTTCCGATTTGGGCAAAGGTAAACCCGAAAAACGCCATGACGGCAATGGATGTCAAAATGTCACTTTTTACATCGTGATGCATAACAAAAACAGTGATTAATATAAACAGCAAGGCATACACAGGAAGCGGTATGATGCCTACTTTTATATTCATGGCCTTCGCAAACCAATTCTCTTTTCGAACCCCTTCGTGAATTGTATCCGTTTGCAATTGCATTTGTGTTTGAAGCTCTCCCATTGAAAAACCTCCCCTATTCTTGATGCAGTGAAATTGTTCACTACGTTAATTATACTAAAAAATTGAAATTATTAATATATTAAAAATTTACTATTCAACTTTATTCTTGTCCCGTTACTGATGAAAAGAGGCATTCTGGCTAAAATCGGTCTATGACGGAGTGCTGAGAAACGAGTGCTGGTGCTGGACAAGCATTTTATTCGCAAGGAATGATATAGTTGATGTACGATAATAAAGGGTCATTTATCCTAGCAACCGTCATCAATCAGCAACAAAATAGACAATAATCCGTCACATCATTCAGGACTTTTTGGGTATTTTGGGCTTTATTTTTGAAATGAATCGTTGTAAAGTACTTAATATGAACCAGTCAGAGATTGTGTCATTGGTCAGTCTGGCAATCTTGCATCATATTGGACGACTTTTTGACACATTTGTGAAATATTGAACAATATTTTTTTCGTCTATTTTGTGAAGTACTGATCAAAGTTTTGGTTCTATTTGTGAAGTAGTGAGCAATATTAAAGTGTCAACCGGAATGGAGGAGAAAGCATGAGTGAATTGGTATTAGCCCGCATTCAATTTGCATCAACAACGTTGTTTCACTTCTTGTTTGTGCCGATGTCTATCGGGCTTGTGTTTATGGTTGCGTTGATGGAGACTCTTTATCTTGTGAAGAAAAATGAGCTGTACCTCAAAATGGCAAAGTTTTGGGGGCACTTATTCTTAATAAATTTCGCAGTAGGTGTTGTAACGGGGATTTTGCAAGAATTCCAGTTTGGATTGAACTGGTCTGATTACTCCCGTTTTGTCGGAGATGTATTTGGCGCTCCGCTTGCGATTGAAGCCTTATTGGCGTTTTTCATGGAATCTATTTTTATCGGATTATGGATTTTCGGATGGGACCGCCTGCCGAAAAAAATTCACGCTCTCTGCATTTGGCTCGTGTCGTTCGGAACGATTATGTCGTCTTTCTGGATTTTAACAGCGAACTCCTTTATGCAGGAGCCGGTCGGCTTTACGATCAAAAACGGCCGCGCGGAGATGAATGACTTTGTCGCGCTGATTACAAACCCTCAGCTTTGGGTTGAATTCCCGCACGTCATTTTCGGGGCGCTCGCCACCGGGGCGTTCTTTATCGCCGGAGTAAGTGCTTTTAAACTGCTGAAGAAAAAAGAAGTGCCGTTCTTTAAACAATCTTTTAAACTTGCCATGATTGTGGGCCTTTGTGCAGGTCTTGGCGTCGGCCTTAGCGGACACATGCAGGCTGAGCATTTGATGGAATCACAGCCGATGAAAATGGCTGCCAGTGAAGGCCTTTGGGAAGACAGCGGTGACCCTGCTGCTTGGACAGCTTTTGCCACGATCGATACAAAAAATGAAAATAGCTCAAATGAAATTAAAGTTCCTTATGCCTTGAGCTACCTGGCATATCAAAAATTCAGCGGAAGTGTCAAAGGGATGAAAACACTTCAGGCTGAGTACGAAAAAGTATACGGAAAAGGCGACTACATTCCGCCTGTCAAAACGACGTTCTGGAGCTTCCGCATCATGGTTGGCGCAGGTGTTGTCATGATTCTTGCTGCGTTAGGCGGCCTTTGGTTAAACCGCCGCAAAAAGCTTGAAAGCAGCAAATGGTATTTGCGCATCATGATCGCTTTGATTTCCTTTCCATTTATCGCGAACTCTGCGGGCTGGATTATGACAGAAATCGGGCGTCAGCCTTGGACGGTTATGGGCTTGATGACTACGGCTCAATCCGTGTCGCCTAACGTAACGGCGGGCTCCCTGCTATTTTCAATCATCGCCTTCGGAGTGATGTACTTGATTCTGGGTGCGCTGCTTGTCTTCTTGTTCATCCGTGAGATTAAAAAAGGTGCGGAGCATGATGAGCATCATGATGTGCCTGTATCAACAGATCCATTTAGTCAGGAGGTATACCATGGCATCTCTTCATGATCTTTGGTTTATACTCGTTGCTGTATTGTTTGTAGGATTCTTCTTTTTGGAAGGCTTTGATTTCGGGGTCGGCATGGCGACCCGTTTTCTTGGCCATAATGAATTAGAGCGCAGAGTGCTGATCAACACGATCGGGCCGTTTTGGGACGCAAATGAAGTCTGGCTTTTGACTGGTGCAGGCGCCATTTTCGCGGCGTTTCCAAACTGGTATGCAACGATGCTGAGCGGTTATTATATTCCGTTTGTCATTGTGCTGCTAGCGTTAATGGGCCGCGGGGTCGCGTTCGAGTTTCGCGGCAAGGTGGATCATTTGAAATGGGTAAAGGTTTGGGACTGGGTCGTTTTCTTCAGCAGTCTGATTCCTCCGTTTGTGCTTGGTGTGCTGTTTACGACATTATTCCGCGGGATGCCGATTGATGCCGATATGAACATTCATGCGCATTTTTCTGATTATATCAATGTTTATTCTGTACTTGGCGGTGTGACTGTAACACTCCTTTGCTTCCAGCATGGATTAATGTTTATCACGCTGCGTACGATTGGTGATTTGCAAAACCGCGCCCGCAAAATGGCGCAAAAGATAATGGGTGTTGTTTTTGTAGCGGTTCTTGCCTTCGCGGCCCTTTCTGCCTATCAGACAGACATGTTTACACGCCGCGGCGAGATTACCATTCCGCTTGTTGTTTTGATTGTCATCTGCTTTATGCTCGCGGCTGTATTTATCCGTAAGAAAAAAGACGGCTGGACATTTGGGATGACAGGCGCGGGGCTGGCGCTGACTGTAGGAATGATCTTTATTTCCTTATTCCCTCGGGTCATGGTCAGCTCGCTTCAAAGCGCGTACGATTTAACAGTAGCTAACGCTTCTTCCGGTGATTATTCGCTTAAAGTCATGTCAATTGCAGCTTTAACGCTATTGCCGTTTGTGATCGGCAGCCAGATCTGGAGCTATTATGTCTTCCGGAAGCGCGTCAGCCATAAGGAGCCTATGACTTATTAATGGGAAAAGACCTGTTTCGATATAAAGGAATGAAGCGGATTCTCACCGTTATTACTTGTTTAACGCTGATTCAGACAGCCGCCATCATTATGCAGGCAGAGTGGCTGAGTGAAGCCGTAACCGGGCTGTTCAACGGGGAGAGCATAGCCTCCCTTTTTCCGGTGATCGGTTTTTTCCTCATCGCTTTTGTCGCCCGGCACGGGGTGACGGTGGCGCGCCAGAAAATCGTTTATCAATATGCCGCCCGGACAGGGGCCGATTTGAGAAAAAGCTTTCTTGATCAGCTGTTCCGGTTAGGTCCCCGTTTTGCAAAGAAAGAGGGGACGGGGCAAATGGTGACGCTGGCGATGGAAGGCATCAGCCAGTTCCGCCGTTATCTGGAGCTGTTTCTGCCGAAAATGGTCAGCATGGCGATTGTGCCTGCGGCTGTTGTCATTTATGTGTTTTTTCAGGATCGCACATCAGCGGTCATTTTAGTCGCTGCTATGCCGATTCTGATCATCTTTATGATTCTTCTCGGCCTTGTCGCGCAGAGAAAAGCAGATCGTCAGTGGAAATCCTATCAGAGACTTTCCAATCATTTCGTTGATTCTCTTCGCGGGCTGGAGACATTGCGTTTCCTAGGGTTGAGCAAGTCGCACAGCAAAAATATTTTCTACGTGAGTGAGCGGTATCGCAAGGCAACAATGAGCACGCTCCGAGTGGCGTTTTTATCTTCATTTGCCCTCGATTTTTTCACAATGCTGTCGGTGGCGACAGTCGCAGTGTTTCTGGGCCTGCGCCTCATTGACGGCGATATTTTGCTTGGCCCCGCTTTAACGGCGCTTATTCTGGCACCTGAGTATTTTCTGCCGGTGCGGGAAGTGGGGAACGATTATCATGCAACGCTGAACGGGCAGGAGGCAGGCAAAACCATTCAAGAGATTTTGTCGCAGCCTGAATTTAAGGAAGAGGCGCCGCTTCAGCTTGGGACGTGGTCCGATCAGGATGAGCTGAAGCTGTCAGGCGTGTCAGTCGGCCGATCAGTGTCCGATATTGATCTGTCATTTAAAGGCAAGAAAAAAATCGGCATTATCGGTGCAAGCGGTGCCGGGAAATCAACATTAATTGATATCCTTGGCGGGTTTTTGGAGCCGGATGGCGGTATGATCGAGGTCAATGGGTCAAGCCGGTCCCACTTGCAGGATAGCAGCTGGCAGAAAAACCTCCTCTATATTCCGCAGCATCCGTACATTTTTGATGATACACTGGCAAACAACATTCGCTTCTACCATCCAAGCGCGTCGGATGAAAATACAGCCCGCGCCGCTGCCTCAGCGGGACTGACGGAGCTGGTGAACAGCCTTCCTGACGGATTAGAGGGACGGATCGGGGAAGGCGGCCGGGCGCTCAGCGGGGGCCAGGCCCAGCGTGTCGCACTGGCCCGCGCTTTTTTGGGGAACCGACCGATCCTGCTGCTGGATGAGCCGACTGCCCACCTTGATATCGAAACCGAATATGAAATAAAAGAAACGATGCTGGATTTATTTGATGATAAGCTCGTCTTTCTCGCGACTCACCGCCTTCACTGGATGCTCGATATGGACAAAATTATCGTGCTGGACGGAGGCAGGGTTGCGGAAGTCGGGACTCACGATGAATTGCTGGCGAAAAATGGTGTGTACACCAAACTCGTGAAGGCACAACTGGGGGAAAGAGCATGAAGAAAGAAGAATGGATTTTGCAGTATATCAAACAAAATGTCCGCCTATTCGTTCTGGTTATCTTTTTGGGTGCGGTGACAATTTTTTCTGCTGCTTTTCTCATGTTCACCTCTGGTTTTTTGATTTCTAAGGCGGCGACAAGGCCGGAAAACATCTTGCTCATTTATGTGCCGATTGTCGCTGTGCGTACCTTGGGAATTGCCCGGTCTGTGTCACGATATGTGGAACGCCTTGTCGGCCATCATATCATTTTGAAAATCGTGTCCAACATGCGCGTCCGCCTTTACAACATGCTTGAGCCGGGGGCCTTGATGCTTCGTTCCCGTTTTCGTACGGGGGATATGCTCGGCATTTTGTCTGAGGATATTGAGCATTTGCAGGATGCCTTCTTAAAAACAATTTTTCCTGCGATCTCTGCCTTGCTTTTGTATACTGTTTCAGTGATTGCACTCGGCTTCTTTTCTTGGCCGTTTGCCCTATTGCTTGCGTTTTATTTGTTTGTTCTTGTTGTGCTGTTTCCGGTTGTATCTTTGCTCGTGACGAGAGCGAGGAATGCAAAGCTGAAAAGCGGCCGGAATGTGCTCTACAGCCGTCTGACAGACGCCGTGATGGGTGTCAGCGACTGGATGTTCAGCGGACGCCGGCATGCGTTTATTGATGCCTATGAAAAAGAAGAACATGATTGGTTTGAGCTTGAACGGAAAAAGCAACGCTTTACGAGATGGCGGGACTTTGCAGCGCAATGTCTTGTCGCCGGCCTTATTTTCATGATGCTGTTTTGGACGGCGGGGCAGCAAGCGGACGGCGAGCTTGCCAAAACGATGATTGCGGCTTTTGTGCTTGTGGTGTTCCCGCTGACGGAAGCCTTTCTGCCGCTTTCAGATGCCTTGGGTGAAGTGCCCGGCTATCAGGATTCCATCAGGCGCATGAACAAGGTGGCTCCTCAGCCAGAGGCGTCACAAACAGAATCAGCGGCTGAAACGCTCGATCTCCAAGATGTCACCCTGTCCTTTCGTGATGTGACGTTTTCTTATGACAATAGCAGCCAAGTGCTGCGCAGTTTTTCCTTTACACTGCGCCAAGGAGAAAAAATGGCGCTGCTCGGCCGGAGCGGGTCGGGGAAATCGACGTCGCTTGCTTTAATCGAAGGCGCCTTGAAACCGGACTCCGGTTCTGTGACGTTAAACGGAGTAGAGACAGCACTGTTAAAGGATCAAATTGCTGATGCGGTGGCTGTGTTAAATCAAAAGCCCCATCTGTTTGATACAAGCATTCTGAACAACATCAGGCTTGGAAACGGAGAAGCAAGCGACGAGGATGTGCGCCGCGCCGCAAAACAGGTCAAGCTGCATGACTATATTGAGTCACTGCCTGATGGATATCACACCTCTGTTCAGGAAACCGGCATCCGGTTTTCCGGAGGAGAGCGGCAGCGGATCGCACTTGCCCGGATTTTGCTGCAGGATACGCCGATCATCATCCTCGATGAGCCGACAGTCGGCCTTGACCCCATCACCGAACGCGAGCTGATGGAAACGGTATTTGATGTGCTGAAAGGAAAAACGATTCTATGGATTACACACCATCTCGCGGGAGTGGAAGCGGCCGATAAAATCGTGTTTCTCGAAAACGGAAAAACGGAAATGGAAGGAACGCATGAGGAACTGCTGGCGTCAAACGAACGGTATCGCCGCCTGTATCATCTTGATGTTCCTGTAAAATAGAAGACAGCCATTCAGGCTGTCTTTTTTGTTTGAAAAAGAAAAGTACAGGAAAAATAGGAAGAGAACGAAGAGGAGGGATAGAGATGAATGTTCCCATGTGGACGGAAGAGCATGTGAGGGCCTCGCTTCCTGAAAGAGATGCAGAGAGCCATAAAGGCACGTACGGTACAGCTTTGCTGCTGGCGGGCAGCGACGAAATGCCGGGCGCAGCGCTTCTTGCGGGGCTCGGAGCCATGCGGAGCGGACTCGGGAAGCTTGTCATCGGGACGTCTGAAAGCGTGATGCCGCTGATCGTGCCTGTTCTCCCCGAGGCGACCTATTGGCGTGACGGCTGGAAAAAAGCAGCGGATGCCCAGCTTGAAGAGAGGTACCGGGCCATTGCCATCGGACCGGGGCTTCCGCAAACCGAAAGCGTACAGCGGGCAGTTGATCATGTGCTTGCGGCGGATTGCCCCGTGATTTTGGATGCCGGAGCACTGGTGAAGCGCACGTATCCGAAACGGGAGGCCCCCGTCATTCTCACACCGCACCCAGGCGAGTTTTCCCGCATGACAGGGGTGCAGGTGAACCAATTACAAAACAAAAGAGCAGAATATGCAAAGGAATGGGCTGCTCAGTTGCAGGCTGTCATTGTGTTAAAAGGAAATCAAACCATCATTGCGTTTCCCGATGGTGACTGCTGGCGCAACCCAACAGGAAACGGCGCGCTCGCCAAGGGGGGTACCGGTGACACGCTGACGGGCATGATATTAGGCATGCTCTGCTGCCACGAAGACCCGAAGCACGCCATATTAAACGCGGTCTATCTGCATGGTGCATGCGCCGAGCTCTGGACGGATGAGCACTCCGCTCATACCCTGCTCGCTCACGAGCTTTCTGACGTGCTGCCTCGCGTGTGGAAACGATTTGAATGAGAAAAAGCTGTCTTCATAAAGAAGACAGCTTTTCTTGATAACCCGCCCGTTTTTTCAGACGCGGTTTCATCAATACATAATAAAGCACAGAAGGCACGGCCAAGCCGACAATCCATGCAATGTCTCCGCCGCCAAACATTTTGGCCAGCGGCCCCATGTAAAAGGACGTATTGATAAACGGGATTTCAAGCAAGATGGACAGGACGAACGCAATCGTGGTAATCCAATTGACTTTTCCATACGGCCCGTTCACATCAAACATGGCTTTGACTTGATAGTTTCCGTGGCGGACGAAGTAGTAATCGACTAAATTGATTGCCGTCCATGGAATTAAGAAATAACTGATGAAAAAGATAAAATTCAAAAACAGCTCCAT
This sequence comes from Bacillus sp. N12A5, assembly GCF_026790125.1. Classification (NCBI taxonomy): domain Bacteria; kingdom Bacillati; phylum Bacillota; class Bacilli; order Caryophanales; family Bacillaceae; genus Bacillus; species Bacillus sp. N12A5. The sequence continues at coordinate 21,370 of NZ_JALAMR010000021.1, read as the reverse complement.
AAAATTGCTTTGCCCCAGTAGGCTTAAGACTGTGCCGACAAGCGTGACGCCAAGGATCATGATGATTCTGACTTTGGGCGTGACCTTTAACTTCAGAAACGGCTCAAGCGTTGTGGTCGTGGACATGAAAGCCCCATACAGGTTAAAGACATTGATCGCCATTTGCCCAAATAACACAATGATCAGCATAATGAACGAGAAGGGGCCGAACAATTGGACAATCTGGCTGCCTGAGTTTGCCGTAAAGTCAGGAAGTGCTGTCGTCAGCAAAGCGCCGAGCAGCATCATCCAGATGGAGCTGAAAGATGTACCTGCATAGCTGTACCAAAACGTTTTGGACGCCGGCGTTTGAACTGGCAGATATCTTGAATAATCGGCAACATACGGTGCGTATGCAAGCTGCCACGTTGCAACTGCACTGACCGCCACTAAGAAAATGGGCAGATCAACCGCTCCGGGAATCCAGCTGCCTGCCGGAATCGGCAATTGAAAAATGAGTATTGTTGCGGCAAAAAATACAGCAAAAGAGGTCCAGGAAAGGATTTTTTGCATTTTGTGAATCAAATCATGGCCGAAAATGGTGAGTAAAAAACATACGGCGCTTAAGCCTATAATGCTCCATGATCCCGGGATGGGAACAAAGCTGCTTAAGGTTCCAGCCGCCAGAATCGTGCTGCTTGCGAAGAAACCAAGGTAGATAAACATAACTAAGAAGAGGGGAAGAATCGCTCCGATTACGCCGAATTGGGCACGGCTTTGAATCATTTGCGGGATGCCAAGCTGAGGGCCTTGCGCGGAATGAGACGCCATAAATATGGCACCGAGTAATGTTCCGCAAATAATAGCGGCAACACTCCAAAACAGATTAAGTCCCATTGCAACGGGAATCGTGCCGGTCACTAACGTGGTGATATGCATATTAGCCCCGAACCATACGGGAAATAAATCTTTCGCTTTACCATGTCTTTCTTCATTAGGAATATATTCAATCGTTCGCCTTTCTACTTTCAATGCATCGTCCTCCATATTGGATATTTTTAAAATCGACATAAAGTCATAGCTTAACAGACTGTGAGGGGGTTTACAAATGCGGATGTGCAGCCATACGGCCGGGAAGCCTGATCTGTCAATGGCTGAAAAGAATTGTAAAAAAGATGAACGCTTTTAAATCCGGTGTCGTCTCATAAGGCAGAAAAACAAAAAAGGGGGGATCGCGGCCATTGGATACACATGAAGAACAGCAGCTGATACAACAGGCGAAAGAGGGAGACGACGAAGCGTTTACAGCTCTTTTCCACTATCATTATTCTTTTTTATATAAATATTTGCTAAAACTATCTCTTCATCCTGACCTCAGTGAGGAGCTCGTTCAGGAAACCTTTCTGAAAGGGTACATTCATTTAAGAAGCTTCCAAGGCCGTTCCAAATTCTCCACGTGGCTGATTTCTATTGCATCGAGGCTCTATCTCGATCACCAGAAAAAGAGAAAGAGAGAATGGAAACGGAAACAGGCGATGACAGAGGAAACCATCCGCAAGATCAAGTGGGACGTGTCAGTGAAAGGGGCAGAATGGAGCGAGACGCTTGATCTGTTTTCAAAGCTGGACCCTAAACTGCGCACGCCTGTTTTATTAAGGCATTACTACGGCTATACCTACGCCGAAATCGGGCTGATGCTGCAGATCAAGGAAGGCACGGTGAAGTCCAGAGTTCATAAAGGGCTCCAGCAAATCAGAAAGGAGTGGGACGATGAATAAAGAAAAGATTTCCGGGCATTTAAAATCAGAATTGCAGAAAATTGATCAAACAGCCAACCCCTCTATACCAGATCAAAAAGAAATGCTTTACCGGCTGTCACAAATGAAAGCTGAACGCAGAAAAAAACTGCTGAAAGAGATCATCTTATTTGTATTCTGTGCGCTGATGGTTGTGAGTGCGGCAATTCTGGCATTCACTCGAGCTCCAGCAGTGTTTATCGTACTTCAGGTTTGTGTGCTTGCGGTGCTGCCGATTTTAATTGCGGCTGAGAAAAAAAGTCATCCTGGTGAATGCGAGGTGGAGCGCCGATGACACAAACAGAAATTGTCATCATGGTTGCGGCTTATCTTATTGTTTTGGCGCAGGGAATCTTTTTATTTATTGATGCGAAAAAACGTAATCGCATGGCATGGGTTTGGGGGATTATCGGATTGATTCAAGCACCAATGCCTCTGATTTGCTATTACTTTTTTGTTATAAAGCCGGACAGGAAGAAAAGGGGGATCAAGCAATGAATATTTCTTGGGAAATGATTTTGCCGCTGATTGTATTACAGTTGGTTTTAGCGGTGTTTGCCCTTATCAGCTGTATAAAAGAAGAACGGACGAACGGGCCAAAGTGGATGTGGGCCGCAATCATCGTATGTATCAATATTATCGGGCCGATTTTGTTTTTTACCGTCGGCAGAAAGCAAAGGTAAGCGGATATGCTGTCTATTGAATCATTATGCAAATCGTACCGGCATCATGAAGCTATAAAGAATGTCAGTTTCCACGTGAATGAAAACGAGTGTGTCGCATTATTAGGCCCTAATGGAGCCGGTAAAACTACAACACTGCAAATGCTGGCCGGACTGCTTTCGCCAACCTCTGGAACCATCAAGCTGTTAGGGGAGAAAAAGCCGGACCGGCGTTTGATCGGGTACCTCCCGCAGTATCCTGCTTTTTATTCGTGGATGACTGCAAACGAGTTTTTAACATTTGCCGGGAGACTGTCCGGTCTTTCAAAGAAAAAATGCCAAGAGGAAATCGGCGAGATGCTGGAATTTGTCGGCTTGCAGGAATCCGCACACAAAAGAATCGGCGGCTATTCAGGCGGCATGAAGCAAAGACTCGGGCTGGCACAGGCGCTGCTCCATAAACCGAAGCTGTTGATCTTGGATGAACCGGTATCCGCTCTTGATCCGTCAGGGCGGTTCGAGGTGCTGGACATGATGCGAGAGCTGAAGAAGCATATGGCTGTTCTGTTTTCTACACACGTTTTGCATGATGCAGAGCAGGTGTGTGATCAGGTGGTGATCATGAAAAACGGGGAGATTTCATGGAAAGGCGAATTACAGCAGCTTAAGAAACAGCATCAAACGAACGTTTTCACTCTTACAGTGAAAGAGAAGCTGAACGGCTGGCTTGAAGAGAAGCCTTATGTCTCAGCTATTGTCTATATGAATCCGTCTCAGGCTGTTTTCGAGCTGCCAGATATACAAGCTGGCCGGACCTTGCTGAGTGAGTGTATCCGAGCGGGATTGACCATCACTTGTTTTCAACAGCACGCGGAGTCTCTTGAAGACGTCTATCTAAAGGTGGTGCACGCATGAAGGTGATGATAACGCTATTGCAGAAAGAATGGCTCGATGGGTGGAAAAGCGGTAAGCTCATCTGGCTGCCGATCGCGATGATGATCGTGGGATTGACACAGCCGCTGACCATTTATTATATGCCGGAAATCATTGAACACGGAGGAAACCTTCCTGATGGCATGAAAATCAATTTTACGATGCCTTCCGGGTCTGAAGTGATGGTCAGCACGCTTTCTCAATTCAACACGCTTGGCATGGCTCTGGTCATCTTCAGCGTCATGGGCAGCGTGGCGAATGAAAGAAATCAAGGCGTAACGTCGCTGATCATGTCTCGGCCTGTGACGGCAGCCCATTATATCGTGAGCAAATGGCTCACCCAAAGCATGATCTGCATTGCGTCGTTTGCAGCAGGATACGGGCTTGCTTATTATTACGTCCGGCTGCTGTTTGAGGAGACATCATTCAGCCGTTTTGCCGGAAGCCTTGGCCTCTATGCTCTTTGGATCATGTTTATTGTGACTGCCGGCCTTTACGGAAGTACGATGTTTCGGTCTCTCGGCGCAGCCGCGGCTTCCGGGATCGGGCTGACAGCTGCCGTTTCCTTTGCTGTATCGCTATTTCCTGATGGTTCGAAATGGCTTCCAGCTGCGCTTTGCAAGCAGGCGGAGCATATCCTTCTTCATGGGGAGAAGGCCGATTTTTTCGGATGGTCGCTCACATTCTCCATTTTATGCATCATGCTTCTGGCCATGTTTTCAGCGTGGCGCTTCCGGCAGTATGAAAGCTATTAATAGATCATGTGACGCTTTTGTGCGAGCATCACTAGAAAGGCGGCAAATGCCAGCGACCCGGCTCCATAAAACACTCCAGCAAGCCCGAAAAGCTGTGCGGTTTTTCCGGCTAAAAGGGGTCCGAGGAAGATGCCCAGCGCATAAAACGACTGATAAAACCCCATCACTGACATTTTCAAACGGACGGAACTGATATCGACGACCCGGCTTAGCAGTAAAGGAAATACGAAACCGAGGGCCAGCCCGATGCAGGCGTGTGTGATGCAAACCGAGAATAATGTTTCTGAAAAAGGTACAAATAACAAACAGATTCCAGTGACCGCAAAACTGATGAGCATTACGAAGTAAGCAGTTCGGCTTGTGAATCGCAGAAACACAAAGCTTAATGTGGCGGCTGCGTGAGGGAGGAAAAAGGCGCTCATCACCCAAAGCAGCTCCGCGTCACCCATTCCGAGCTGATGGATGTAAAGCGGTGTAAAACCAAACACGGTCATAAATAACACCGCGTGGGCAGTCATAGACAGGATGGTGAAAAGCTTCAGCTTCGGCAGCCGCAATGTGTCTTTGATGGATTGCGGCACCCGTATTGTGTCACGGTTCGCGGGAGGAGCCGAAGGGTCTTTAATAAAGCAGCAGATCACCAGGCCGATGGCCGAGGCCGCCAGCGCCATCCAAAACGGAACCTGCCTGCCTAAGCGAGCTGCCGCAAGCCCGCAGAACACAATGCTGGCAAACTGAGGCATGACAGTGAAAAACTGCATAATGCCCATTGCTTTTGAGGCGTTATCGCTGTTGAAATACTGCGCATATAAAATGGTCGCCATGACCCACATAGAGGCGGTAATTCCCGCAAACAGCCGTGCGGCCAGCACGAAGAAGAAAGAATCAAACATCAGAAAAAGCAAGCTGCTGAGGACGGAAAACCCAAACCCGGCAATTAACAATTGCTTGCGTATCGAAAAGAGGATGTCTGACAGCAAGCCGAGCGGAAATCGAAGAAGGATTTGCGTGACCCCGTAGCTGCCGAGAATGATGCCGATTGCGCCGTAAGAAAAGTGCAGATCCTCCAAGTACAGGCCGAATACAGGAACATAAATATAGCCTGAAAACCAAAAACAAAATACCATGCATAAAAAAACGGCGTGATCTAAAGCGCCGATTGTTTTTTTCCGAGGAATCATGTCCGGCTGTAACTCCATACTTCTTCCCACCCCTTTCCTTCCAGTACACCATAATTGCTGAAAGCGTTTCAACAGAAAAATGAAAAAAACAGGACTTCAAACAAGTCCTGTTCACTGTTTTAATACGGGTCAGACGGATGGCTTTCCTGCTCAGCCTGTTTTGCAGCCTGTTCCGTTTCAGTTGTGCCGATCGGCCCGTTGCTGTTGTTTTCGGAAACTTTTTTCAGCCCTTCTGCCACGCGTTTCCCGTAGTCCGGATCAGCTTTTGTGAAATTCTCAATCATCTGATCCTGGATTTCTTTGCGGCATGTAGAAAGCGTATTGACCAGGTTCGTGATCAATTCGTTCCGTTCAAATTCAGTAAATCTCCGGTACGTTTCGCCGGCCTGTCCGAAGTTGTTCGTTCTGTCGATTGCTTCACGCTTTACATCACCTTCGACGTGCGGCGTATGATCCTTTCCATCCTGCTTCGCTTCCTGCAGCCCGCCCATAATGGACGGCTCATAGTTAACGTGCGGGTTTTGGCCTTCTGCTCTATCGACCCGGTACAGCATTTGCCCGCCTTCCTGGTTGGTGGCGACATGTTTTTTCGGTGAGTTGATCGGAAGCTGCAGGTAATTTGCGCCTACACGGTAGCGCTGCGTATCAGAGTAGGCAAACGTCCGGCCCTGAAGCAACTTATCATCTGAGAAATCAAGCCCGTCAACAAGCACTCCCGTTCCGAATGAAGCTTGTTCTACTTCCGCATGGTAGTTTTCCGGGTTTTTGTTAAGAACCAATTTGCCGATCGGTTTCCATGGGAAATCGTCTTTATACCACAGCTTTGTCGGATCAAGCGGATCAAAGTCCAGTTCAGGATGCTCATCATCGCTCATGATTTGGGCATACACTTCCCATTCCGGATAATCGCCATTTTCGATCGCTTCATACAAATCCTGTGTTGCATGGTTAAAGTTTTTCCCTTGAATCTCTTCTGCTTCCTTCTGTGTCAGGTTGCGGATGCCCTGTTTCGGTTCGAAATGATATTTCACGAGAACGGCTTTGCCTTCCTCATTCACCCATTTATAGGCGTGTACGCCCGAACCCTGCATTTGCCGGTAGTTGGCCGGAATGCCCCAAGGCGAAAACAAGAAGGTGATCATATGTGTCGCTTCAGGGGACTGAGAAATGAAGTCGAAGATACGTTCACCGTCCTGGATGTTGGTTACTGGATCAGGCTGAAATGCGTGCACAAGATCCGGAAATTTCAGCGGGTCGCGGATAAAAAAGATTTTCAGATTGTTCCCGACCAAATCCCAGTTTCCGTCTTCGGTATAAAGCTTAACGGCAAAACCGCGCGGGTCTCTCAATGTTTCAGGTGAGTGTTTTCCATGATTCACCGTAGAAAAACGGACAAATGCAGGGGTTTTCTTGCCTTTTTCCTGAAAGAGCTTGGCCCGGGTGTATTTTGAAATCGGTTCGTCTCCAAAGCTTCCGTACGCTTCAAAATATCCGTGTGCACCTGCTCCTCGGGCGTGGACAACCCGCTCCGGGATGCGCTCACGGTCAAAGTGGCTGATCTTTTCGAGAAAATCGTAGTTCTCAAGTGTTGTAGGCCCTCTGTTCCCGACAGTTCTTACATTCTGGTTGTCAGTGACAGGATGTCCCTGCCTGTTCGTTAAGGTATCCTCTGATTCGTTTTCCCCAGATGTCTTATGAGAAAGCGCATCCTCACTGCCTTGGGCATTTGTTCCGTGATGCTTGTTTTGATGATCCTCTTTCATTGTTGACCCTCCTTTTTTGAACGGTAACAATATTCCCTTAATGGAAAGATTTTAAAACAGCCGTTTTTTTTCATCGGCTTCGGGAATGGTACAATGTACAAAAATCGGTAAAAGGAGAGTTCGATTCGTGACAAGAGAAAGACATCCGCTGCCTATCACGTTTTACCAAAAAACTGCTCTTGAGCTCGCCCCGTCGCTTCTAGGCTGCCTTCTGGTAAAAGAAACAGACGGAGGCACAGCGTCAGGCTATATAGTGGAAACAGAAGCTTATATGGGAGCCGAAGACAGAGCCGCCCACAGCTTTAACAATCGCCGGACGAAGCGGACTGAGATTATGTTTGCGGAAGCTGGGAGGGTGTATACGTATGTCATGCACACCCATACATTGCTGAATGTCGTTGCCGCAGAAGAGGGTGTCCCGCAAGCCGTATTAATCAGGGCGATTGAGCCTCATGAAGGGCAGCTGTTAATGGAGGAGAGAAGGCCGGGCCGGCGTCCGAGGGAATGGACAAATGGGCCCGGAAAGCTGACGAAAGCACTTGGCGTCACGATGAATGACTACGGACGCTGGATCACGGAACAGCCGCTTTACATTGAAAGCGGATATACACCGGAACAGATTTCTACCGGCCCGCGCATCGGCATCGACAACAGCGGAGAGGCCCGCGATTATCCGTGGCGTTTCTGGGTGACGGGAAACAGGTACGTGTCGCGTTAGATGTTTAAGCAAAGGGCAATCAGGGGAATGGTTGAGAAAAAAGAAGGGAGAATCGGAGCTTTGAAAAAGATGATCAAAACCGTTATCAAATGGGCGCCGGTCATTTACCCCATTGTTCGAAAAATCATGAAGGATCGAAAGGCGTCTAAACAAAAAAATATGTCCGCATCCCGAACAGCCGGCTGACCCCGGCTGTTTTTTATGGGTCAGTTTTCCCCCCAGTCTCCCGATGTTCATTGACTTGCCATTCTCTCCATTATAGAATTTATATACATTTCACATTCCTTCATCATCCTTTCTGCTCACTCACTTAATCCCTGCATCTACTTGATAGGAGGTTTTTCTCATGCTTCATGGGCGACTTCGTGATATTCTGCGCTTGCTGATGGCGGCCGAAGCTCCGGTGACAAGCTCGTTTTTTGCCGCGCAATTAAACGTGACAACACGGACGGTCCGCAATGATATAAAGGAACTGCAAGGCGTGCTGAGCGGCCATGGCGCTTTTGTCCAATCCGTAAGAGGTTCCGGCTACAAACTCCGCATTCATGACGAGCAGACATTCAGAACGCTGCTGCAAAATGAATGTCAGCAAAAAAAAGGCCTGCCGGTATTGCCGGAGGAGAGAATGGCCTATCTTATGAAAAGGCTGCTGCTTGCGGAGCATTACCTCAAGCTCGATGAACTGGCTGAAGAACTATTTATCTCAAAATCTACGCTTCAAACGGATTTGAAAGAAGTCAAAAAAAGGCTGCTGCCTTACCGCATCGTCATGGAAACACGCCCGAATTACGGCTTCAAGCTCCGCGGTGACGAGGTGCAGATGAGGTACTGTATGGCGGAGTACATTTTTGATGATAGAGAAATGGAGATTGATGTTCTGAATGAAAAGGCTGATATTGTGCCTAATGAAGAAATCGAAATCATCCGTTCAGCCATCCTCAAAAAAATGAAGAACGACCGCATCCCACTGTCTAACTTAGGGCTGAATAACCTCATCATTCATATTGCCATCGCTTGTAAACGGATCAGAACGGAAAACTACGTATCTCTTTTTCCGGATGATATGGATCATATCCAGCATCAAAAGGAATATCAGGCGGCAGAAGCCATCGTAAAAGAGCTGGAATCAGCACTTGCCGTTACATTTCCGAAGGACGAGACGGCCTATATCGCCATGCATCTCCTTGGCACAAAACGAATTCCGCAACCACAATGCGGGGAGGATGCTTTTTCAATTGACGAAGAAACTGATCAGCTGACATTTGCTATGATAAAGGCCGTTGATCGTGAACTGAAGCTCGGTATCCTGCATGACCAAGAGCTGAAAATCGGCTTGTCGCTGCATATGAAGCCGGCGATCAGCCGCAACCGATACGGCATGAACTTGCGAAATCCGATGCTGGCGGCGATCAAGGAACATTATCCACTGGCTTTTGAAGCCGGGATCGTTGCCGGAATGGTGATAAAGCAACAAACGGGCATTGAGATTCATGAAAACGAAATTGGTTATCTGGCCCTTCACTTTGGCGCCGCGATTGAACGAAAAAAAACAGAAAGCCCGCCGAAACGATGTATCATCGTATGCGCATCAGGTGCAGGAAGCGCCCAGCTTCTGCGTGAAAAACTCCGCTCCCATTTCGGCAAACGGCTTGATATTCTTGGAACGGCTGAGTACTACAGTCTTGACCAGATATCCTATGATTCAATTGATTTTGTCATCAGCACCATCCCGATCAACAAAGAGCTCCCTGTGCCAGTGCTCAAGGTCAACACACTTCTGGGCGGGACTGACTTTACAAAAATCGAATCCATTCTAAGTGATGAAAAAGAAAAAGCGGCCCGCTATCTGAAAAAAGACCTGGTGTTTTTCCAGAAGGATCTGCGCTCAAAAGAAGAAGTGATTCAATTTTTAGGGCAGAAAGCAGTTGATTGCGGCTATGCCGATAAAGAAATCATAGATTCTATCTTTGAAAGAGAAGACATGTCGCCAACGTGCTTTGGCAATCTAGTTGCCATCCCGCACCCGCTCGTTCCGCAGACAAAAACTACGTTTTGGGCCGTCTGTACGCTCAAAAAACCGATAGATTGGGAGAATCAGCGTGTTCAATTTGTCTGTCTGCTTTGTGTTGAAAAGGAGAACAAGGCCGATCTGCAAAGCATGTACAAACTGCTTGGCAGCATTTTGGATGACCCGTCGGCGGTGAACCAGCTGATCAAATGCCGTTCGTATCAAGAGCTTTCGGATGTGTTTGACCAAAAAATGCTGAGCTGACAGTCTGTATATACCTTTTTTCCGTTTGCTGCGGAAAAACCTTGAGTGTTTATGAAAGCGATTTCATAATATGATGATAGCAACAGCAGGACATGACAAAATTGATCAAACTCTAGGGGGTCTTTTACATGAATATATTACTCGTTTGTGCAGCAGGCATGTCTACCAGCTTACTGGTGAGCAAGATGGAAAAAAGTGCGCAGGAACAAGGAAAAGACTATACCATTTGGGCAGTTTCAGGCGATTCTGTACAGAATCATATCGATAAAGCGGATGTACTGCTTCTCGGCCCGCAAGTCCGTTATATGCTTCCGCAGCTGAAAAAATTAGGAGAGTCAAAGGGGGTTCCGGTAGACGTCATTAATACCGTTCATTATGGCACGTGCAACGGGGCGGAAGTGCTGAAATCAGCTGAACAGCTTGGACATGTGTCATAGAGAGGAGCGGGCTGTGTGAATAAAGTCAATCAGATCTTAGAAGAAAAGGTTATGCCTATAGCTGGAAGAATTGCGGGACAGCGCCATTTGCAGGCACTGCGTGATGGTATCATCCTCACGATGCCGCTGATTATCATCGGTTCTTTTTTCCTCATTATCGGCAACCTCCCGATCCCGGGATACGCCGAGTTTATGGCAAAAACGTTTGGCAGCTCCTGGTCTGAAAAACTGGCCTACCCAGTCGACGCCACCTTTGAAATTATGGGACTGGTCGCCGCATTCGGCATCGCCTACCGGCTCGCCGAGAAATACGGCGTCGATGCCTTGTCGGCAGGAGCCATTTCCCTTGCGGCATTTTTGTTAGCGACACCGTATCAAGTACCGTTTACACCTGATGGTTCGACGAAAGAAATTATGGTCGGCGGCGGAATTCCGCTTTCGCTGATGGGAAGCAAAGGCCTGTTTGTCGCCATGATTATCGCGATGGTGTCGACAGAGATTTACCGTCTCATCATCCAGCGTAACTTGGTCTTCAAAATGCCGGATGGCGTTCCGCCGGCAGTCAGCAAGTCATTTGTCGCGTTAATCCCCGGCTTTGCGGTCATCTTCCTGATCTGGGCAGCCCGGCTGCTTGTTGAAGCGACGCCGTTTGAAAGCCTTCATAATATTGTAAGCGTTTTATTGGGGACGCCGCTTTCCATTCTTGGCGGAAGCCTGGGGGGCAGCCTCGTTGCGGAAGGCGTCAAAATGCTTTTATGGGCCTGCGGCCTTCACGGCGCCAATATTGTCGGCGGCGTCATGGCACCGATTTGGTACGGCGCCATGGACGCCAACCGAATCGCGTTTCAAGCCGGCGAGGAGCTGCCTAAAATTTTCACCCAGCAGTTTTTTGATATCTGGATTAATATCGGCGGAAGCGGAGCCACATTGGCACTCGTTGTCACAATGTTCCTGCGCGCCCGAAGCAAACAAATGAAGCAGCTCGGAAAGCTTGCAATCGGTCCGGCCATCTTCAATATTAACGAACCGATTATATTTGGAATGCCGATCGTCATGAACCCGATGCTCTTACTTCCGTTTATCATCACGCCGCTTGTCACAGTGACACTCACTTATATCGGAATGAGCACCGGCCTTGTCGCCAAACCGGCGGGTATCGCAGTCCCATGGACCATGCCGCCAATCTTTTCAGGCTATTTGGCGACAGGAGGAAAAGTCTCAGGCGCGGTCATGCAAGCCATTAATATCGCTGTATCCTTTGTTGTCTATTATCCATTCTTCAGAATGTGGGATAAACAGAAGCTGAGAGAAGAAAACGATCTGGAGCTGATCCAAACACCTGCAGCATCAGATGACAAAGAAGCGGCTCTGTAGAGAAAGGAAGTGAATCGCGTGAATGAGAAAATGGAGCAAATCATTTTTCAAATTATTCTTCACGGAGGAAACGGCAGGAGCTCCGCCATGGAGGCCATTGCCGCTGCGAAAAGCGGTGACGCAGAAGAAGCGCAGAAAAAGCTTCAAGAGTCCGCAGAAGAATTAACAAAAGCCCATCATTACCAGACAGAGCTGATCCAAAATGAAGCGGGCGGAGAAAGGACGGAAATGACGCTTCTGATGGTTCATGCACAGGATCATTTAATGAATGCGATGACAGTGAAGGATCTCGCGGCGGAGTTCATTGCGTTATATGAAAAAATCACCGAGCAAAGGGGAGCAAGCATATGACAAAAGGATTAAAAATTGTAACGATTGGCGGAGGTTCAAGCTACACGCCAGAGCTCGTGGAAGGGTTCATTAAACGGTATGATGAACTGCCTGTCCGTGAATTATGGCTCGTCGATATCCCTGAGGGCGAAGAGAAGCTGAATATTGTCGGCACGCTCGCCAAACGGATGGTTGAAAAAGCCGGTGTCCCGATCGACATTCACCTTACGCTCGACCGGAGAAAAGCGCTGAAGGACGCAGATTTTGTCACGACTCAATTCCGCGTCGGACTTCTGCAGGCAAGAGCCAAGGATGAACGCATTCCATTAAAATACGGGGTCATCGGCCAGGAAACGAACGGCCCGGGAGGCCTGTTCAAAGGATTGCGCACAATTCCGGTCATCCTTGAGATCGCAAAGGACATAGAAGAGCTCTGCCCGAACGCTTGGCTTGTTAATTTCACAAACCCGGCCGGCATGGTGACAGAAGCCTTGCTTCGCTACTCCAACCTGAAGAAAGTCGTCGGTCTCTGTAACGTTCCAATCGGCATCAAAATGGGTGTAGCCAAAGCGCTTGATGTAGATGTGGACCGCATAGAAGTCCAATTCGCCGGACTGAATCATATGGTATTCGGGCTGGATGTCTTCTTGGACGGTGTCAGTGTGAAGGAGCAAGTCATTGAAGCCATGGGTGATCCGAAAAACGCGATGACGATGAAAAACATTTCGGGTGCAGAGTGGGAGCCGGAATTTTTAAAAGCGCTCGATATCATCCCTTGCGGCTATCACCGTTACTATTTCAAAACGAAAGAGATGCTGGAGCATGAGCTGGAAGCATCACAAACAGAAGGCACACGCGCTGAAGTCGTGCAAAAGGTTGAAAAAGAGCTGTTCGAGCTTTACAAAGATCCAAACCTAGCGATCAAACCGCCGCAGCTGGAAAAACGGGGCGGCGCTTACTACAGCGATGCAGCGTGTAATTTAATCAGTTCCATTTACAATGATAAACACGACATTCAGCCGGTGAACACGGTCAATAATGGCGCAATAGCCAGCATCCCAGACGACTCCGCAGTTGAAGTGAACTGTGTCATGACGAAAAATGGGCCTAAGCCAATTGCTGTCGGCGATCTGCCGGTATCTGTCCGGGGCCTCGTCCAGCAAATCAAATCCTTTGAGCGGGTCGCGGCAGAAGCGGCAGTTACAGGCGACTATCAAACAGCACTTCTCGCGATGACCATTAATCCGCTCGTCCCATCTGACAAGGTCGCCAAGCAGATTTTAGACGACATGCTGGAGGCGCACAAAGCGTACCTGCCGCAGTTCTTTAACAAAATTGAAGCGTAAAAAACGCCGGCCTTCAGTGGGCCGGCTTTTTGCTTACTTGCTTTCAGTCAGTGCTGCAACCTCAGTCGTCCATCCGAACTCATCAGCGACAGCGCCTTTTTGAATACCTGTAATCGTATCATATAGCTTTTTGGCGATTTCACCTGTTTCACCGTTGTTAATCGACAGTGTTTCATCCTGCCAGATCAGCTCACCAACCGGCGAAATCACAGCAGCTGTGCCTGTGCCGAAGGCTTCCTCGAGGATGCCGTCTTTATGGGCTTGGATGACCTCATCGATCGCAATTTTCCGTTCTGAAACCGGAAGGCCCCAATGCTTAAGCAAAGCGATGACGGAATTGCGCGTAATGCCTTCCAGGATGCTTCCGTTCAGCATTGGCGTTACAATTTCACCGTTGATTTTGAAGAAGATATTCATGCTTCCGACTTCTTCAATGTATTTCTTCTCAATGCCGTCCAGCCAGAGTACTTGAGAAAATCCTTTCTCTTCAGCCACCTGCTGCGCTTTTAAGCTTGAAGCGTAGTTCCCTGCGGTTTTGGCATTTCCCGTTCCGCCTTTTACCGCACGCACAAATTCACTTTCAACAGCGATTTTGACCGGCTTGATGCCTTCTTTGTAATAAGAGCCGACCGGAGAAAGAATGATAAAGAGCTTATACGTATGAGATGCTGCAACACCGAGGAAAGGCTCGGTTGCGATGATAAACGGACGGATATAAAGGGACGTGCCCTCTGCATTCGGAATCCAGTCTTTGTCGATCGCAACAAGCTGTTTTAAGCCTTCCAGAACCTGTTCTTCATCAATTTGCGGGATGCAGAGCCGGTCGTTTGATTGATTCAGGCGTTCCATATTTTTTTCCGGTCTGAAAAGCAGGACATGGTCATCCTCTGACACATAGGCCTTTAATCCTTCAAACACAGTTTGGCCGTAGTGATATACCATTGCGGCCGGGTCCATTGAAACAGGTTGATAAGGAATGATTCTTGGATCATACCATCCTTTATCCGCCGCGTAGTCCATTACAAACATGTGGTCTGTAAACACTCTTCCGAATGAAAGCTGATTTGGATCTGGTTTCGGTTTTTTTGTTGATGTTAATTCAACGCGAATCGTTTGTTTAGTCATGGTCAATCTCCCTGTTGTTAAATTGTTTATATTATCAAACTTATTTGAAAATAATTTATATTCTATTGTATACCTTCAACAAATATTCGCAATAGGTTTGCTCAAATATGTAAGAAATTCATAAGAAAAAAGCAGGAGAAATTAATTCTCCTGCGCGTTCATTTGTTGGAACACCCTGTCATAATCAGCGCGAGTGGCATTCCGAAGACCTTCAACACGTTCATTTGTAATCTCTTGTTTCCCTTCTTTCAAGCCGTCCAAGAAATATTGAACATATTCTTCAGCTGACATGCCCCGGTATGTCAGGCCTTGTTTATCCCGTGATTTTTGGTTTAGTCCCGTGTCCACCATAGGAGGCGCCATTTCAATCACTTCCACGCTCGTATCGCGAAGCTGGTGTCTGAGCGTAAGCGAGAATGAGTGAAGTGCCGCTTTTGTTGCACAGTACACCGGATAAACAGCTAACGGGTTAAACGCTAGTCCCGACGTGACCTGAACGATTGCCGCCTCGGGCTGCTTCATCAAATGAGGTGTGAAAAGGGCTGATAAATGGACAGGCGCTTGGAAATTAAGTTCAATTTCATCTCCGTCTACAAACAGCTCCTCTGTCCCTTTTTTGAAGTCGATTTCCTTTTGAATGCCGGCGTTGTTGACGAGAACATTCAGGTTCGGGAATTCCTTTAGAGCCCATTCAAACAATGCCTCCCGCTGCGAACGGTCTGCAACATCACATTGCTTTGTATGGATGTTTGGGAGCTGCTGCTTCGCTTCTGAAAGCCTCGTCTCGCTGCGTCCGCAAATAATGACTTCATTGCCAAGTTCCAGCAGGCGCTTGGCCAGTTCAAGCCCGATGCCGGCGGAACCCCCTGTGATTAAAACCGTATTGCCTGTCATCTTCATTGATATACCACCTCTAACTAGTTGGCTGTGATTCCTTTACTATTTGAAATCTTAGCAGGAAATATGCAGCCGTGTCCTATGAGATGCTTAGGATGAAGTGACTTTTCCGGTTTTGTAAAATTCGTCAATTGCTTTATCGACATACACCCAGCCTTTCCAGCCGATGTGAATGGTATCTTTCATGAAATACGGGTCATATTCATGCCCCGAAAAGTCAGCAACCTGGAAGCCCTTCGCTCTAATCTGCTTATTCACTTTTTTGTAATAATCAGTGCGGCCTTTTTTCGGGAAGCCTGTGTAGTCGTACCATTTTCCGTTGACAGGGATGGTGACAAACATAGGCTCTGCGCCCGCATCCTTCAGGATATCGAGCATCATTTCAAAGTCGCCATATTCCGGTGACACCGCATACGATCTTCCTTTGTTTTTCCCTTTCAGCTTAGGCACTTTCGGCTTCAGCTTTTTATAGACAGGGTTGTCGATGTGAAAATCGTTAGAACCGGAGTGGCGTTTGCCTGATTGATCCGCCAGTTTATTCAATTCAGACCATGACTTATCCTTTACTGACTGCGAGATATAGCGCTTTGGCCCGGATGATTCTGTCGTTGAATAATACAGATCTTTCTTTTCCAGCATGCTGTAATACACTTTCGCCGCCGGCTTCAGCGCGTTCACTTTCCACGTCTGGCCGTTTACCATTGCTTTGTACAGCTCAGAAAGAATGGCATCGTTTTGCACAGCCTTAAAGCGCAGCATGCGTTTCATCATTTTCTTTTTAATTTCAGGGTCGATCTGATCGTTAAATGCCAAATCAAGCCCTTGCAGTGCAGAATAGTTCGGCGCGAAATGCTGTTCATCAGACCCGCGCTTAATAAACCATTGCGGAGACACGATGAATACGATTTTTTTGCCCTTCAGCTGATCCATATGGGCAGCGAAGTTTAAAGAATGAATCAATGACTGGGACCCGCCTTTGCCGACAAGGTATGGCGTGAATCCCTCATTGTTTACCTGAAAATAATTAGATGGGTGGAACTCGTCCAGCCGGGAAAGCTCAGAAGACCCGTAAATCGGAAGATATGTCGGATCTTTGAGCATCTGATCTTGTAAATATAGCCCTTGAAACATACTCGGATTCAAGGCTGTTGCTGACTCTTTCACACGCTTATCGGTGATGAAGCCTGTCAGCCATGAAGATGGAATTGCGATGGCGCCTGCGAATAGAATAAACGCCAAAATAATTGGACCGAAAAAACGCTTTTTCATTATTTCAACTCAGACAGCTGATTTACAATGTTGTTAGGTGTATTCCAAACGTCCCGGTCAAATTCAGTGATCGGCACTAAAATATCAAAACGGTTTTCAATCGCAAGCAGCAATTCTACTGTTCCAAAAGAATCAAGCAAACCTTCTTCAAAAATTTCAATATCAGGATTTTCCTTTACGATGTCATCCTGGCAAACCTCTGCTAAAACGTCTAATACCTCTTGTTTAAAATCCATAGCTATCTAATCTCCTTTAATGGTGGTGATGAAATGGTTTTCCTGAGAAAATATAAAACCCGAAGCAAACGAAATGGAATGTGATCACAATCGCGAGAATGGTTGTCCAGCGGTTGGACGGCAGCCATTTATATTTCTTATTCCACTTCTCGAAAAAGTTGTAACACGTCATCAGAACGGCGTGATAGAGGCCGTAAATGATATATTGCGGCGCGAGCCCGTGCCAAACCCCCATCAGCATAAACAGCAGGAAATACCCGATGTTTGAGACGGCCATACGGTTTTTGATCCACTTTTTTTTAGTCATCCAAAATACGAATCTCATAAACACATAATCTCTGAACCAGAATGACAGAGACATATGCCAGCGATTCCAGAAATCTTTAATATTTTTACTGATAAACGGTTTATTAAAGTTTTCCGGTGATTTAATGCCCATAATGTAGCTGACCCCGACGGCAAACATTGTGTAGCCGGCGAAATCAAAGAATAAATACATGCTGTAGCCGTACATGTACAGCAGGTTCCCGAGAATCTTATTGTGCGTGATCGCGGGAAGATTCATGATGAAGTACGTATTGATTGCGTAGCCGATAATAAACTTGTACAGGAAACCGATAAAGATCTTATGAATCCCTGTGTACAATAGATCAGCGTATTCTTCTTTTGTCCAAGCCTTCTGTTCATCCTTGACGAACCGGCGGTATCTGTCGATCGGACCGGAGGAAATCGTCGGGAAAAACAGGATGAAATACAGCAGGCGGTGCAGCGGCAGCTGTTCTTTCAGCAGGCCGTCTCTTGCTTCCATAATCAGCTGAACGCCTTTAAAGGTTAAATACGAAATCCCTAAAAAGCTGATCAGGTTATGTGGCGGGTGATGCGGCTGCGGGTGTGAAAGAAACGGCCATATTTTTGACAGAAATAAAGGCAGAATCGACGCGATAACAGCTCCGCAAAAGACAAAGCCGCTGTTCGCTTTCTGCCGGTATGCCAGGTAGCCGCTGATCAGGAGCACCTGCCATATTGTAAACAGGCACAGTGCGATGACTCCGTGTAAGTCGTGCGAAAAAATTAAAGCCAATATAATGATAGATATGAACATGTTGTATGCTTGAAATCTTTTTCCGTTCAGGCCGAGAATGATCGTCGGCAGAAGAAGAATGCCAAGCAGTATAAAGAATAAAAACGAGCTGTAAGGCGTCATACAAGAACCTCTTCGCCGATGCGTTTCCGGTCAATTTTGCCGTTGGCCGTCATTTGAATATGATCCTGATAGATGAACTTTCTCGGGATCATATACGCCGGAAGGGAAGCGGCAAGCTCTTTCTTAATGGCGCTTGTCAGCTGGAATTCCTTCTGGAACTCATGCTCCTCAGGCACAATAGCAGCGATCAGGTACTCAACTGTTCCGTTTGGCTGATACGGAATCACGACAGCAGAGCGAACGTACTGAGACTGTCTGACATGGAACTCAATTTCCTCCAGTTCCATTCGGTAGCCGTGAAGTTTAATCTGGAAATCCAACCGCCCTTGGCAGAAAATCTGACCATCTTGAATATAGCCGGCATCACCAGTTCGGTATGCCCACTGGCCTTCATAAGAGAAAAACGCTTTTTCCGTCAGCTTTGGCTCACCAAGGTAGCCTCGGCTTACGCTCGGCCCCGCAATGACGATTTCTCCCTTTTCTCCATCAGGAAGCGGCTGTCCTTGTTCATCCATAATGAAAATATTCATATCTGGCTTGGCAAAGCCCACTGGAAGCGATTCGCTGCGGCTGATGACGTCACTCGTAATTTCAACAGATGTGACAGCCACTGTCGCTTCAGTCGGACCGTACGTATTAAAAATCTTTGCTTGCGGAAAACGCTCAAGCAGCGCTTTTGCCACAGAAACCGGAAGAACCTCTCCGCAAAACATAAATGTGTCTGCCTCAGGCAGCAGGTCCTGAGAAAAACCAGGGTCCATCAGGCACATCTGCACAAAGGAAGGGGTCGATGTCCATACATTCAGCCCGGACTTCTTCAGTTCTTCGAATAAGATTTTCGGCTTATTCACAGCATCCTTTGTCACGCAGTGTAAAGTCCCGCCTGATTGAAGGCACGGATAAAGATCCATAACAGATAAATCAAATGAAAACGGCGCTTGGTTTAAAAATGTTTTTCCTCCGGTCACTGGAAAGTCTGCACAAATCCAGTCTGTGAAGCTTTGAAGATTCGCAGCGGAAATCTGCACGCCTTTCGGATTTCCTGTGCTTCCGGAAGTGTAAATGATATAAAACGTCTCGTGTTCCTTGACCCATTGATCTTGGCTGACAGAGCCGCCTTCGTTTTCCAGCAGTTCTTCTGCCGAAACCGTCTGAATGCGGTAGCTGTCTGCATCAATTGAAAGTCCGGCAGCATGGATTAGCAATTCTGCTCCAGAGCTTTCGATAATTTTCGCAATCCGCTCGGACGGAATGGACAGATCAACCGGAATATAAGGGTGTCCCGCTTTGACGCTTCCTAAGAAGGAAACGATCATATGCGGCTCCATATGGCCGTACACAAGGATAGGAGATTTCTTTTCCCCAGAAATGCGTTTTTGGATCGCGGCAGCCGCACGGTCAGACTGCTCCCATAATTCCTGATAGGTGAGCGACTGGCCTTGAGAGCGGAAGGCATCGGTTTGCGGATAAGTTTCCGCATGTGTTTGAATAGCATGTAAAAGTTTCATAGTTATTCTCTCTCCAATTAGAAATCGTTATAAATATATGAACCGGTATTCGCGGTGTGAAAACCATACATAAAAAACAAAACAAGCAGTATCATCAAATAAAAGCCTGTATGACATGTCCACTTGATAGCGGGCTTTTCATACAGCTGTTTCATCAATTGCAGCATATTAAAAATTCCCTTCCCGTTTTTTCGACAATCACATGAGTATTTGACGATCAGATGCTCAAAAAGTTTCATTTTTTCCCTAATCTCCCTCGAATTAATATATCGGCGTCTGTTTTTGAAAATGAATCTTTATACCTGCAAGAGTGAGAATGGAATGTTTCAAGCTGATTCATAATAAAGGAAAAGATGAATGGAGTCAAAAGATCTTTTTAACTTTTAAAAAGCGTAATGCACTTAAAAAAATTTTTCCGTGCCAGCTCGTTCAGGTAAAAGCAGAAACCTAATGAAATCGGGGCCGAAAGCGTATAATAAGAAAGAAAACGCCTTCTTGCGGTATCTTGTGAAATGGGGGAGAAGTCATTATGATAGATAAGGAAGCAAAAGGAGTTTTTATCAAGCTGCCGGCTGAAAAAAGTAAGCCTTTTAATAGAAAGGAAGAGGAAGATGAACCAAACAAATAAGGGTGAGGGTCAGACAGCGCCGCAGAAAGAAAGCATGGGGCAGATCCTTTGGCAGTTAACCCGTCCCCATACGTTAACTGCATCGTTTGTGCCTGTGCTGCTCGGAACCGTTTTGGCGATGTTTTATGTGAAGGTTGATCTGCTGCTGTTTCTGGCTATGCTGTTTTCTTGCCTATGGATCCAGATCGCGACGAACTTATTTAATGAATACTATGATTTTAAACGCGGGCTGGATACAGCAGAATCTGTCGGAATCGGAGGGGCAATTGTACGCCATGGAATGAAGCCTAAGACGATTTTGCAATTGGCTCTCGCATCATACGGGATTGCCATTTTGCTCGGCGTTTATATTTGCGCGAGCAGCAGCTGGTGGCTCGCTTTGATCGGCCTTGTCGGTATGGCGATCGGCTACTTGTATACAGGAGGGCCGCTGCCAATTGCATACACGCCGTTTGGTGAGTTATTCTCAGGCATTTGCATGGGATCGGTGTTTGTGCTGATTTCATTTTTCATCCAGACTGATATGATCAATACGCAAAGCATTTTGATTTCAATTCCGATTGCGATTCTTGTCGGTGCGATTAACCTGTCGAACAACATTCGCGATATTGAAGAGGACAAAAAAGGCGGACGCAAAACATTGGCGATTTTGATGGGGCATAAGGGTGCTGTCACTCTCTTGGCTGCGTCGTTTGCTGTCGCCTATATTTGGGTTGTCGGCTTGGTGATTACCGGTGCCGCAAGCCCGTGGCTGTTTGTTGTCTTTTTAAGCGTGCCTAAGCCAGTTCAGGCAGTGAAGGGCTTCGTCCAAAAAGAATTGCCGATGAATATGATTGTTGCAATGAAATCAACAGCCCAAACGAATACATTTTTCGGATTTCTGCTCTCGATCGGATTATTGATCAGCTACTTCCGATAAAAAAAAGACCGCTCGTTTGGTCTTATCCCTGTCAAGTA